>CAZIXS010000026.1:2439-30219 GCA_964543335.1 uncultured Phycisphaeraceae bacterium | reverse complement strand
CGCGCGAACGGGAATTGCTGCGCGTGCTGAACGGGCGGTTGGAGGGGTTGGCGGGAGGCGAATGAGCCGGATACATAAATCCGTGACCCTGCGAAACAGGAATGAGTTACGCAATTGTATCCAACAAGATAGATTTCTCAAAACCCAAGCCGGACAGTAAGAATGGCAACGCTCCGAGATGAGATCACAAAGGTCATCACTCCCAAGACCAGAGAAGGTCGACTCGTAGCTTTGAAATGGATGGCGGGGATCTTTATCACAGCGGGGGTGCTCTTGGTTGCGAGCGGTGTGGTAATTGGATTCGAGCGCCGTTCAACTGATGACTGGGTAAAAACCACTGGCTTTATTGTGCGGTACAATGTCTATGGTGGTTCAGGGCGAAATACTTACGAAATCGATCTCGGTGTGAACTACATTGCGAACGGCCGAGCTCTACGAGCCACTCGACTGAGTGTCGCGGGAAACCTCGTGTCTTATCGCGAAACAAAAAAATACAAGCTAGGCGACGAGGTCGATGTATATTACGACCCCGATAACCCGAGCGATGCTGTATTGGATCGAACGGCCTATCTTGATGAAATCAAAAGACATCTTTGCGCTGGATTTCTTATATGGGCTGGCGCATTCTGTAACATTCACGGCAAGAAAATGAAAGCAGAAACTGAAGAGGTCACGCATGAGCCCGCCAGAAAGTCTTGAAGTACCACAGGTGAAATAAAGACTCCCCGCCGCGTTACCCTGACTTCGCAAACCGCCTGCGGTTGTTCCGCTCCCCGAACCCGTCCGGCAACCCACCGGTCACGCGCACACACCCCGCCCCCGCCACGCGCTCGATCAGTTCGATCAGTTCGCCCGTCGGGCAGATGCGCATCGTCGAGCTGCGCAGCGTGATCCGCTCGGTGCCGGTTCGCACCACCAAAGTCAGCGGCACCGCGGTCCGGCCCGAGCCGCCGCCCATCGTGGACTGCGAGCGCAGGAGGCCCTTGAGTTGCATCATCGTGTCCTGCGAGGATCCGTTGAGGCGGTTTTCGTCGATCACGATCTCGAGGTTCTTGGCGAGCTTTTCGGTGGCCTGCTCGATCGGTACGATCTTTTCGACGATCAGCTGCGGGTCGCCGCGCGAGAAGTCGATGGTGCCCAGCAGGAACACGACCGAGTCGTTGGTCAGGAACTCGCCGCACTCGGCGTAGGTGCGCGGGAATAGTACCGCGTCGAGCACGCCCATGTCGTCCTCGACGGTGACGATCGCCATCCGGTCTCCCTTGCGCGTGTTCACGATCCGCACCGACTTCACCAGCGCGCCCAGCACGCCCGCCTGCTCCTGCTTGCGCTCCTTGATGGTCTGCGTGTTGATCGTGCCGAAGCTCTCGATCCGCTGCTTCCACTGATCCAGCGGGTGGCTGGAGACATAGAAGCCCAGGACCTCTTTCTCCTTGAGCAGCATCTCCGACTCCGACCACGGGGCCGCGCGGTTCAGCGTCGGCTCGGGGGCGTCGAAGGCCGGGGCGTCGTCGTCACCGCCGCCGAACAGCGCGGTCTGACCTGCGGCCCGGTCCTTGGCCAGCGACTGGCCCGCCGAGACCGCACTCTCGATCGACGCGACCATCGACGCCCGCTCATCGATGCCGTGCACCGAATCGAAGGCCCCGCAGCAGACCAGCGCCTCGATGGTCGCCTTGTTGACCGTGCCGGGAGGCGTGCGCTCGCAGAAATCGAACAGCGACTTGAACGGCCCGTTCTGCTTGCGTTCTTCGACGATCGCCTCGATCGCCTTCGCCCCCGCGCCCTTCAGCGCCTTGAGCCCGAACCGGACATGGCCGCCCAGGGCGGTCTTCGCCTCGTTCTTCTCGAACACCACGCTGAAGTCCGCGTCCGACAGGTTGATGTCCGGCGGCTTGATCTCCACACCCACCGAGTTGTCGACGAACACCGTCTTGCGGCAGTCGTCTTTGTACTTGATCCAGTCCTCGACCTTCTGCGCCTGGCTTTCGAAGGTGAGGAACGCCGCCATGTACTGGTTCGGGAAATAGGTCTTCAGCAGCGCGGTCTGATACGCGACGATCGCGTAGCCCGTCGAGTGACTCTTGTTGAAGCCGTAGCCCGCGAATTTCAGGATTAGCTCGAACAGGTCCTCGGCGTCTTTCTTGGCCAGCCCCTGTTTGCCCGCACCCTCGACGAACTTCGGGCGCGCCTCGTTGATGACGCTTTCCTTCTTCTTCGAGATCGCCTTGATGAGCGTGTACGCAGCACGCAGCGGGATGCCGCCGAGCTGGTTGGCGATCTGCATGACCTGTTCCTGGTAGATCATGATGCCGTAGGTCTCGCTCGTCAGGTCATCGACGATCGAGTGCACCTTGGGCACTTCCTGCTGCGCGTGCTTGCGCGCGTTGTAGTCAGGGATCAGGTCCATCGGACCGGGCCGGTACAGCGCGTTCGCCGCGATCAGGTCTTCCAGGCGGTCGGGCTTCATCTCCTTGAGCAGCTTGCGCATGCCGCCGGATTCGAACTGGAACACGCCGGTGGTATCCGCCCGCTGGAACAGCCGGTACACGCGCGGATCGTCGTAGCTGATCGCCTCGAGGTCGAGCGGATCAACCTGCGCTCGCGTGGCCTCGTCGGGCATCTGGTCCGGGCGGTCGTGGTACATCGCCTGCCAGATGGCGTCCTCGGGCAGCGTCTCGCGGATGAGCGACTTCGCGCGCTCGATCACGCTGAGCGTGCGCAGGCCCAGGAAATCCATCTTGAGCAGGCCGATCTTCTCGCAGGTCGGCCCGTCCCACTGCGTCACCGTGTCCTCGGTCCCCGCGGGGCGGTACAAGGGCACCACCTCGTGCAGCGGCCGCGTCGCCACGATCACACCCGCCGCGTGCACCGAGGCGTGTCGCGCCTGCCCCTCCAGCACCTTGCCAGTGTCGATCAGCCGCCGGATATCGCGGGGCGCGCCATCGGGCAGGTGCTTGAACACCTCGGACTCCGCGCTGGCGTCGCCGTCGTAGATGCCCTTCAGCAGCGGCTCCTGCGCGAGCGCTTTCTCGAAGCTCATCTTCGGGTGCTCGGGCACCAGCTTGGCGATCGCATCGACCGCCTTCAATGGCAGGTCCATCACACGCCCGACATCGCGCACCGCGGCACGCGCTTTGAGCGTCCCGAAAGTGATGATCTGCGCGACATGGCCGTACTTCTCGCGCACGAAGTTGATGACCTTCTGCCGCCCGTCCTGGCAGAGGTCGATATCGATATCGGGATACTCCGAGCGGTCGGGGTCGGTGAATCGCTCGAACAGCAGGCCGTAGTGCACCGGGCAGGCGTTCGACAGGCCCAGCACATAGCCGACCATCGTGCCCACGCCCGAACCACGGGCCGTCGCCGGGATGCCGTGCTGGCGGGCCCAGTTCACGAAGTCCCACACGATCAGGAAGTACGCGCTGATGTCCTTGTCGCGCAGCACGCCCAGCTCGCGATCCAGCCGGTCCATGATCTCATTCGCGCGTTTCTCGTTGTGGTGGGCGTTGCCCTTGCGGCTGAGGATGTGGTCGCCGTAGCGCCAGATGATCCCCGCCTCGCACAGCCGGCGCAGCACATCGTCGCACTGCGCCTTGAGTTCCTCCTCGGTGTGCTTGCTCTCGCCGGGCTTGAACGGCAGCACCTCAAAGTCCGCGCAGAACTGCTTGAACCACTTCGTCCGGTCCGGCTCGCCCTTGTACTTCAGTTGCTTCTTCGGGTCCGGTCCGACCGGCTCCACCACCGGCGCGTGGTTGCCGAACTCCAGGTCCACATTGCATCGCTCGGCGATGCGCACCGTGTTGTCGCAGGCCTCCGCACCCACCGTCGTCTTGCCCTCGAGCCCGTCCCACTCTTCGCGGTACATCGGGCTCGCCTTGGGCGAATCGAAGATCGCCCGCATCTGCTCCGGGCTCTTCACATACAGCTCGGGCGTGTAGCGCATCCGCCCCGGCTCGTCCTTCTTCTTGCCCGTCGAGATGCAGATCAGCGTGTCGTGCGCATCCCACTCCTCTTCCTTGAGGAAGTGCGAGTCGTTGTCGCACACGATCGGCAGGCCCTGCTCCTTGGCCAGCCGGATCAGGTGCGGGTTGATCGCGATCTGCTCCGGCACATGGTGCTGCAGTTCGATGAAGAACCGCGGCCCCTTCTCCGTCGGCGCGAACACCCGCTGGTGCCACTCGCACACCTCGACCGCCCGCTTCCAGTGCGCCTTATCCTTGTTCTTCTCGTACTCCACCAGATGGAACGCGATCTCCGAGCCCAGGTGCCCGTTGATCACGATCAATCCTTCGTTGTGCTTCTCCATCAGCGCCCGGTCGATCCGCGGCTTGAAGTAGAACCCCGACAGGTACGCCTCCGACGCGAGGTACATCAGGTTCTGCCAGCCCTGGATCGTCTCCGCCAGCATCACCAGGTGGTACCCGCCGTCCGCCACGCCCGTGTAGGTCTTGTCCGTGCGGTCCTTGGGCGCGACATACGCCTCGCACCCGAGGATCGGCTTGACCCCGCGCGCCTTGGCCTGCGTGTAGTAGGCCATCGCGCCGAACAGGTTCCCGTGGTCGGTCACCGCGCACGCGTCCATCCCGAGCTCGGCCACGCGATCAACAAGACGGTCGATCCGGTTCCCGCCGTCCAGCAGCGAGTACTCCGAGTGCAGGTGCAGGTGGACAAATCCCTTGCCGGCCTTGGCAGCGGATTCGGGCTTTGCTGGGGTCTTCTCCGAAGTCTTCGGCATGCGCATCCAATCCTTGGAAGTCGGGAAATGTCCGGTATCCATCATACCTGCCCGCAGCTCCGCTGTGAGCATTGCGCCAAGTCATCCACATCGATGCGGCCGTCGTTTCCCGGCAGAACAGGGACTTTGTGCCGCGTGACGCCGCCTCGCGGAATTCCCGACCCCGCAATCCCTACAATTCAGGCATGAGCGCTGAACACCAGCCCAATTCTTCGGGTGCCAATCCTTTCGGCGCAGGCGGCTCGCCCTTTGGAGCCGCGAGCCAGTTCCGAAACGCCGCCCGGGTCCGCTTCGTGCAGCTCCAGCGCGAGCAGTCGCTCCCCAAGCGCATCCTCGGCACGATCCTCTTCCTGATCCTCGTCGGCCTCGGCGTGATCATCGGCCTGTTCGCCCTCGCCGTCGGCCTGATCGTCGTCGCGGTCCTCGCCGTGGTCATCGGCATCCGCCGCCTGCTCGGCAAGGTCTCAGGCAGCTCGAACGAGGGGCGGAGCAATGTGCGGGTGGTTCGGAGCGGACAGCGGTGATTACAAGGGTGGCGTGTTCCAGGGGTGGCGTGGTCTGAGCGCAGCGAAGGCCACGAGGAATGCAGAACAGCCCTCACAACGGCGGCAACGGATCGGGCATGCATTCTTCGCTCACTCGGCTGCGGTCCGCAAACGCTGATGACCATGCCCAATCCGCATCGTGCTTCACGAGACCGGCTCGCACCGGGTTCGAATGGATGTAAGCATACTTCTCGACGAACTCTTCGCGAGAATAAATGTTGCGGTCGTACCCGCCCCCGCGTTCCCAGAAGTGCGTCGTCCCGCGAGGACTCACAAGCCGATCGAGAATTCTCGCGTTCTGCAGCCTCCATTGCGCGAGTATCGCTCGCGCCGAAGGTTCCTTGATCGTTCGGAGGATCATTGAGACATCGCTGACATCAAGTTCCGGGCGAAGAAGCAGATGAACATGATCAGGCATGATCGCCCATGCATACAGCTTGAAACCGCACACAGACCGGGCCGTCATAATCTGCTTCAGTAGGCAATCTCTTGCCCCCGCACCTCTCAACAACGGCATGTGCTTGTAGCAGGCCCATGTGAGGAAACGAATATGGCCAGGGCACTCATATCGAACTCGATGCCTGCGGTTCTGCTGAGTCATGCAGCAACTCCTCGTGGCCTTCGCTGCGCTCAGACCACGCCACCCTTCCAATCACTCAAACTTCACTCTTCAGCGCCTGTAGCCACGCCTCCCGCAATCCCCGCGTCATCTCACCCGGCATCCCCGCCCCGATCGTCTTCGCCTCGATCGCGCGCACCGGCAGCACACCCCAGCTCGAGTTCGTCAGGAACACCTCGTCCGCGTCGAGGATGTCACCCACAGCCAGCAAGCGCTTGTCGCAGCCGATGTTTCTGGCCGCCGCGAACTCGATGATTGCCTTGCGCGTGATCCCCGGCATTACCGGGCTGGAGACATCGCCCTCGGATTCCTCGCCGCGCGCCATCGGCGTCACCAGCGTGCCGTTGATCACCGCGAACAGGTTCGACACTGCGCCGCCGCAGACATGATTCGTGACCTGCAAGACGAGAGCCTCCGCCGCGCCCTTCGTCGAGGCCGTCTGCAGCTCACGCAGGCGCCACCAGTAGTTCAGCGTCTTGTGGCCCTCGTGGAAGTTGAGCGGGTTGGCCTTCGCCTCCGCGACGGTCACCAGCACGCCCTTGTTGAACATGTCCGGCGGGTACTTCACCGATGGCGTCACCGCGATCAGGATCGTCGGGTCCATCGATCGTGCCTCGCCGCGCTGCAGCAGGTTCAGGTCGCCCCCGGTGATCGTCAGGCGCACCCGCGCATCGCTCGCCTCGGTCACCAGCCCGCTCTGCTCGACGACATGCTCCACCGCCTCCGCGAGCGCACCCGTCCGCAGGTTCTCGGTGAGCTGCAGCATCGACGCCGATTCCTTCAGCCGCGCCAGGTGCTGCTCAACCCGGAACACACGCGGCCCATCCGCAGTCATCGTCGCGTGCATCGTCTCGAACAGACCTACGCCGTGCTGGAAGCCCGCATCGAACGCCGAGACCTTCGCCTCATCGTGCGACAGCAGCGTGCCGTTCAGCCAGACCCAGTTCTCGCCGGATTTCGTGTTGCCTGCGACCACGCGGCCCCTTTCGTTCAGGATTCATTCGATGAGGTAGACGGTGCGCGCCGGGGCCGACGCGTCGAGCGCGGACGCTTCAGCCCGCTGTACAGGAAGTATTCCATCAGATCACTCGCCCGCTCGATGTGCAGGTCCGCCTGCTTCGCCTCAGCTTCCGTGAACAGCCCCTGCACCACCGACCGCACCCAGGAACCGCACATCGCGAACGGCACCGCATCCTCACGCGGCAGCCGCTCCTCCGTCGAGATCACGCGGTCGCACGCCACCATGCAGCGCCAGCCCGGTTCCTCGGCGTTCTGCTCGTTGTCGCCCTCTTCCTCGAGCCGAGCCAGCAGCGGCATCAGCAATTCCCGGTCGATCAGCTCGATCACCTCGATCTTCGCATGCACATCACCGTCCAGCGCGGCTTCCGCCGTCGCCGCGGTCTCGGCGATCACCAGGTCGTACCGGTCGAGCGCCGACCGCGCGTACTCGCCCAGCGAGGTGATCCGTTCCGACAGAGTCTCGGCTTCGGGCAGCGAGATCCGGTCGATCCCCAGAAGCCCCGCCAGCCCGAGCGCATGAGGCGAGCGCGACACCATCGCCGCCTTCACGCCGTGCGCATCCTCGAACCGCTTCAGGTTCGCCGGACCGACCACCGGCACACCGCTGATCCAGGCCATCGAGACCGGCAGCATGCCCGCCTCGATCCGAGCCCGATTGATCTCGTGCCCCGCGAAGCAGCCGTGGCTCGCCTCCATCAGTCGCGCCACCAGATCCCCGGCAGCGCCTTGCGGCGCGGCGTCCTGCCAGGATCGACCGATCAGTTCCTCCGGCTCGGCGGTGCGCAGGGGCGATTCATCCAGCGCCGTCGCGATCCGCCCGCCGTGATCCACCAGAAGGTGCGCCCCGCGCGAGCCCACATGCACCGACAGCCGATCCAGCAGCGTGCCCTCTTCGGGCATCGCCGCTCTCCAGTGTTCCACCAGATCGTTGAGCAGCACCCGCGCCTCGGCGGTGGTCAGCCCCGCCGCCTGGTGCGACAGCAAGACCGACCGGCCGCTCTCCTCGTCTTCCGGCGCTGAAGCGCAGACCAGATCCAGGCGCAGCGCGAGGTCATCCGGCTTGAGTGGGATCCCCGCCGCGCTCGCCCGCAGTTGACCGTCGCTCGGCGCCTCGCTCACACCCAAGAGCGAGCACAGCCCGGTCCCCGAGCCGATCAACTCACCGCTGGGAATCGTCCGCGCGCTCCCCTGCCGCCCCATCGTGCTCACGCGGTCCATCGACGGCTTCGTCGCCGCGCCGAGCGGCGTGAGCCCATCGAGGACTTCGCAGGGACGGTCCGCGCCCCCGGCCGGGATGACGATCGCATACTTCACGCGCGCATCATACGCGCTCCCGGGCGTACACTCGAAGCCATGAACGACTCCGCACCACCACCGGCCCTCACCGACTTCGATCCCGACGCCGCCGCGACCGCCTCCGGCATCTACGGCCTGCCCCACTCCGAGGCGCAGTCTCTCATCGTCATCACCCCCGTCCCCTTCGACGCCACCACCAGCTACCACACCGGCACCGCCGCGGCCCCGGAGGCCATCCACGACGCCTCCATGCAGGTCGATCTCTTCGACCACCAGTACGGGCGCCTCTACGAGCACGGCATCTTCCTGCGCGAGGCCGACCCCGATATCGCCAAATGGAGCGACGAGGCACGCGCTATCTCGGAGCCGATCATCGAGGCCGGCGGCGAAGGCAGCGACGCCGACCTCGCCAAAGTCAACGACTACTCCGCCAGGATGGAACAGTCCGTCTACGAATCAACCCGGTCCGTCCTCGAAGCCGGCAAGATCCCCGCCCTGCTCGGCGGCGACCACTCCACGCCCCTCGGCGCGATGCGCGCCATCGATGAATTCGTCGCCGGCCAGAACGCCAAGTTCGGCATCCTGCAGATCGATGCGCACATGGACCTGCGCATCGCCTTCGAGGGCTTCGAGCAGAGCCACGCCTCGATCCTGCACAACACCCTCGATCGCTGCGCCAACCTCAAGCGGGCCGGGTGATTGTGTTAGGCCTCCGCGACTACTGCGAAGCCGAACTCAATCACCCGGCCCGCAAGGACGGCAGAGTCGTCACCCACTTCGATCAGGACTGGGCTCGACGCCGGGCCGCGGGCGAATCGGTCATGGCCCTCATCGACGAGGCCATCCAGCAACTCCCCGATATGGTCTACATCACCGTGGACATCGACGGCCTCTCGCCCGACCTCTGCCCCGGCACCGGAACCCCCGTCCCCGGAGGCCTGAACTTCGGCGAATACGCGCTCATCCTCGAACGCCTCGTGCGCGCCGGCAAAACCGTCATCGGCTTCGACCTCGTCGAAGTCTGCCCCACCGAAGGCGACCGCGAATGGAACGCCTCAGTCGGTGCCCGAGCCCTCTACAAACTCTGCGGCTGCGCGATGGCGAGTCACGGCGCCATCCAACTCAGGTGATCACAAGAATAAGAGCCCGCTTGGGTGCCGGGGTCTAAGGCCGACGAAGTCGGCCGCAGGCCCCGCGGAGTGCAGAACTCGTGTCGGTATCTGAATCTGACGATGCCCGCCATCACTCCCTCAAAGCCGCCCAACCCGCGGCATCGGACCCACCAGAGGCCGCAGCCAGTCGCGGAACTCCTTCGTCACATCATTGCCCGCCTTCGCGATGAACTCGTCGGGCATGTGGCGCGTCTTCGCCGCCACCGCCGACAGGTCCACCCGCTTCATCCCGCTCTTGTAGGGCTCGGTGCTGGTTCGCACGATCGCGATCGAGCCGTCGAGGTCGCCGCTCTTGGCGAGCCCCGCCGCGAACCGGCCCGCCGAGCGAGCTTCCTGCTGGTCCACCGGGCTCGCGTCAGGCCAGCACCGCTGCGCATAGCCCAGCGTGTCCGCACGCACCCGCGGCGTCTTCCCACCGATCGGCTTCAGTTCCTTCTTGAGCAGGTCCGCCAGCTGATCGCCGAGCGCGCCCGAGCCTGAGAGCTGCACATTCCCGTGCGCATCGGTCTGCGCGTTCTGGATCAGTTTCGCGCCGATCGCCGTGCCGTCCTTGTCCTGGATGCCCTCGCTCACCGCCACCTGGCAGCGCCCGTGCTTGGTCATCGCCGCGTCCACATCCTCCACGAACTTCTCCAGCGAGAAGGTGCGCTCCGGGACATACACATAGTGCGGCCCGTCGTTCTCGCGCTCGCGCATCAGCGCCGCGGCACCGGTCAGGAAGCCCGCGTGCCGACCCATGATCACATTGATCTTCACGCCCGGGATCGATGCGTTATCCAGGTTGTCCCCCATGAACGCCATCGCCACATACCGCGCCGCCGAGCCGTACCCCGGCGTGTGGTCGTTCTCAACGAGGTCGTTGTCCACCGTCTTGGGCACATGGAAGCAGCGCAGCTCGTACCCCGACTGGTTCGACAACTCGTTCACGATGCGGCAGGTGTCCGACGAATCGTTCCCGCCGATATAGAAGAAGTAGCGGATGTCCAGGTCCCGCAGCGACTCGAAGATCCGGGCGCAGTAGTCCGCGTCCGGCTTGTCCCGCGTCGAGCCCAGACCGGCCGACGGCGTGCCCGCCACCAGATCGAGTTGCTCCTGCGGCACTTTGGTGAGGTCCACGAAGTCCTTGGCCACCATCCCCCGCACGCCGTGCCGAGCCCCGTAGATCGTGCCGATCTCGTCGATCCCCTGCAGCCCTTCCACGACGCCCACCAAAGACTGGTTGATCACGGCGGTCGGTCCGCCCGATTGGGCGATCACGGCGTTGCCCTTGATGAGTCCGCTGGCGGCGTTCATGTCTCTCTCCGATTCGTATGCTGAGGGTCCTGCTGGGTTCCGCGCGGCTTCACACCCGCGAGGGGCGGCCATCCTACCCGATCGCACCCGTCCAACTCGGAGCGGTACACTCTGCTCATGCCCTTCCGAACCGCCCGTGTCCTGATCGCCCTGTTCGCTGCCGCCCTCCTGCTGGGCGGCTGCGCGTCAGAACAGTCCGGCACCGCCAGTTTCCGTATCCCTTCTGCCGAATACCCGCTCTACTTCGAGGCCGCCCGCGAAGTCCTGCGCGACAACCACTTCACGCCCGAACGCGTCGATGCCCGCGCCGGCCTGCTCTCCACCGCCCCCGTGTCCTCCGCCGGCTGGGCGACGCCGTGGATCGATCACGCCGGATCGTTTTCCCAATCCACCAACGACCTCATCCAGCGCAACCGGCGCATCGCCACCATCCGTTTTTCTCCCGTCACCGATGCCACCAACCGCGCCACCGCGCTCGACCCCGTCAGCGCCGACCTCCGGCGCTTCGAGGGCACCATCGAAGTCAGCGTGAGCGTGGTCATCGAACAGGTCTATCGGCCCGGGCGCCGCCTCTCGCCGACCTCCATCCGCCTCGCCACCTACACCGATGACCCGCGCGACGAGCGATTCGGACCCGAGCAACTGGTCACCCGAATCGTCGGCAACGACCCCGACCTGGCGGCCCGACTCGCCGATTTGCTCGCCCGGAATGCTGGCTTTTCCGAATAAAAAGCATGTGAGAACAGCAAAGAACGCCTCAAAACACACCAGATCAAGGGTGTTTGTTCGGTAAAGCTGTCAAAAAAAGCCCAAATCCAGTCTTTTTCCGGTCGCAAATCCCCCATTCTCGGCGATACTCAAGGGGATTCGATCGGGGAACAATGCAGCTGTTCGAGCGGGCCTGTGCCGACCCGGCGAACCGTTGCGGCATTCCCCTTGAAAAAGGGAACTTGCAATGATTGCAGCGAAGCTTTCGATCACGCATCTCTCCCTCAGCAGCCGAGTTGCCTCGCTGATCGCCAGACTCCCCGCAGTCGCAACCCCTGATTGGTGTGAAACCGCTGGCCGGACACTGCTCAAGGTTTGTCCCGACTGCGTCGTCAGCGTGACCATCGCCGAGTGGTCCGAATCGCGCAGCGGCGATCGCACCATGAAAGTCCTCGCCACCGGAGCCGCCAGCGACCACCAAACGCTCGCCTCCCACCGCGTCCACCCCGACTCCAGCACCGACCTCGGCTGGACGCTCAGCGACTCCGCCCTCCCCGGGCCCGCCGGCGCGCAGCCCCGCATCGCCAAACTCCGCGAACTGCCGTCCTGGTCGCGCTGGCCGGTCACCCCCGCCGGCAAGCGGTGGTCCAAGCTCGGCATCCGCGAACTGCTCTGCGCCGACATCGCCCTCCCCGACAGCCCGTCCGGACGCGAAATCATCGTCGAGGTCGGTTCTCCCAACGCCATGCAGCGCTTCGAGCGTGCCGAGCCCGAGATCCTCCACGCCCTGCTGCCCATCCTCGCCGAACGCGCCGCCCTCGCCTTCGGCAAGGGCTTCAGCCAGCCGCTCACCAGCCGCGAGCAGCTCATCCTCGTCGAACTGGTCTCGGGTGCATCCGTCCGCGAGATCGCCGAAAAGATCGGTCGCAGCCCCCACACCGTCCACGACCATGTGAAATCGCTGCACCGCAAGCTCGAAGCCAGCAGCCGAGGCGAGCTGGTCTCGCGCTACCTCGGCTTCAACGCCTCCAGCCCCGCCTCCCACACACCCGACACCCACGACGAGCCGCAGATCACCACCCGCAAGGCACGCCCCATCGCGGCCTCGCACGCCCACTCCTGATCTGACCGTGCCTGACCTGCCCACCCCCGCACCAGCGGGTACACTCGCGCTGTGAGTGTGACTTTCGACCACGATCACGCGCTGCGCCTCGCGCGGCAGCACGCCATGACCAGCCGCCTCCTCGGCGTCGAGGTCATGCCCATCGCCCCGCGCACCCAAGGCGCGAGCACCGCCGCCCCCACGGCCACCATCTCGACCCCACCCGCGGCAACCCCAGTCAAAAGCACCGGCTCCAAGTCCAGTTCGCCCGCACCCCAGCCGGTTTCCGTTTCCGGTTCCAACTCCTCCAAGCACGAACGCCTCGCCGAACTCCGCGCACGCTACGAGCGTGACAGCGTCGTCGCCAAAAACATCTCCGGCTGGAGCAACATCGTCTTCTCCGATGGATCGCCCGACGCCGCGCTCATGTTCATCGGCGAAGCACCCGGCGCCGACGAAGACGCCTCGGGCGTCCCGTTCGTTGGCAGAGCAGGCCAGAAGCTGACCGAGATGATCGGCGCCATGAAACTCGATCGCGCCGCCGAAGGTTCACGAGGCGTTTACATTGCCAATGTTCTGAAAGTCCGCCCGCCGAACAACAGAACCCCCACCCCCGAAGAGGCCTCGCAGGACGGCGTCTTCCTCGAAGAACAGATCCGCATCGTCCAGCCGCGCGTGATCGTCACCCTCGGCAAACCCGCGGCGAATTACCTGCTGCGCAACAGCGATTCCATGGGCTCACTCCGAGGCACCTGGCACGACTTCGAGGGCATCCCCCTCATGCCCACCTACCACCCCGCCTACCTCCTCCGCGCCTACACGCCCGAGAATCGGCGTCGTGTCTGGTCAGACCTGCAGCAGGCCATGATGAAACTGCGCGAACTCGGCGCGATCGACTTCTGATCCGCGACGCTCAAATGGATGATTTGTTTCGGAAAGTGGCCTGAATCTGGGCACCAGAAAACGGTCACCCGATGCAACGCAAATCTCGCAAACCGGTGGAACCAAGCGCGAACTTCGGTCGAATCCCTTTTCACAGGCGACCGGTTCGGCACAGGGACCGCTCGCCTCAGGGAGGGGCAAGCACTCCTGGACACACTCCGGCGCGGGCGGAACTCTCCTCCCACCGCGCCTTCGCGGCCCTTTCCAGACCCCCACGAGGCCCGGCGTCAGAATCTCGATTCGGCGTCGGGCTTTTTTCGTGCCCCTCTCAGCCGCAATGGGCGTTATGGGGCATGCGTTACAATCGCGCGCTGTGACGAGCGATGCCTTCCTCGAATCTCTGGGCTTGACGGTCATCGCTGCCGCAGTGTTGATGGTCGTTGGCAGACGCTTTCGCATCCCGTCCATCGTCAGTTACATGATCGGCGGCCTGCTCATCGGGCCCATCCTCGGGCTCCTCCCCGACAGCGCGAGCGCCGTCGCCACCCAGGGCGATCCCGGCCCCCTCGCCACCCTCTCCGAAATCGGCATCGTGCTCCTGCTCTTTCTGGTCGGGCTCGAAATGAGCCTCAAGGAGATCCGGGAGGTCGGGCCCGTCGCGGTCATCGCCGCAGCAGGGCAGATGCTCGTTATGGGCGCGAGCGTGTTCGGCATCGGGCTCGCCCTGGGCTTCTCCCTCGTCGAGTCCGTCGTGCTCGGCATCGCCTTCGGCTTCAGCAGCACCGTTGTCGTCGTCAAACTCCTCGACCAGCGAGGCGATCTCGAAAGCGCGTACGGCCGGGTCGCCGTCGGCATCCTGCTCGTGCAAGACATCGCCGTCATTGTCGTGCTCACCGTCATCGCCGGGCTCGGCGAGGCAGGCACCTCCGGCGAAGGCATGGATCTCGGCGCCGTCGCACCCGGGCTCGGGCGTGCGTTCCTCTTCATGGGCCTGCTGCTGGGGCTGACGCTCCTCGCCGGGCGCTTCGTGCTGCCCTGGCTGTTCCGCATGGTCTCCAAGTCTCCCCGGGCCGCGATGATCTGGGCTCTGGCCTGGTGCTTCGTGCTCGTCGAACTCGCCCACCTCATGGGCCTCTCCGTCGAAATCGGCTCCTTCCTCGCGGGCGTCAGCCTCGGCCAACTCCCCCGGCGCAACGACCTCCGGCGTCGCGTCCGCCCGCTGATGAACTTCTTCATCGCCGTCTTCTTCGTCACCCTCGGCGCCGAGATCGACCTCGCACAGGTGCGCGAGCAGTGGCTGGCGGCCCTGCTGCTGAGCGCATTGGTCGTCATCATCAAACCGCCGGTCTTCATGCTCCTCATCGGCTGGAGCAAATACGCCAAACGCACCACCTTCGATGCATCCTTCACGCTCGGTCAGATCAGCGAGTTCTCGCTCATCCTCGGAGCCGCGGCCTTCGGCGCTGGCCTCTTCGGCGAAAGCCAGAGCGTGGTCTCCCTGCTCAGCGTCGTCGGCCTGAGCACCATCGTCGCCTCCGTCATGCTCATGGGCGTGCGCGAGCGGGTCTACGCCGCACTCGATCGCAGCGGCATCCTCGATCGCATCGCATCCCGAGGCGACAAGGGCTCCGGCCAGCAGCACCACGAAAAGCCACACGACCACATCGTCATCGTCGGCATGAACTCCATGGGCCGCTCGATCGCCAAATCACTCACCGATCGCGGTGAGCGCGTCCTCGCCATCGACACCGATCCGCACAAGTTCGAGGGCCTGCCCGTCGAGAAGCGCCTCGGCGATATCTCCTACGAAGACACGCTGGCCGAAGCCAACCTCGCCAAAGCCAAACTCGCCATCAGCGCCCTCAAGATCGACGAGGCCAACCGACTCTTCGTCCACCGCTGTCTCGCCCTCGGCGTTCCCGTCGCGGTCCATGGCTTCGACCGCTCGGTCCTCCAGGGCCTGCGCACGCTCGGCCCGGCCTTCATCCTGGATTCCAAGGCCGCCGCGGATGATCGCCTGCGCGACCTCATGAGCCAGTGCGGGGCGGAACTCTGATGCTCGAGGTCATGCTCATCCTGCTCGCCGCCTCGATCGCCATGGGCCTGTCGATCCGCTATCGCGTGCCGAGCATCCCCCTCATGATCGGCACCGGCATCGTGCTCGGCGTCACCGGCTGGATGGGCTCGGCCCAGGACCTGCAGAGCACCCTGCTGCTCGGCCTCGCCTTCCTGCTCTTCGTCGTCGGCGCCGAGCTCGACGGCGAGGCCGTCGGCGAACAGAAGCGCACCGCCCTCATCTTCGGCCTTGTGCAGTTCGCGCTGCTCGGCGGCATCAGCTTCGGCGCCGCCATCTTCCTCGATTTCGGCATGCGCGCCGCCCTCTACATCGGCCTGGCCATCGCCTCCAGCTCCACCCTGATCGTCGTCACCCTCCTGCGCCGACGCGAACAGTTCTTCGAATCCTTCGGTCGCCTCGCGCTCGGCGTCGTCTTGCTGCAGGACCTGCTCGTCATCCTGCTCATCCCCGTCCTCATCAGCACCGGCGTCACCGACGCCGCCCAGGGCATCGGTGCCACCGCACTGCTCATGGTCGCGGCATGGGTCTGCACACGCTGGGTCGCGCCGAAACTCATCCAGCGCTACGAACGCGATGAGGAAGCCCTGCTCCTCATGATGCTCGCCACCCTCTTCGCCTTCGTCGGGGCCGCCTACTGGCTCGGCGTCCCGCTCATGAGCGGCGCCTTCCTCGCCGGCATCGCCCTCAGCCGCTTCCCCGTCAGCGGCCTCGTCCGGGGCCAGCTCGGCTCACTGGCCGACTTCTTCCTCGCCGTCTTCTTCGTCACGCTCGGCGTGCTGCTCGGCACCGTCGTCGGCAACCTCCACGCCGCCGAAGTCATCTTCAACGCCCTGCTCCTCGCCGCCATCCTCCTCTTCGCGCCCTTCCTGCTCATCCCCCTCGCCCGACGCTTCGGCCTCACCACACGATCCTCCATCGAGGTCACCAACCTCCTCGCTCAGTCCGGCGAGCTCAGCATCTTCGTCGTCCTGCTCGGTCTGCAATACGGCCACATCGACGAGAGCGTCGTCGGCACCATCGTCCTGCTCACCGTCGTCACCATGGTCGTCTCGCCCATCATCTCTTCCGAACGCTTCACCTGGCGCATCATGCACCTGCTCCCCGGCCCGCAGCGCAAGGGCATCAGCGTCGATCACCACGACCACCTCATCTTCATCGGCTGCGGCACCAGCACCCGCGAGATCATCCGCTGCGTGGCCGAAGCCGGCGAAAAGGTCGTCGCCGTCGACGACGACTCCGCCGTCATCGACCAGCTCGCCGAGATCAACGGCGTCGAAGCCATCCGGGGCGACGGCGCCGACCCCTGGCTCCTCCGCCGCCTCGGCCTGCGCGACGCCAAACTCGTCGTCTCCACCATGCGCCGCATCGGCGACCACGAACGCCTCATGCGCCTCGCCGGCGACACCCAGGTCATCGTCCGCACCTTCGAACACGACGCCGCCGAAAGACTACGAAACTGCGGCGCAACCGTCGTCTCCGAAGCCGACGAAGGCGAACGCGTCTTCCTCGAATGGTTCGACGAGTGGCAGAAGAACCCTTCAGAGGGTGCTGACCCAACTCCGGGTGGCGTGGTCTAAGCGAAGCGCAGGCCACGAGGACAACGGAAGGGCCTCGAAACACCAATCCCATATCCTACTACGCCAATGTCATTCTTCTACCGAGCCATCCTGACCCTGATGCTGACGGCCGTCCTCTCGTTGCCCATGCTGTATATCGCGACGATCGCCACAGTAGCACGCATGCGTTCCCCCTACCCGAACCCCGATGTCCCCTTCTTCGATCCGTATCCACACCGTCACCCCGTTGAGTGGCACGCGGTTCGGGACAGCAACAACCAACTCACACACTCCCTTATCAGAGACATTTTCGACCTTCCCGAAAATGAGTGGCGTGAGCTGGAGAGCCGATCGGATGTACGCATCACGGTCTGGGTATCCGGCAAGACCAAAATCACAGGCCCGATCAGCTTCACACCAACCTGGAGGGTGCGATACATCGCTGGACAGAACTGGCCTTTGACACAGATTCCAGACTCGTTCGACGGAGCAGAGGCTCGGTCAACGATATTGAACGAGATCGCTCGCGACTACGGCATACCGCCCGAGAGCATCCGCGAAGCACTGGAGACCGAATACATCGCATCGACTACCTATGACATCACCGGTGAGTCAAAGCAATTCGCCCAAACCTGGGTCATTATGCTCATCATCGCGATGAACGGAACCGCGGCTTACTTGTTCACGAGGTCGGTTACGAAGTGACCTGATCCGGGTGCCGTGGTCAAAGCGAAGCGCAGGCTACGAGGACAACAGAAGGGTCTCCGAAATCACCACCCCCATATACTTCTGCCCACAACGGCGGCTCCTCGTGGCCTTCGCTCCGCTCAGACCACGCCACCCACTCAAGACTCCCCTCGTCTCTCCGCCCTTCGCGCAACCGCCTTCGCCATCGACCCGAAGATAAACAGGTGAGCCGGCACCATCGCATACCAGTACAAAAACCCCGGCACGCCCTTCGGCTCGAACAGCGCGGTCTGCACCAATAGCGTCTTCCCCGCCGGGTCCGACTTGTCCGGCTGCGTCTCCCACTGCAGCCACGCCCGACCCGGCAGGCGCATCTCCGCCCGCAACCGCAGCGACTCGCCCCGCACCACCTTCTCCACCCGCCAGAAGTCGAGCGCCTCGCCCTCATCGATGTCCAAGGGGTGCCGCCGTCCTCGCCGAAGCCCCGGCCCGCCCACCAGTTTGTCCATCACGCCGCGCACGCGCCACAGCCAGTCGAACGACAGCCACCCCGCCTCGCCGCCGATCGATGCGAACGACCGGTACACCGCCTCCTGCGGGGCCTCCACCGTGATCCGGCGCACCTCGCGGAACAGCCCCTCCTCATCATCCAGATCCAGCGGGTCGTGCGCCACCATCGCGCCCGTCCAGCGCGTCTCCACCGCGTTTTTCTCCGTCCGCTTGAGCGCCCGCTCCACCGCCTCCTCGGTCGACATCGGCTTCACCGCCGGGAACAACTCCTCCGCCTTGCTCGTATCCGCGCACAGCGGACGCACCACCCCCTCCACCAGCGGCACCGCCAGCTTGTTCGGGATCGGCGTCACGAACCCCACCCACCGCGCCGCCAGCCGCGGCGCCAGAAACGGCGTCGGGATGATCACCCGTTTCGTCAGCCCGCGCACCCGCGCGTAGGTCTGCATCAATTCCGCGAAGGTCATCCGGTCCGCGCCGATCGGCACGATCCCCGACGGCCCGCGCTCGATCGCCGCCATCAGGTACGACAGCACATCCCGCACCGCCACCGGCTGCACCGTGTTCTTCACCCAACGCGGCGTGAGCATCACCGGCAGCCGCTCGGTCAGGTACCGCACCATCTCGAAACTCGCCGAGCCCGACCCGATCACCGGCCCCGCGCGAAACTCCGTCACCCCGCCCGGCAGCTCCTCCTCCAGCGCCCGACCCGTCTGGGCGCGGCTGCGCAGGTGAGGCGACACCTCATCCTCCTCAATCCCCTCCGGCTGAATCCCCCCGAGGTACACGATGTGCTTCACGCCCGCCTCGCTGGCTTTGGAAGCAAAGATCCGCGCCGCCCGCTCGTCCCGCTCCTCGAAGTCCTTGCCCCCGAGCATCGAGTGCACGAGGTAATACGCCGCGTCGTACCCGCGCAGGTCATCTGCACCGAACGACTCCGCATCCAGCAGATCCGCCTTCACGATCGTCAGCCGAGCCTGATCGATCCCCGAACTCAGCCGATCCGTGCTACGCACCAGCACCCCGACCTCGTGCCCGGCCTCCAGCAGCCGCGGGATCAGCCGCCCTCCGATGTATCCAGTCGCCCCGGTCACAAAGATCCGCATGCCAGAGTCTATGCGTCGGATTCACTCAGGCCCGGGTGCCACGGGTTGTCCCGAAGGGCAACCCGTGCTGGCTCGAAGCCACCAACGCCTCCACTCACCCAATCTTCACACCATCCGGACCGAATCCACGGCTCCTGCTACCCTATCCGCCCCATGTCCACCACGATCCGACTCGAAAAGCTGTCCAAGCACTACAAGGCCCAGACCCCCGGCGGGGGTGTCACCAAGGCCGTCGATGAGATCTCCCTCGAGATCCCCACCGGCCACCTCTTCTTCCTGCTCGGCCCTTCGGGCTGCGGCAAGACCACCCTCCTGCGCATGATCGCCGGCTTCATCGAGCCCACCGGCGGCAAGATCCTCTTCAACGACCGCGATGTCACCGGCCTCGCCCCCAACAAGCGCAACACCGGCATGGTCTTCCAGTCCTACGCCCTCTGGCCCCACATGACCGTCGCCCAGAATGTCGCGTTCGGCCTGGGTGTCCGCAAAGTCGGCAAGGAAGAGAAGGACCAGCGCGTCGCCGAGGCCCTCAAGATCGTCCGCATGGACCCCTACGCCGAGCGCAAGCCCAACCAGCTCTCCGGCGGCCAGCAGCAGCGCGTCGCACTCGCCCGCGCCCTCGTCGTCAAGCCCGATGTCCTCCTCCTCGATGAGCCGCTCTCCAACCTCGACGCCAAGCTCCGCCTCGAGATGCGCACCGAGATCCGGCGCATCTGCTCCGAGACCGGCATCACCACCGTCTATGTGACCCACGACCAGAAAGAAGCGCTCTCCATGGCCGACGGCGTCGCCGTGCTCGACATGGGCATCGTCTCGCAGGTCGGCCCGCCCCGCACGCTCTACCAGCGTCCGTCCTCGCGCTTCGTCGCCGACTTCCTCGGCGAGACCAACTTCCTCGCCGCCGAAGTCACCGATTCCACCCGCACCGACGACGGCCAGGCCCTCCTCAAACTCCACACCGACGCCGGCGACCTCGAATCCACCGCCTTCGACGCCGCCAACCTCCCCGCCAAGGGCAATGTCACCTGCTCGGTCCGACCCGAGGCCATGCGCATCGTCGAACCCAAAACCCCCGGCGCCATCGACGGCACCATCGTCGAAACCATCTACCTCGGCGAAATGGCCCAGTACATCGTCGAACTGCCCGGCAAGACCCGCGTCAAGGTCTTCGAACTGCACCCCAGCCATGTCGACGACTCGGGCAAAACCCGCGACGCCGCCATCGGCCTCAAGGTCGATCCGAAGGATGTGGTGGTACTCGCCGACTGATCAACAGCCCGCCAGCCCATCACCACACATACTCATCCTCAACTTCGGCATCCGCACCATCGTCCCCGCCGCGTAGCTGCGGCAGATCGATGCCGTACTCAACCCACTTCACGCGGCTGAGCGTCTCCGCCACCACGATCGTCGGCAGCAGCGCCACCGCGCCAATCGTGATCACGCTGCGCACCAGCGACTTCCTGCGGCTCACCCAAGGTACCGCCCACACCAGCGCGCCGATCGGCGCGAGCACGAACGCCGCGCCCTGCCAGGCGTTGACCCCGCCCTGCCAGACCACCGCATCGCTCCAGAACACCCCAAGCATCAGCGCAACGACCGCGACCCCACCCCGCGCCACCGAGATCGGCTTCCGCCACCACGCGAGCACGATTGCCGGAACCAGCGACACACCCAGCGCGAGCGCCCCATTACCCGCCGAGGCGTAGGCCGCATCGAAAATCAAGAGCGGCGCTGTCGCCAGCGCAAGCCCCGCCACGATGATCACCGGAGTAGCCCCCTTGAGCCGCGTCGCGATCGTGTCGAGCATCGTCCACACCGCCGTGATCACCAGCGCCAGCGCCACGACCCGCAGCACGCCGGTGCCAATCTCCCACTGCTCATTGATGAACCGGCGCGACGCCACCCCCGCCACCGCACCCGCGCTGAGCACGAACCGAAGCGCCAGCATCGCCGCCCAGGGCATCCGCACCAGCGCGATCAGCAGCGCAAACGGCGTGATGACCGCCGCCGCGACAAAACGCCAGTCGTACGACGCAACAGGAGGAAAATCAAAGCCCGACACAGTGCCGAAGTGCGCGGCGATCGCACCAAGTCCAAGCCCGAGCGCCCCGCCCCACCACCCGCGCGGCAGCCGATACTTCGGATCGCGCACCGTCTCATCCGTCTCGCTGAGCGTGTACCGCACCGTCGCCCAAGGACGCCACGACGCCAGCATGCACAGCGTCACAATCAGCAGCGGGACCACAAAGCCCAGCACGATAGTCTTGGTATCCGTCGGCATAAGAAAACGCGTCGCTGCGCGTCAGCGCGGCGACGCGTTGGAGGAGGAGGTTCGGCCAGCGAGCCAGCCGAATCGGGGTGGCGGCCCGGTGCCGGCGGAGGAGGGCCACCGGCACCGGTTGCCGCCTGGAGGAGGGCGGAGAGGGAGAAAAGAGATTGCCAATCAGCCGCGAATGCCCTGCAGCGAAACGATCAGCGTGACCTCATCGCTCAGGGAGCCGTTCTCGATGCCGTAGCTGCCGCCGAAGTCCGAACGCTTGATCGTGAACTCCGTGTGGAAGCCCTGGCGAGCGCCGCGGCTGGACTGCGCTTCACCGGTCATCATGATCGGTACGGTGATCGTCTGCGTCTTGCCGCGGTACGACAGCTCACCGGTCACCATCACCTTGCCATCAGCGCCGGCCTCCGCAGAGGTGCTCTTGAAGGTCATGGTGGGGAACTGCTCGGCGTTGAAGAAGTCCGGGCTCTTGAGGTGGCCGTCGCGACGCGAGTTGTTGCTGTTCACGCTGGCGGTTTCAACGGAGATATCCAGCATCGTGTTCGAAGGGTTGGCCGTGTCGATGCGGAACTTGCCGTCCATGCCCGCGAAGGTGCCGTAGAAGAACGACACGCCGCCGTGCTTGATCTTGAAGACCACCGAGGAGTGCACCGCGTCCACGCCGTACTCATCAGCCGCGACAGCCGTCGCGCCGACAGTCTGCGCCGTCAGTCCCGGCACCGGTACCGACGTCCCGGTGAGCGTCGAAACACCACCGGCAATCAACGCGGCACCACCAAGCAAAGCGAGCGAACGGGAAACACGGTTCATGGGTCATCCTCCTGAAAGAGCGGAAGTTCGATCTCGCTCCCCGAAAGCCCGCGACACGCGAGCCCAAGGGAGCCTGTCGAATCAGTAATCGCGCTCAGAATCAGAATATTCCTTGTTCCCACAAATTTCAACGCCGCGCTCAAATTTTCCTGCTCCGGCCGCCCAAAGCAGTGGTGCGGAGCAGGAGCCGCCGCCCATAACCCACCAAAAACACTGGCCTTAAGCCGGCCGGCCCGGATCTGACATGCTATCCCGCACCGCCATCTTCAAGACGGCTGAAATCCACCGCTTCCATGATGCAGCAGATCAAGCAGCGGCCACAGCGCGCAGAAGTCGTCCCCAGGCCCGAACGGCATGTGCGCGATCCGCGCCATCGAACCGTCGGACTGCTTGTGAAACGAGGACACGCCAGGATGCGACCGGCCACTCTCATCCGCATACCCCATGGCTCGCGCAAAGTCGCTCTGCGCTCCGCTCACGCAGCGAAAGTTCCAACCCCGCTCCGCACTGAAAGCAGCCACGATCTCAGGCGGATCGTGGCTGCACAGCACAAACGCGCAGCGCCGCTCAAGATGGTCCGCAATGCCGCGAAAACCGTCGGCCCACAGCGTGCAGTAACTGCACCCACGCCCCATGTTGTGCACCACCAGGAGGTCATCATGAGCGCCAAACAACTCGCTCAGGCGCACCGGCTTCCCACTCGTATCCAGCAGCTCCCAGTCATGCACCGCCTCAGGACCCGCAGCCCGCACGGCCTCAAGCAGATCCGCCTTGGCCTTGAACACCGCCTCGTACGCTTTGCGAATCGCATCGGATGACATCGCCCCGACCTCCTTCATCAGAAGTGCCGAGTATATCGCGAGGCCATCTCAATCGATCTTGAACTTCGACAGATGACCACGCAGGTCCTGAGCCCGCGCACTCAACTGACCGATCCGCTCCGCCACACTCCGGCTGGAATCGCTCGTCGAGCGGCTGATCGAATCGATATCCGCAATATTCGAGGCAATGCCGTTCGCGGCATCGGTCTGCTCACGAGCCGCCTGATCAATCTGGCTGATCATCTCATCGACCCGGCGCACACTCGCAACAACCTCGCTCAAACCAGATTCCGCGCCCCGAGCCTGCTCCACCCCATGTTCAACGCGGCTCAAGCCCGAACGCATCCGATCGACCGCCCGGTCCGTCGTCGATCGAACAACCTCGATGGACTCGGCGATCTCGGCGGTTGCCTTCGCGGTTCGATCGGCCAGCTTCCGGACCTCATCCGCCACAACCGCGAACCCGCGACCGTGCTCTCCGGCCCGAGCCGCCTCGATCGCAGCGTTCAACGCGAGCAGATTCGTCTGGTCCGCGATGTCGTTGATGACCGTGACGATGGCCCCGATCTCCTCGCTGCGCTTGCCAAGATCTTCAATATCGCCGGCACTGTCCTTCACGAACCCCGCCATTTCATCCATCGATTCCGCCGTGCTCCGCACCGTCTGCCCGCCCTCGGCCGCCCGCTCACTGGTCTTCGCCGACAGATCCCGCGCCCGACCGCAGTGCTCGGCCACCGAATCCGTGGACGAGGAAAGCTGCTGGGCAGCCGCGGCGACCTGCGCCGTGCGCCCCGCCTGCTCGCTCAGCTGGTCGACCGTGCCTTCCGCTAGTCGCGAAACCTCCGCCGCGGTCTCGACCACCTCGTCGCCAACTCGCAGCGATGTGGCAACAATCTCGCGAATCTTGCCCAGAAGCGTGTTGAACGACTCCGCAACGCGACCAAACTCATCCCGGGTGGACAAATCCAGTTGCGCGCTCAAATCGCCCGATCCGCTCGCGATATCCGCCATCCGATCGCTCAGCGTCTGGACCGGACGGATCACCGCACGCCCCAGCACAACAAGAGTAATCGTCCCAACGATCAGCACGAACGCAAGCCCCCCACCGATGCTCGCCAGCGTCGCAGATCGGATCTGCTGACGACCCGAGTCCCGCACCGCCGCCACCGCGGCCTGCTGCTCGCTGGTATCCATCCACACCCCGACCACGCCCACGACCGAACCGTCGAAGCCGTGCACCGGAAACGCCGCAACCGCGTAGCCGTCCCCGCCCCCGATCTCGAGACCATCACGACCGGCCTCCAGCAGATCCGCATCAAAGACCGACGCGATCACTTCCGCTTCCGAGGTCTGCGCCAGCACATAATCGCCGATGACCGGGTACTGCTCCGGATCGTTCAGGCGCCTCGCGATCGAAAGCAGACGCGTATCCATGAACACACCAAAGTGAGTCTTCGCGTCCGTCTCCAGATGATGCAGCGCCTGCGACAGCGGGTAGAGAACCTCCGCCGAGCCCAGCACCCGCCCGTCAACCCGGACCGGCACCAGTCCGCGCACCACGAACCCGCCTCGCCCCACCTCTATGCCCTGCACAGGCTCGCCGGATTGCGCCACCGCGCGGATCGTCTCACGAAATCCGCTCAGATCATCGGTGACATCCATCTTCACGCCATCGCGCACAACCTGGTGATCGGTGCGCCACAAGCGCGCGAGACTCCGGATCGAAGAAAGATGAAAGTGCAGCTGCAGAACTTCGCCGGTTGCTTCCTCATGCACACGCAGCAGAGGACCGAAAATCTCGCGAAGCCGCACGCGGGCTTCCTGCGATTTGGCGTCGGCCTCGTCGTTGATATCGCCGGAATGCGCGACACGGTACGCCTCTTCAACGCCCGGCACCGCGCTCATCGAAGCCGCGAGTCGCGTCGCGGAATCACCGATGAAACCGATCGATTCCTCGAAGGTCCGCATCTGCTTCTCGAATCGCTCCACGATGTTCGCGTCGATGATCCGCTCCTGACCGGAAACACCCTCCGCCGACAGCCGCTCCGCAGACCGCACCGTCCACAGCGTCAGCATCAGCACGGCGAGCAGCAGGGCCACACCGATCGGCAGCACGGTCTTGGTTCGAATGCTCACGGCATATCTCCGGATCGCAGATCAACTCGAATCACAGCCCCTCCGCTCAGAGGGGACAGACAGTTACCCACCTATCGACGGGCGTTTCCGAGCCCTCCACTGAAATCAACCCACTGCAAGTCCAATCCCGGACAGTGAGCCGCCTGTGCAAACGGACGCCAACTCTTCACACCACATCCGGTGGGCATCTTGATCAAGCCCTCTGATTGAACATTTCTTGTGGTCCGAGATTTTCCTTTGAACTCACCCCCATCCCGGGTACCCTCGAACCAGACGGCGGCACGACGCACGCCCTTCCCCTTCGCGCTTCCAGCGCCCCCTTCCCACGGAGGAACCCCCCATGACCACCCGCACCCTCCTGCTCTGCTGCGGCGCGATCGTTGCGCTTACCACGATCACTTCTCCCACCGCCTCCGCCGCACAGCCCACCGCTGAACTTCGGCCAGCCCCAGCTCAAGACTCCCTCGCCTTCCCCGGCAGCGTCCTCGAATACGCCGAGCTCGTCATCCCCGCCGGTGAAACCCTCGTCCTCCAGGGCCCCGTCGAACTCCGCGTCGGCGGCGAAGTCCGCATCGAGGGCAAACTCGTCGTCGACGGCGTCGAGTCCAGAGGCCGCCCCAACCTCACCATCTACGCCCTCGGCCCCATCTCCCTCCCCGACTCCGGCACCATCCAGACCCTCAACCACGGCCCCGGCGCACACGCCGGATCCATCCGCCTCCACAGCGCCGCCTCCATCGAACTCCACGGCAAACTCCGCCCCGGCGCCGGCAACGACGCCAACGCACCGCTCCAGCACGGCGGCAGCGGCGCCAGCATCCACATCGAAGCACCACTCCTCAAAACCTCACTCGAACGCATCGAAGCCACCAACGGAGGCCACGGCGGCCCCGCCGCAAACGGCGGCAACGGCGGCTCCGTCGAAATACACGCCAATGTCCTCTGGACCGGCAAACCCTCCATCAGAAACACCACCATCGTCGCCGGACACGCCGGCAACGGCGGCGACGGGTACACCCAGGCAACCAACGGCGAACTCCGCAGCGGAGGCGATGCAGGAGACGGAGGGAACGCCGAAAGCCGCGACTGGCGCTACCCCGCCTGGCTCGAAGAACTCGACTTCTACGAAGACCCGCGCCAGATCTCATGGGCCGCCGGCGAAGCGCTCGAAGGCAAGGAAGGCGCACCCGGCGAAAAGGGTGGTACGGGTGCACACGGCGTCAACGCCATCTCCGGGCAAGGCGGCCAGGGAGGCCACGGCCTCGATGCAGAGATCGTCCGCGATTCCACCGGTGCCGTCCTCGAAATCCTCCCCGCCGGAAACGGAGGCAACGGCGGCAGCGCCGGCTACGCCGTCGGCGGCGGCGGTGCCAACGGCGGAAATGGCGGCAACACCAACCGACTCGACCCCAAGCACCCCATGTACGCCAAGCCCGCCGGCGACGGCGGCATCGGGGGCAGAGGCGGCGACGCCGAAGCTGGCAACGGCGGCGACGGAGGCCGCCCCGGCATGTACCCCGACCATCCCGACATGCCCGCACAACGCCGTGGCCAACACGCCCACCCCGGCCACCCCGGTCACGCCGGACAGGCCATGGGCGGACCCGGCGGGCACGGCGGCCAAGGCGGACAGGGCTATGGCCCCGAACCCGTCGGCGGACTCGGCGGCCTCGGAGGCGATGCCTTCCCGGGATACCGAGGCATCCGCTGGTCACCCGCCCAACCCGAAAACCAACTCCCCCGCACCCCCGGCCAAGGCCGAAGAGGCAACGATGGCGGCACCGGCCACAACGGCCACAGCAGTGGCCCACCGCCAAGGCCCTGAAATTCCGCCACCTGTTAGCACTCTGTTCGCTATACTCCGCCCATGGCAAAAAAACGACGCAACTTCGTCTGCTCATCCTGCGGCGCCGTTGAACTCCGATGGATGGGCAAGTGCCCCTCCTGCGGCGGGTGGGACACCCTCGAAGAACTCGCCGTCGACGCCTCCTCCGACAAAGACCCCCAGCGCGGCCTCGCCACCGCCTGGGCCAACGCCGCCGCCGGACCCGACGGGCACGAACTCATCTCCGGCGCCACACCCTCCGCCGTACCCATCCGCGAGGCCACCGGCGAGGACGCCGGCAAGCCCCGCCTCATGACCGGCATCGGCGAGTTCGATCGCGTGCTCGGTGGCGGCATCGTCCCCGGCGCGGTCGTCCTCCTCGGCGGCGATCCGGGCATCGGCAAGTCCACCCTCCTCCTGCAGGGCATGGGCGGCCTCGCGTCGCGCAAACGCAAGACCCTCTATGTGACCAGCGAAGAATCCGCCGAGCAGGTCAAACTCCGCGCCGAGCGCTTGGGAGTCCTCGACGAGCCCGGCGCCGACGACAACCTCTTCGTCCTCGCCGACACCAACCTCGCGCGCATCGTCGAGCAGGC
>CAZIXS010000026.1:0-2429 GCA_964543335.1 uncultured Phycisphaeraceae bacterium | reverse complement strand
GCCCGAGGTCCTCGTCATCGACTCCATCCAGATGGTCTACAAGGCCGACCTCGATGCCTCGCCCGGCAGCGTCACGCAGATCCGGCGCTGCTGCACCGACCTCGTCTACCTCGCCAAGGCCTCTGGCGTCGCCGTCGTGCTCATCGGCCATGTCACGAAGGAAGGCACGCTCGCCGGCCCGCGCCTGCTCGAGCACCTCGTCGATGTCGTGCTCTACTTCGAGGGCGACCGCTACCACGCCCATCGCGTCGTCCGCTCCATCAAGAACCGCTTCGGCAACACGCTCGAGATCGGCCTGTTCGAGATGAGCCAGCGCGGCCTGACCGAAGTCCCCGACGGCGCGAGCGTCGCCGCGGGCTCGCTCGAAGGCGGCCCGCGCCCCGGCTCCTGCGTCGTGCCGACCGTGTCCGGCTCGCGCTGCGTCCTCGTCGAGATGCAGGCCCTCACCGCCACCGGCTTCCCCGGCTCGGTCAAGCGCAAAGCCTCGGGCGTCGACACCAACCGCCTGGCCATGCTCATCGCCGTGCTCGAACAGCACGCCGGCATCAACCTCTACGACCGCGATGTCTTCGCCTCCTCCGTCGGCGGCGTGCGCGTCTCCGAACCCGCCTCCGACCTCGCGCTCGCCATGGCCATCACCGGCTCCCACCTCATGCGCGCCCTCCCCGAAGCCACCGCCGCCGTCGGCGAAGTCGGCCTCGGCGGCGAAGTCCGCCCCGTCACCCAGATGGAAGCCCGCATCCGCGAAGCCGCCCGCCTCGGCTACACCCGCCTGCTCGTCCCCAAAGGCACCAAGATCACACCGCCCAAGGGTCTGAAACTCATCGAAGTCCGCGACATCTCGATGGCAATCCAGGAACTGAGCGACACGCCGCCGGTGAGGCGCTCGGTGGTGGAGCCGAAGGGGAAGGCCCAAACCGCAACCCGATGAAAGAGCGGCACGCTCTCCTTCTCCCCTCGAGGGAGAAGGTGGCAGTCGATCGAAGATCGACTGACGGATGAGGGGGCGGCCCGAACCTTCCGACCGCTCCGACCTCAGCCTCACCGGGTGGCGTGGACTTCGCGCAGCGAAGCCCACGAGGAGCCGCCACCGAAGTCGAAAGTATCTCACATCATCCCGCTCTCCGCGTGGGCTGGGCCCAACTGGGTCGGACGAGAGCATGAAAAATCCGTACCTGTCCGCAACGAGTCAGCTTGCTAAATGAACGCGGAGACGATGAACGAGATCACGATCCAGGCGGTCCAGATGAGGGAGGCGAGGATCACGAGGACGAATCCCACTGCGAAGAGGTCGGTCCCAAGTTCCTTGTGCTTGTGCGGATCACGGTCCATGCGAGAGTACTCCTGCTGGGAGTCGCTCAAGCGAGCTCCTCGATCAATTCTATCTGGATCAAATGTTGATGAGGACGAGGTAAACGAGAAGAACAATTCCGAAGACCACCCAGCTGCCGGTGACTATGGACCAGATGAAGAGGAGAAAAAGTACGATCAAGCCTCCGAAGAAAAGGAGGGCTATGAGTATGGCGATCGGATCGTCATCTGGGCGCTTGTTCAGCCAGTTGATAAAGCGTTGATTCATTGAGTCAGCCCTACTACAGACGGGTGGCGTGGTCGTCGCGCAGCGAAGCCCACGAGGAGCCCACTGCATCGGTGAGACAACGCCATTCACCTAGAATACAAACATGCCCGTTCAACCGATCAACTACCGTCGATTCACCTATGTCGGTTCTCTACTGATTCTCTGCGTGATGTTGGCTGGCCAGATCGCGTTTGCTATGTCACCGAACCAACAAGACTACTTCCAAGGCGGGAGCGTTCCGGAGTGGCCGGTCTTGCTTCCTGTAGCCCTGTGGCTGATCCTGTCCATCGCAGCACTTGCGGCCTTGGTCGTGGTACTCCTGAGACCGTTGAAGATGAAGGTATCGCTGAGGATCTGGCTTTGCGTGCCACCCATCCTCGTGTGCTTCGCGGGCTTTGCGGTCGCCTTCATCGAGATGACCGAGTATTACTCGGTGCGATAGGGCAGCGGCCCCCCTTTCTCCACCCACCCCCCCCAAACGCCCGATAGAAACCCCATCCCCACCCCAGAATCCGCCCCGCGGGTACCCTATCGCCGCGCCATGACCGATCACCCCGCCCATCCCGAGCCCGTCATCCGAGTGCGCAACCTCGTCAAGCGCTTCGGCGACCTCACCGTCCTCGATGGCGTCAACCTCGAGGTCTACCCCGGCGAGACCATGGTCATCATGGGCGGCTCCGGCTCCGGCAAGTCCACCATGCTCCGCAACATGATCGGCTCGCTCAAACCCGAAGAGGGCTCCGTCGAACTCTTCGGCCAGGACATCTGCGGCCTCTCCGAAGACGAGATGAACGCCGTCCGCAAGAAGTTCGGCATCCTCTTCCAGTCCGGAGCCCTCTTCAACAGCATG
>CAZIXS010000025.1:14258-30736 GCA_964543335.1 uncultured Phycisphaeraceae bacterium | reverse complement strand
CAGCAGGCCCGTGGCCTCGGGCTGCAGAGCCGGGACGAAGGGCAGGTGGTAGCCGCCGAGGAACAGCAGCACGAAGAACGCAGAGCCGGTGACCAGGTGCGCGAACTCCGCGAGGAAGAACAGCGCGAAGCGCATCGAGGAGTACTCGGTGTGCCAGCCGCCGACCAGTTCCTGCTCGCTCTCGGCGTTGTCGAAGGGCGAGCGGTTACCTTCAGCAAGGATGCACGCGTAGAAGAGCACCGCCGCCAGCGGGTGGACGAAGATGTACCACAACCCACCGGTTGTCTGCGAAGTCAGGATCGAGTGGGGCCCGACCGTTCCGGCGGTCAGCACGATCACCAGTAGGCACAGGCCCATCGGGATCTCGTAGGAGATCATGCCCGCCGAGGCACGCATGCCACCGAGGAACGAGTACTTGTTGTTGGAGGCCCAGCCGCCGAGCGTCACGCCGTACACGCTCATCGAGGCCACCGCGAGGATAAAGATAAAGCCGATATCCACCGCCGCGGCACCCACGATCGCATCACCGGCGGTGACGATCTCTCGTCCGCCGATCACGATCGAGTTGATCTCGATGATGCCGCCCCACGGGATGACCGCCCAGCCGATCAGCGCCGGCACCACCGCGAGCATCGGAGCGAGACTGAACAGCAACTTGTCGGTGGCCGGTGGGCGGTAGTCTTCCTTGAGGATGAACTTCAGGCCGTCGGCCAGCGACTGGCCCAACCCCCAGAACCCAAACCCGCGAAACAGCTTCTGCAGGAACGGGAGCCCGAGGTCAAAGCCGACCCGGTTCGGGCCGATGCGGTCCTGGATGTACGCCGAGACTTTGCGCTCGAAGTACACGAACAACCCGACCGATGCGAGCACCACATGGATCACAACCACCGCGGTGATCACGCCCACGAAGAACTGGGGGCTGAGCGGGAAGATGGCGTCGAGTATCGTTTCCATAGGGCGGGCATGGTACGCCGATGGCGCACCGACGGAAAGGCGTGCCGGGCCTGAAAAAAAAGCCCCCGCACATCGGCGAGGACTCCTGAGAATCGTGACTGAGCTCTGCGGAATCAGCAGCGACGGCGGCGAGCGGCCGCGAGACCGCTCAGCATCAGGATCGCGCCGGTGCCGGGCGACGGGATGATGTAGAACCCTCGGGCGTGCTCGCCTTCGAGGAGAACCTCGTAGCCGGTGCCGTCGAGGTTGATCGCCGAGATCTTCGAGTCCGTGAGGCCGCCCCGCTCGGTAAACACGAGTTGGCTGGTCAGAGGGTTGTAGATGATTGATTCCGGCTCACTGAGCCCCGAAGCAACCTGGGTCAGGGAGAGGAAGTTCCCGGACCCATCGAGATCGACACGCAGAATGGTTCCGTTAGTGAAGTCAGTGACCCAGAGACTGCTGGAGCCGGGAACCGCGGCGATGCCCCGAATGTTGAGCAGGTCGGTCCCGAATCCGGTCTCGCCCGCCGCGAAGTCCACCACCGGGGCGTCGCTCAGGTCAAACGAGTTCGAGTTCCCGTTGTACTCGAGTCGCCAGATGGTTGACGACCGTCCGTCTGCCAGACCATTGTCGAAGGATCCTCCATTCACCGACGTCACGAAATAGTCGTTCGAGAACGGGTCGGCCACGATCGAGTGCCCGTCGTCAAATCGAACGCCAGTGCCGTTGTTATCCTCGATGTGGATCGGCCCGACGCTGCCGCCCAGCGACACCGAGAAAATCCCGTCCACGGTATCCGCCGTCACCGGAGACCCGGGATTGGAGACCGTGATCAGGCCCGCGGTGGTCGGGTCATACACGAGGCCGACCGGGTTCTGGAGCGGGTCGCCTTGGGTGAGGTACGACGCGCTCGCGACACCGAAGAGGTTGTCGAGGCGTAGGACACCCGCGTCGGTGAGGTTCGGGAACGGCACGCGGCCATCGGCAACATAGAACTCGCCGCCGGGTCCGGCAGTGATGTTCGCCAGCCGCGTAGCGGAATTCGGTGACGCCCAGAGGGTGCTCACCGAGTTTGTGTTCGTGTCCAAGAAACGAACGGCGTTCTGCTGCTGGCTCGTAAAGACAATGCCCTGAAGGCCGGCGTGCGCTGCACCGCAGGCAGCGAGCAAACCGGCAGCCGCGATCGCGATCGTGCGTGTCATGATGTATGCCCTCAATCTCTCTTCGTGGGATGCAGATTTATCGGCTGGTTGGCGATCCGCCGACTTGAAACTATACCCCGGAACGAGGGCCGAGGCCTGCAAATCCAAAATTAATCAGCGAACGCCCGCAACTTTGCCCATAGGTAAGCAGGCAATCAGCCCCTGTGGGTCTCAGGCCGCCTCAGTCACTGCAGGTTGACCGGCATCACGACGTAGACGAAGTCAGTGCCGCTCTTGATCATCCCCGGCTTGTTCGGGGCTTTCATCTCGATCATGACCTCCTCGCCGGGAAGCACCTTGAGCGCATCGGTGATGAACGCCGGGTTGAAACCGATCTCGATGTCGTCGCCGTCGAACGATTTCATCTCAACATTGATCTCCGCCTCGCCCATCTCCGGGGCGCGGCTGGAGATCTTCAGCGCCTGGCTGTCCTTGCCAAAGGCCATCCGCACGCCGCGAGACTCTTCGTTCGTGAGCAGGGCAGCTCGCCGAACAGCCGAACCCAGCGATTCGACCGCAAAGGTGGCCCTTTTATCCTGATCCTTCGGGATCACATCCTGATAGGGAGGGAAGGTGCCCTCCACGAGGTTCGAGGCCAGAACCGTACCGCCCGCTCCAGCGACATCGGAATCGTCGAATTTGAGGATGATCTGGTTGTCGGTCACCGCGACGCGGACCTGATCGCAACCGCTGAGCAGCTTGTTGGCCATCGTCAGCGCCTTGGTCGGCACGATGCAGGTCGAAGGGCCATCGCCGTTGAACTCGCTGGCGGTGGCCTTCGCGAGCGCGAGACGACGACCATCGGTCGCCACCATCTCGATCTTCTTGCCCTCGCGCCGCATCAGCACGCCGTTGATGGCGTACCGGGAGTTTTCGCGGGCCGTGGAGAAGGTGGTGCGGGTGATCAGCGTCGAGAGGGTGGAGGCATCGATCGTGAAGGAGTCGTCCCCCGAATCTTCTGGAAATTCAGGCACTTTCGGGAAATCAGAGGGCGGGTAGCCGTACACCTTGAAGTGCGCATCCGCACCACGAATGTTCGTGACCTCGCCGTCGGTTTCAAGCGTGAGCGTCGGATCCTTGTCTTCCGCGCTGATGATCTGACGCAACTTGTCGGCGGGGATCAGCGCCTCGCCTTCTTTCTGAATCTCGGCCTGCGCACTGGTCATCCGGATCGAAATCTCGGCGTCGGTGGCGCTCAGCGTGATCGTTCCCGCGCCGCCGTCTCCATCCTTGCTTGCCTCGAACTTGATGCAGGTGAGCTGCGGGCGCGGCGATCGCCCAGCCACAACTCCGGAGACAAGGTTCACCGCATCCATCAACGCGGCTCGGTCACAGATCACCTTCATCGATTCCTACTCCGTTCAGCACTCAGGGCCGGCGCCCGACGCGGATGTGGCCCGGCCAGTCGCCGGGGCTTCTGTTCGGCAGATTGTACCCAACACGCACAATACCGCGAGTCGGTCGGGCCTCCGGGTACAACCTCTGGTGGCCCGCCGGGCTTGGGCACTGGTCCGAGTATCCGCATTCCGAATCGGCCCTCGGCGCATCGGACACGATTCCCACCGCTCGCCCACAAACCGCTACCTTTGGGCTGAAGCATTTGCATCAGAGATGAATTTCTCGGTCGTTCGACCCGGGAAATCGGTTGTGGACTGCCCGGCGATGCGTGATACTGAGCCACCCCGCACATCCACGCCCAGCGTGGTGCGCGGTTTGTTTGAAAACAGTTCGGGTATCACGCGCTGCACCACAGCCCATTCGCTCTCCACGCAGCGCCCTATAGAAGGTAAGGACCATCCCATGTCATTCGAAGCAGCGGTGCACGCCCAGGCCATCGAACTCGACCGTCTGGCTCTCGAGATGTGCGCCCAGGCCGGGAGCGGACACCCGACCACCGCCAGCAGCCTTGGCCATATCACCACGGTTCTCTACTTCCACACCATGCGGCATTCGCCCGAACTGCCCGATTACCCCACCGCCGACCGCTTGGTCCTCTCCGAGGGGCACGCCGTTCCGATCGTTTACGCCGCCGCCGCCACCCTCGGCATCCACTTCGGCCAAGACCCCAACAGCCGCCGCGCGATGACCGTGGACGATCTGGCGACCCTGCGCGAAATCGACTCCTGCCTCGACGGCCACCCCAACCCCATGGAAGGTATGCCGATGTTCGACGCGGCGACCGGCTCCCTGGGCCAGGGCCTCTCCGTTGCCGCCGGTCTCGCCGAGGCCGCTCGTCTCGACGGGCTTGATCGACGCATCTATTGCATCATCGGAGATGGGGAATCCCGCGAGGGCCAGATCGCCGAAGCCCTCGACCATATCGTCGATCGCGGCCTCACCAATGTCTGCTCCATCTTCAACTGCAACAGCTACGGCCAGGCCGCCAAGGTCAGCAAGCAGCAGTCCGCCGAGCGTACTGCCGCCAAGCTCGAGGCCTACGGCTACGAAGTTCTGACCATCGACGGTCATGACCCCGCCGCGATCAAGAAGGCCCTCGATCGCTTCATTGAGATTTCCGGCGATGCCAACGCCAAGCCGGTGGCCATCGTTGCCAAGACCGTCAAGGGCTGGGGTACCCCGAGCCTGCAGGGCGGCGGCTGGCACGGCAAGCCCGCCACCGGTCAGCAGCTCGAGAACGCCATCGCCGAGCTCGCCGAGCGTCGCGCTGAACTCACCAGCACCCTCAGCAGCACCGACGCCTTCACCATCCAGCCCCCGGCCGCCGCGGAGCCCGAGGACTACACCGCTTCCGGCGATATGCCCAGCTTCACGCAGGCGATGGCGGCCCGGGACATGACCAGCGTCGTCCACACCGGACGCTTTGCCACCCGCCGGGCCTACGGCCTGGCGCTCCAGCAGCTCGGAAAGACCAACAAGGATGTGGTCTGCCTCGACGCCGATGTCTCCAACTCCACCTTCGCGATCGACTTCGCCAACGATCCCGAGCTCGCTTCGCGTTTCATCGAGTGCAAGATCGCCGAGCAGAACATGATCTCCGTCGCCGCGGGCCTCTCCGCCGCCGGCAAGATCCCCTTCGTCTCGACCTTCGCCAAGTTCCTGACCCGGGCGTACGACCAGATCGAGATGGCCATCAACTCGGGCGCGAACATCAAGTTCGTCGGATCCCACGCGGGCATCTCACTCGCCTCCGATGGCCCGAGCCAGATGTCGCTCCCCGATGTCGCTTGGTTCCGCAGCTTCGCCACCGCCCGCGACCATCGTGGCAACCCGGCCTGCTATGTCCTGCAGCCCGCCGACGCGTACGCCGCGTATGCACTGACCGAGATCATGGCCGAATACGAGGGGGCTTGCTACATGCGGACCCTGCGTCCGGAAACCGAGTTCCTCTACTCCGACGACGATGTCTTCAACCTTGGTGGCTTCCACCAGCTCGCCGAAGGGCGCGACATCCTGCTCGTGGCCTCGGGCTACATGGTCCACGAGGCGAACAAGGCCCTCGAGGAACTCGACAAGGCCGGCGTTTCCGCTGGTCTGGTTGACCTCTACTCCCTGCCCTTCGACGAGGACAAACTCCTCGATGTCGCCAACGCTTCGGGCGGACGCATCCTGACCCTCGAAGACAACTACGGCGGCGGCTTCGGCTCCGCAGTTGCCGACGCCCTCTCGGCCTCCGGCGATGGCTTCGAGCTCGCTCAGATGCATGTCACCCGCATTCCCAAGTCCGGGCGCACGCCCGAGGCGGTTCTGGAGTACTGCGGCCTGAGCGTGAAGCAGGTCGTGGACCGCTGCCTCGAGGTGCTTGAGGTCACGACGGCCTGAGTTTTCCACCGCCCGGAGCCTCGGTTTTTTGAATTTTCCGCGTTTTTTTTTCTCTTCAAATCCGGTGAGTTTTCGCGATTTCGCCCTCACCGGACCCCGGATGCCAGTCTTCAGGTCCGAGAACTCCCTTCGGGGTTCTCGGACCTGCTGCATTCTGGATTTGCCGTAATTCAGGCAAAATCAACACCTTAGGGGGAGCAGGGGGACTGGGGGGAAAACTCCCCGAGCCCTCGTCTGGGAGGCATGGAGAATTGAGCCGGTTTTTTACGGGTGATTTGTGGACAGGCCCGGCTTGCAGGGTCGAAAACAGATATCGGTATTGTTTGCGTTTGCTATCATGGGCGACTAAGATAGCAATCACTCACTTGGCGATCGTTCCATCTGATAGCGGTGAATTGGTGGTCGCTGGAGCGGGACTTCAAGTCAGAGCTGAGTTGGCTCTGAATCGTGAAAGCCAGAGGTTCCGGCCTGACGGCCACAAACCATCACCGCGAAGAATTTTTAGGAGAGTCTCATCATGAGTCTGACCCAGTGCCTGTCCCTGATCGCGGGCGCCACGCTCGCCGGCACCGCCGTCGCTGATTCCGCTATCACTGCGGACGAGGCGCGGGCCATCGTTGCCGAAATGCTGGCTGACGCCGAAACCCGTTCGAGCCTGCAGTCCTCCGGCGGCAACGCCGGTCACGACGGCAAGTTCTTCCTGTCCTCCTCGGGCGGCAACTTCCGCCTGAACGTGGGTGGTCAAGTCCAGTTCCGCTACTCGCTGAACCTCGGCGACGACCTCGGTGGCACCACCGATAACGACGACGAGCGTGGCTTCTCCACCCGTCGCACCAAGCTCAACTTCGACGGTACCGTCTACGACAACATCGACTTCAAGGTCGTTGGTGCCTTCAACCGCTCCGGCGGCAACTTCCAGCTGGAAGACGCTTGGGTCCGTATGGCCATCAACGAGAACTCCAACATCTCGTTCGGCCAGTTCAAGGCCCCCTTCCTCAAGGAAGAGCTCGTCAGCTCCACCAGCCAGCTCGCCGCTGACCGGTCGATCGCCAACGAAGTCTTCAACCAGGACCGCTCGCAGGGCATCCAGTACGCCTACAACGCGGACGACTGGAACCTGAAGGTCGCCTTCTCCGACGGTGCCAACACCGACAACACCGACTACAACACCTCCAACGCCACCGGCGCTTGGGGTGGTGGCGAGGCCGACTGGTCCTTCACCGGTCGCTTCGAGTACCTCGGTTCGGGCAACTGGCGTCAGTTCCGTGACTTCACCTCCGAAGCCGGTTCCGAGACCGCCTGGATGCTCGGTGCCGCTGCTCACTGGGAAGCCGGTGAAATCGGTGGTGCTGGCAACCTCGACTACAACAACTTCGGTTACACCGTCGACGCCGCCGTCGAAGGTGATGGCTGGAGCGTCTTCGGTGCCTTCATCGGCCGCTCGCTCGACATCGACGGCGGTACCGACGCCGACGACTTCGGTGCGGTCATCCAGGCTGCCTTCCGTATCCCCGAGTCGAAGTGGGAAATCTTCGGTCGCTGGGACTCGGTCTTCGCTGACAACGCCTACGCCAACAACGAAGACTTCAACACCATCACCGTCGGTGCCAACTACTACATGCACGGCCACGCCGCGAAGTTCACGGTTGACCTGCAGTGGTTCCTCGACCAGGTCTCGCAGAACGATATCGTCTCCGCGAACTCGGGCGTCGGCCTCCTCGGCGACTCCGACGACGGCGAGATCGGCATCCGCGCTCAGTTCCAGCTCCTCTTCTGAGGCAAGCTGATCTGATCACGATCATCTGATCGATCCACAGGCCGACTCCTCGGAGTCGGCCTGTTCTTTTTTGTATGGACCATCGGCATCAACCCGGCGCGCACGCCCTGCCCCGGTACACTCACGCCTCATCCAGCAGAGACCACCCGCTCAGGAGAGAGACTTGATCGAGTCCACAGCCACCACGCAGACCGCAGAGACCGCCATGGCCAGTTTCCCGCAGCCCGAAATCAAACCCGGCAAACTCTCAGGCAAGAAGGGCACCCGGCGCAACCGCACCGGCCAGTTCCTCGCCGAAATCGCCGATCGCCATGTCTGCTACGAAGCGTCGGTGCAGTGCGTCGAAGCCGAAATCGACTTCGTGACCGAGACATTCGAGACCATCCGCAAGCGCCCGCTCCGCCTCATCCGCGAGGACTTCTGCGGCACCGCGAACACCTCGTGTGAGTTCGTGTCCCGGCACGCCGAGAATCGCGCCATCGGCATCGACCTCGATGAGCCAACCCTGCAGTGGGGGCGCGATCACAAGCTCAGCGCGCTCAGCGAAGAGGCCCAGTCCCGCGTCGATCTGCGCCGCGACAATGTGCTCTCCGTCGAGACCGAGCCGGTCGACGCCATCCTCGCGATGAACTTCAGTTACTTCATCTTCCAGCAGCGCGACCTGCTCCGGTCGTACTTCGAAAAGTGCCGCGCCGCGCTCAAGGACGACGGCGTGCTGTTCCTCGACTGCTTCGGCGGGCACGAGAGCTACGCCGAAACCGAAGACGAGCGCGAGATCGAAGCGGACCACGGCCCGACGAAGATCGGCATCGACGCCTACTCCAAAGACGGCTTCACCTATGTCTGGGACCAGCACAAGTACAACCCCATCACCGGTGAGATGGTCTGCAAGATCCACTTTCACTTCCCCGACAAGTCCAAGATCAAGAACGCCTTCACCTATGTCTGGCGCATGTGGACCCTGCCCGAACTCCGCGAGATCCTGACCGAGGCCGGCTTCAAGCAGGTCGATGTCTACTGGGAAGGCACCGACGAGGAGAGCGGCGAGGGCAACGGCGAGTACTCCCCAACCCTGCAGGGCGAAGCCGACCCGGCGTGGGTCTCGTACATCGTGGCGCAGAAGTAAAAACGCGGGTTTCACCGGCTTCCCGGGCGGATCAGAGGTTTTTCTTTCAATTCTTTTTGAAACTAATGCAAACCGGCCCGGTCTGGCGTACGATATGAGCACTATGCCAACCCTCGTGGACATCGCGCCAGCACCGGCTCCTGTGGCGGATCTCGTCGCCGCGGGGCTCGTTCGCGCCGTCGACATCATGCACGATCAGCTCCGCACGCCCGTCGGCGAAGTGGAGCAGCTCGTCCGTCTCGCCGAACGCTACCACGGCAAGATGCTCCGCCCCGCCATCGCGATGGTCAGCGCGCTCGCCTCCGAATCGCTCTCGGGCCAGTCTCAGCCGATCGGCGTCGAGGATCCGCGTTTCCGACGCGTCGCGACCGCGGGCAGCGTGATCGAACTCATCCATCTCGCCACGCTCGTCCACGACGATGTGCTCGACCACGCCGAAGAGCGTCGGGGCGGGCCCTCGGTGAACGCTCTCAAAGGCAATGAACAGTCGGTGATCCTCGGGGATTACCTGCTTTCCAAGGCTTTTCACCTCTGTGCCAAGCTCGACGCCGAGGCGGGCACGCACTGCGCGATCCGTGTGGGCGAGATCACCTCGATCGTCTGCGAAGGGGAGATTCTCCAGCTCTCGCACCGTGGTGACGCTGAGCTCACGCGCGATACCTACTACAACATCATCGAGCGTAAGACCGCGGCGTTGATCGCCGTCGCCTGCGAACTCGGTGCGCTGCTTTCGGGCGCCCCGCAGAGCGTGGCCGATGCGCTCTACCGCTACGGTATGAACCTCGGCACCGCCTTCCAGATTCAGGACGACCTGCTCGACCTGGTCGGTGAGCAGCGACTGGTCGGCAAGCCGCTCGGGCGAGATCTCGAACTCGGCAAACTCACCTTGCCCCTGATCCACTTCCTCGAAAGCGGCGGCCCGGAAGCCCAGAGCGTTCTTGCCCAGGTTCACAGCGGGTCGCACCTCGACCTGACCCAGCGTCGTCGCCTCGTTGGGCTCCTCGAGCAGGCCGGATCGATCGAGTACGCCCGCACATCGGCGGCGGATCTCGTGGCCGACGCGAAGATCGCCGTCGAGGTTCTGCCGGACTCCCCCGCCCGGTCCTACCTGCTTGATCTGGCCTCGGCGGTCATCCAGCGCGAGTTCTGAGCGCGGACCACCTCGCCTGCTTGGCGCATCTGGGCCCTTCGGATACCATTGCCGACCCGCTCGAGTGGAGCGGACCCTGTCAATCCCCACCCGTCGCCCGAGGTTCTGCCCCGGGCCATCGACGACCACGACGGAGATCACGCATGAGCCAGTTCAACCGTTTCGGCGGCCCCCGCACCAATGTCCTCAAGGAAACCGCCAACGGCTCGTCCTACGTCGATTGGAAGGATGTTGAGTCCCTCCGCCGCATGCTGAGCCCCAACGGCAAGATCTACAGCCGCAAGCGCCTCGGCACCACCGCGGCTGAGCAGCGCAAGCTCGCCCAGGCCATCAAGCGTGCCCGCCACATGGGCCTGCTGCCCTTCACCTCCGCGACCCTCTGATCGCCGAGCGGAAGCCCGAATGACAGCGCTCGCGTCACCGCGAGCGTTTTTCATGCGCGCATCTTTTTGGACCATTTTGAGGATCGGGCCCCAAGAGGGTGAACTTTTTGGCCTGTGGAACATCTCACAGGTGCAGCCCCCGCATCGTTCGACCACGGTCCCAGCTGGTCGTGTTTGTTCTTGCGGCAGGGTTCATGCGTGGGTGAGCCTCCGACCCGGTTCACCCACGCTTTTCTTTTTGCACCTTTCGTGGCGTAGCATCCCGCCATGCTGACCACCGACCCCCGCGACTACTCCCTGGTTTCCCTCCCCGACTCCGCACTGGCTCGCGAACAGCGTATGGGGGTGCTCATCGACCGGCTTTGGGAGGTGTTCGGCAATCCGGCCACCCTGGATCGCTCGCTGACCGGTGAGGCCGCCGCGGCCCTGCGGGGCTACTCGTGGGTCGGGTTCTATTTCGCCCCCGATTGCCCCTTTACCGATATGCACGGCCAGCACCTTCGCCCGAGCGCCCACGAGATGCTCCTTGATCGACGCCAGCCCAAGCCCGCCTGCTCGCCAATCGGCCTCGGCGGCATGTGCGGCCGGTCCTACCGGGAGGCGGTGCCGATTGTGGTGGGGGATGTGGCCAAGCTCGAAGGCGGTTACATCGCCTGCGATCCGCGCGACCGCTCCGAGGTCGTCGTGCCGTGCTTCGATGAGCAGGGCAAGGTCTACGCCGTGCTGGATGTCGATGGCTACGCCCCGCACGATTTCTCTGCCCACGATGCCGAACAGCTCCACGACCTGCTGGTCCGCTGCGGGCTGTCGCGGGGCCAAGCGATGCCGCCGCTGATCATCTGAACTGTTTGTACGAAAAATCGCATGGTCTTGACGGCGTGCGGTTCGCTGTTATACTTGCATTATGGTGCAAGTAAGCAAAAGATCCAGTGCCCTCCCAGCCAGCCCCAAGCAGGCCGTGAAGCGTCGCCACGCCATCGACACCCTGCTCGATCCGGACCTGTTCCGGGCCCTCGGCGACCCGACCCGCGTCGGGCTGCTGGCGTGCTTGGCCAAGTGCGGACGCTACTGCTCGGTCGGCGAGGTCGCCGAGTGCTGCTCGGTCGATCTGTCGGTTGTGTCGCGCCACCTCAAACAGCTTGAGCAGGCGGGCATCCTCGAATCCGAGAAGCAGGGGCGCAGCGTGCTCTACCGCGTCCGCTTCGGCGAACTGTCGGCGGCGCTGCGCTCGCTGGCCGACGCCATCGACACCTGCTGCCCGGACGGTACCTCTGACGAAGGCGGGTGCTCCGATGGCTGCTGCTGAACCGATCCGTCCTGCGGTGCTCTTCCTCTGCACCGGCAACTCCTGCCGCAGCCAGATGGCCGAGGGCTGGGCGAAGCATCTGAAGCACGCACAGATCGACGCGTACTCGGCGGGAACGAGTCCGCATGGTCTCAACTCCCTCGCGGTCAAAGCCATGGCCGAAGCGGGCGTGGACATCTCGGCGCACACCTCCAAGCGTCCGCAAGATCTCGGCATCGATTTCGACTTCGTCGTCACCGTCTGCGACGCGGCGAACGAATCATGCCCGGTCTTCCCAGCACGAACGCGCATCGTGCATGCCGGTTTCGAGGATCCGCCCAAACTCGCGGCCCATGCCGCGACCGAGGAAGAAGCGATGCACCACTACCGGCGCGTACGCGACGAGATCCGCGCGTACATCGAAACTCTTCCCGAGTCACTCAGCCACTGATTCACTCTGCCCAGCGAAAGGCCTGCACCCATGAACAACAAGACCAACTCATCCTCCTGCGGCTGTGGCCCCCAAGGCTGCGCTCCGGCATCAAAGTCCGAGCAGAACGCCGACACCGTGCGTGACAAGGTCCGTTCCGGTTACGCCGCGATCGCCACCGGTGGCGGTTGGTCGGCCATGCAGGATTCTGTCGCGACGAAGGACAACGGCGCATCCTGCTGCTCACCCGCCGGCGGCTGCTGCGGCCCGGCGACCTTCAGCCCGGAGCAGCTCGCCAAGGCCATCGGTTACGACGCCGACGAACTCGCGGGTTCCGTTGAGGAAGCCAATCTGGGCCTCTCGTGCGGCAACCCGACCGCCCTCGCTTCGCTCAAGGCCGGCGAAGTCGTCATCGACCTCGGCTCTGGAGGCGGCTTCGACTGCTTCCTCGCCGGGCCGAAGGTCGGCGCGACCGGGCGCGTCATCGGCATCGACATGACGCCCGACATGGTTTCGCTCGCGCGACGCAACACCGCGATGTACCGCGATCGCACCGGCCTCGAAAATGTGGAGTTCCGCCTCGGGGAGATCGAGAACCTGCCCGTTGCCGACGCGAGCGTGGATGTTGTGATCTCCAACTGTGTGCTCAACCTCTCGCCAGACAAGCCGCGCGTGTGGGCGGAGATCGCTCGGGTGCTCAAGCCGGGCGGACGCGTCGCCGTGTCCGACCTCGCGCTGCACCGAGAACTCCCGGCTTCGGTGAAGGCCGATATCGAAGCGCTGGTCGGCTGCGTGGCCGGAGCGGTTCTGATCGACGAGATCCGCGATACGCTGGTCCGGCTCGGTTTCGATCGGATCACCCTGACCGACAAGCCCGAGTACATCGACGCGATGGGCAGTTTCCAGGATCCGCTCTACGCCCGCATCGCGTCGGCGCTCCCGGCCGGCACGCGCATGAGCGACTTCGTGACCAGCCTGGACATCGCCGCGATCAAGCCGGCCGAGCGTTGACCGATGCGTGAAGCTCAACACGACGGCACGCCGTGCGTGCCCTGTGCCACCGAGAAACCCAAGCGTCTCGGCTTTCTCGATCGCTTCCTGACGCTTTGGATCTTCCTGGCCATGGCGATCGGGGTAGCACTCGGCAAAATCGTGCCTGGCATCGGTGATGCCCTCGACGCCGTCTCCATCGGTTCAACGAGCATCCCGATCGCCATCGGCCTGATCGTGATGATGTATCCGCCTCTGGCGAAGGTGCGCTACGAGAAACTGCCCGAGGTCTTCCGCGACTGGAAGATCCTCGCGCTCTCGCTCGCGCAGAACTGGCTGATCGGCCCGGTGCTGATGTTCGCGCTGGCCGTCCTCTTCCTGCAGAACCACCCCGAGTACATGATCGGACTGATCATGGTCGGGCTCGCGCGCTGCATCGCGATGGTTCTGGTCTGGAACGATCTGGCCAAGGGCAGCAGCGATTACGCCGCGGGTCTGGTCGCGTTCAACAGCATCTTCCAGGTGCTGTTCTTCGGCGCCTACGCGTGGGTCTTCATCACCTGGTTGCCGGGCGTGCTCGGCCTCGAAGGCGCGGTCGTCGACATCACCATCGGCGAGGTGTTCATCAGTGTGCTGATCTACCTCGGCATCCCGTTCTTCGCGGGCATGCTCACCCGTTTCATTCTGCGCCCACTCAAAGGCGACGAGTGGTACACCCAGCGTTTCCTCCCGCGCATCGCCCCGTGCACACTGATCGCGCTGCTGTTCACCATCATCGTGATGTTCGGCCTGCAGGGCGAGACCATCGTCGATCGTCCGCTGGATCTTGTCCGCATCGCGATCCCGCTGACGATCTACTTCGTCACGATGTTTCTGGTGAGCTTCCTGCTCGCGAAGAAGTTCGGCGCGGACTACGAGCGATCCGCGACGCTGGCGTTCACCGCGTCGGGGAACAACTTTGAACTGGCCATCGCCGTCGCGATCAGCGTCTTCGGCATCGGCTCCGGCGTGGCCTTCGCGACCGTGGTCGGCCCCTTGGTCGAGGTACCGGTCCTGATCGGGCTGGTGAGCGTGTCGCTCTGGCTCGGGCGCCGGCTCTACGGGCGTGAGGGGCCGGACTGACTTGGCGAGGATGAATCCTGCTTTGTGCGCGCAAACAAAAACCGCGGCATGCTCAGCATACCGCGGTTGTTCTTTATCTCACGAGATGATCTCGGTATTGATCAGTCTTCCTTGACCTTGTACTCGGCATCGACCACATCGTCGGAGTCCGAGCCAGCATCGGTGCTGTCTTCGGGAGCGGCACCGGTGCTGCCGGAGGCCTTGGCGGCTTCCTGCTCGTAGATCACCTTGCCGAGTTCCATCGAGGCGGATTCGAGCTCCTTCAGAGCCGCTTCGATCGCGGCCTTGTCGTCGCCCTTGATCTTGCCCTCGAGATTCGAGACCGCCGATTCGATCTTGCCGCGAACTTCGCTGGAGACCTTGTCGCCGTGCTCGTCCAGTGCCTTGCGGGTCTGGTGGACCATGCCATCGGCACGGTTCTTGAGGTCCACGAGTTCGCGCTTCTGCTTGTCGGCCTCGGCGTTGGCTTCGGCTTCCTGCTTCATGCGCTCGATCTCGGCGCTGTCGAGGCCCGACGAACCCTGGATCGTGATGTTCTGGCTCTTGCCCGACTTCTTGTCGGTCGCCGTGACATTCAGGATGCCGTTGGCGTCCAGCGCGAACTCTACCTCGATCTGCGGCATGCCGCGCGGAGCGGGGGGGATGTCGGTGAGCTGGAAGCGACCGAGCTCGCGGTTGTCGTTGGCGAACTCGCGCTCGACCGAGGGCGGGTTGTCCTGGGCCGTCGAGAAGGGTTCCTTCTTGCTGGTCGGGATGGTGGTGTTGCGCTCGATGAGCTTGGTCATGACGCCGCCGAGGGTCTCGACGCCCAGCGAGAGCGGGGTCACATCGAGCAGGAGGATGTCCTTCACATCGCCCTGCAGCACGCCGCCCTGGATGGCGGCACCGACGGCGACGACCTCGTCGGGGTTCGACGACTTGTCGGGCTCCTTGCCGAAGATCTCCTTGCAGAGGCGCTGCACCGCGGGCACGCGGGTGGAGCCGCCGACCAGCACGACCTCGTTGATCTTGCTGGTGTCGATCTTGGCGTCCTTGATCGCCGCGAGGCACGGGCCCTTGATGCGCTCGAGCAGGGGCTCGATGAGCTGCTCGAACTTGCTGCGGGTGATGGTCACCTGCAGGTGCTTCGGGCCGCTGGAGTCGGCGGTGATGAACGGCAGGTTGACCGAGGTCTCCTGGCTGGAGGACAGCTCACACTTGGCCTTTTCCGCGGCTTCCTTGAGGCGCTGCAGGGCCATCGCGTCGTTGCGGATGTCGATGCCCTCGGCCTTGCGGAATTCCTCGGCGATGTAGTTGATCAGCACCTCATCGAAGTCGTCGCCGCCGAGCGCGGTGTCGCCGTTGGTGGACATGACCTCAAACACGCCGTCGCCGACATCGAGGATGGAGATGTCGAAGGTGCCGCCACCAAGGTCGAACACCGCGATCTTCTCGTTGCTCTTCTTGTCGAGGCCGTAGGCGAGCGCCGCGGCGGTCGGCTCGTTGATGATGCGCTCGACCTTCAGGCCCGCGATCTCACCGGCTTCCTTGGTCGCCTGGCGCTGGCTGTCGTTGAAGTAGGCGGGAACCGTGATGACCGCGCTGGTCACCTTCTCGCCCAGGTAATCCTCGGCGACCTTCTTGAGTTCCTGCAGGATCATCGCGCTGATCTGCGCCGGAGCGTACTCCTTGTCGCGGATCTTGATCTTCACGAGGTCCGAGCCGGAGCCGGTGACCTCGTAGGGCACGCGCTTCTCCTCTTCCTTGACTTCGTTGGCGCGCCGACCCATGAACCGCTTCACCGAGTACACGGTGTTCTTCGGGTTCGTCACCTGCTGGTGCTTGGCGGGCTGGCCGATGAGCCGGTCGCCCTTGTCGGTGAAGCCGACGACGGACGGGGTGGTGCGGTTGCCCTGCGCGTTGATCAGCACCTTCGGGCTGCCCGCTTCCATGACGGCGACGACGGAGTTGGTCGTGCCCAGGTCGATTCCGATGATCTTGGACATAAGTTGCTTCCTTCCCCGGCGGTGCCGTCGCGGCTGGCCGGACCTGTAAATCTCGTGAGAGCGATTCGTGCGGGAGGAGACCCGCTTGGAGTGTTTTCGTGAAGCCCACGCCCGTTCCGCGGGCGAGGACGATCAGACAGTTGCAAGCCCGATGCCAAGGCGTGGCACGAAAAAACCCCGCTCACGGTTCAGAAAGCGGGGTTCTGGCTCGAATGGCGGGTTTGACCTGTCGCATCCGGGAGTCGGGGCGTCAGGGGCTGCCGATGTGGCAGATCAGGGGGATTCAGGAGTCTCGGGGGTGTCGGGGGTGTC
>CAZIXS010000025.1:0-14158 GCA_964543335.1 uncultured Phycisphaeraceae bacterium | reverse complement strand
ACAAACCCCACAATCCCGAGGGCGTTTTTCCGCTTGGGGCCGCCGTAGGTCGAGTACTCGGGCTGTCCGCCCATGGTGTCCTGTTGGTAGGGGTTATTCATTCGATTCGGTCTTTCAATCGTGGGTGAGGCCGCCCGCCCCGGGCGGTGCGGTGTCGGGCCCTAGCGTACCCGCGAGTCGCGGTGCGGCGGGGTTCGCCGGTCTGATTTGGCGTTCAGGCGGGCAGATTTCAAGATCAGCAAAATATTTGGTATTTGTTCTTGACCCGAACAAAGCCCTATGTACGATATGGAGGTGACCCGAACAGGTCCAGATCATCCTTCACAGCAGCCAATACAAGGAACCATCACGATGATCAGTCTGCACCGCATCTCCCGCCTTGCCCACGCCGCTCCCTCCGACCCGGCCAGCGCCGCCCTGCTCCTCGAAGAGGTTCTGGGCTCGTCCCGTCCGCTGCCCCTCCCGGCCCGCCTTCGCCTGGAATCGGGGGAGACTTTGGCGGCGGTCTCGATCGCGCTGGGCCTGTCCCGGTTCGTGGATCTGAGCTTCACCCCAACCGCCGACACCGAAGAACTCGCCGATCTGCTGCTTCAGCAGCAGAGCAGCAGCGGCTCCTTCGGTTCCATCAGCGCGACCGCCGTCGGCGTCGCGGCTCTCTTGAAAACCGGCGAGCAGCTCCGGCGTGGCCGGTCCGCGACCAATCAGTCGATCGCCGCGCGAACCGCCGCCGGCGCGGAGGCGGCACTGGCGTGGCTATCGGAGCAGCTCACGCCAGCGCCCGCTTCCGACTGGCAGCCGGTGGCCTCGCTGTTCGATGATGAATCGCTTGAGGACAGTGAACTGGGCTATGAGGAAGCCGCTTCGCTGCGCTGCGATCCGGTGGACGCCGCGATCGCGCTGTGGCAACTCGCTTCCCAGTCCGGTGCCCGAGATCGTTTCGACGCCGCCAGCGTCCTCGATGTCCTTGAGCAGACCGGGGCACGACATGATCGGGCCGTGGCCCAGCTTCTCGATCGGGCCAGTGCGGCGATCAGCAGCCAGCCAGCCACGCGATCGGCCGCCGAGTCGTTGAATCAGCCGATGCTCACGCCGATGCTGACCGAAGCCGCGTAAACCTCTGCCGAACGAGGTGTTCGGGTGAGGCCTGCTCAGCGCATACTGTCCCGTGGCATGCCCGATCGCCCCATCCATCCAGATCAGCCACTCTCCCGATCGTCTGACCAGCAGCCGCGACAGGCCAGCCCGGGCGGTTCCGGCGATGCCGCCTCCGATGAGCGCGCCACCGATCGCGGCGCGCCCAGCGTTGGGGCGGACTCGGGCAGGCCGAGCGCATGGGAGGGGCGCTCGGTCATCGCCCATCTCGACCTCGACTGCTTCTTCGCACAGGTGGAAGAACTCGACGACCCGAGCATCCGTGGCAAGCCCGTCATCGTCGGCCCGCCGCCCCCGACACGCCTGCCCGACGGGCGCATCGATTTCACCAAGAGCGGGCGGGGCATCGTCTGCACCGCCAACTACATCGCGCGTGGTTACGGCGTACGCACCGCCATGCCAGCCACGCAGGCCCACCGGCTGTGTCCAGATGGGGTGTACAGACTGTGCAACGGTGAGCGCTACCGCGAACTCTCCCGGGCGGTCTTCGCGGTGTGTGAAGACTTCACGCCGCGGATCAGGCCCGTCGGCATCGACGAGTGCTACCTGGATTTCTCCGGGCTGGAGCGATGGATCAGGGCCAAGCATCCCGGGCCGCTTCCCGATGACTGGGGTCGCGTCTGGCCGCGCGTGCTGGCCGAGCGATTGCGCGACGCCATCGAGTCACGAACGGGCCTGACCGCTTCGCTCGGCGTCGGCCCGAACCGGTTCATCGCCAAACTGGCCTCGGATTACGGCAAGCCGCGCGGCCTGAAGTCGGTGGCGCCCGATGAGTGCGAAGCCTTCGTGCGCTCACTCAAGCTCGGTGACTTGCGTGGCGTCGGTCCGAAGACACGCGAGCGGCTCGAGCGCATCGGCTTTCGCGATCCCGCCGACATCATCGACCTGAGCCGCGAAGTCTGCATCGAGCGCCTTGGGGATCTCGGGCAGTCGATCTGGGATGCGGCACACGGGGCGTCCGGGGATCTTCCTCCGGAACGCGAGCAGCGCAAGAGCATCTCGCGCGATCGCACCTTCGCCGAGGATCAGTCCTGCACCAGTGCCGTCGGTCGAAACGAGATGCTCGCCACCCTGAGCCGCCTGACCGCCAAAGCCACCTACTCGCTGCGCAAGGAGTGCCTGTTCGCGTCAACGGTGAGCGTGCGTGTGCGTTTCGCGGACTTCACGAACATCCAGCGCGACCGCTCGCTCGGGGGAGAGCAGGGGGTCGGCTCGACGGATCAAGACGCCGACATCATGCCTGTAGTGGAGCAGCTGCTCGCGGATGTGCTCGAGCGTCGCGCATCGGTGGCGCAGAGGCGACTCGGCGTTCGTCTTGTCGGTGTGAAGCTCGGTGGGCTATCGCCCTACCAGCAGCGACAACTTCGATTGGGCGAATCCGAGGAAGTCGACAGGCGAGCGGGCGTCTACAAAGTCGCCGATGAGATACGGCGCAAACTGGGCTTCGATGCGCTCTCCATCGGGCGCGCCATTGAGAGCAAACGGACGAATTCGCGCCATGTGGCCACACAGGCGAAGGACCGTGCTGAAGCGCCTTCGGGTAAACAGCAGGTAAACACATCGGGCAAGGATCGGAAATCGGATGACAACTCGCTCTGGCAGCGTCGGGACATGGACACAGACTGAGCCGCCGCTAGTCTGTCACAATGACACACAAGAGCGGAATCGGCGCCCTGACCCTCGCGGCTGTCGCAGCGGGCTCGCTGCTCGGATGCACCGGAGCGACACGGATGAGTGAAACATCGACCGGCAACTTCCAGGCCGGCCCATACGCGAATGCCCACGATCTCGCGCGTGGTGCGGATTACGCGCGCCGCGACGCCGATTGGCGGTTTGGGCCGATCGTGTACCAGGTGCTGGTGGACCGGTTCGCGCCGTCGGAGCGCCTGGACGAGAAGCGTGAGCTGTACGCGCCGCCCCGGCGTCTGCGCGACTGGTCGGAGCGCCCGACGGGTGGCCAGTACCTCGAGGATGCGCGGGTGTGGTCTCACGAGGTTGATTTCTGGGGCGGAGACCTGGATTCGCTTCGGGGGCGCCTCGATCACATCGCCCAACTCGGCGCGGATGTGCTGTACCTCAACCCGATCCCCGATGCGCTCACGAACCACAAGTACGACGCCATCGATTACCGCGTGATCGCCCCGGAGTTCGGCGATCGCGAAGACCTGCGCGAGTTGACCGACAGCGTGCACGGAATGGGCATGAAGCTCATGCTCGACGGGGTGTTCAACCACACCGGGCGCAACAGCCCGCTCTTCGAGAGCGCCCGCGACGACGAAGCCAGCCCGTACCGCGACTGGTACACCTTCGATGACGCCCAGCCGCACGGCTACCGCGCGTGGTACGACGTGGCGAACCTGCCCGAACTGCGCCTCGAAAACCCCGAGGTGCGGGCGTACCTCTGGGAGGATGAAGACTCGGTGATGAAGTCGTTCCTCGCCGACGGCGCGGACGGCTGGCGGCTTGATGTCGCCTACGACATCGGCTTCGAGTATCTGCGTCAGCTGACCGCGCACGCGCACGAGTTCAAGCCCGGCAGCGCGATCATCGGCGAGATCTGGAGCTACCCGGAGGACTGGGGGCACTCGGTCGATGGGCTGATGAATTTCCACCTGCGTTCGATCGTGCTCACTTTGGCACGGGGCGATGTCTCGGGCCGTCACGCGGCTGACATGATCCACACCATGATCGAGGACGCTGGCATCGAACCGATCCTGCGCTCGTGGCTGATGCTGGATAACCACGACACGCAGCGGCTGGCGACCATGCTGCCCGACACCGAGCGCCGTCGCCTGGCTCAGGTGCTGCAGTTCACGCTGCCCGGTGCTCCGGTGATCTACTACGGGTCGGAACTGGGCATGACCGGCGGCGATGATCCGGAGATGCGCGGACCGATGCGCTGGGACCTGATCGAAGACGAGGATCCCGATGCGATCGCGGAACTCGAATGGGTCCGGTCGCTCGTCGACATCCGGCAGTCCAACCGCGCTCTTCGGATCGGCGACTACCGCCACCTGCCCACCGAGCGAGCGCTGGCGTTCATGCGCAGGACGGACCGCTACGCCGAGACCGTGATCGTGCTGTGCAACGCGTCGGACGAACCGGTGCGGGAAATGATCGCGGTCCGGGATTCCAAGCAGAAGGGCTCGAACCCGCTGGTCGATCTGATTGGTGGAGGCGAGGTCCGCGCCTTCTCGGGGATCATCGAGGTCGAGATCCCGCCGAGAACCGCCATGGTGCTGACGCCCAAGCCTGTGGACGATTCACGCTATTCGCCCCACAAGCGCATGCAGTGAAGCGCCGCCTCAGACTGCCGATCAGTTGAAGTCCTGTTTCACACGCAGGCGGATCGCGCTTTCGCCGATGGTCTCGGGGCGATCGATCACGGCGCACTCGATGGTCTGGCCGTGGTGAGCGGCGGGTTCGATGTTCCCAACCCGGGCGAAGATGCGCCGCTCGGTGCCGTCGGGGCATTCGATCTCGGCGATGACCACATGGTCGGTGGGCAGTTTGGCTTTGGTCAGAACGGAGAAGCCGTCCATCCGGACGCTTCCGAGGCAGGCGGTCAGGTCCATGAGGTGGCCGCGGCTGTCGATGAACTGGACATTCCCGGACCAGCCGAAGAGGTAGTACACCGCGCGCCCGTCGTCGTCACGGTCGGCGATGGCGTCGGAGCGGCTGAGCAGATCAACCACGCACTCGTGCCATTTCACTCGATCGAGGGATGCTGCAGTCATAATCCTGAGGACCTCAGTACCAGTGGAAAATTGGGTGCGAAGGACAGCCACGGGTATGGGGCACCCCGAGCGGATCCGGCGTTTGTTCTTGAGCGTGGCCCCCAACGCGGCAAACGAAAGCGGCGCGCGGAGTCATCGCGGATTCAATCTAGCACTGCTTATCGTCAGGGGACAGGGCTTCCGTTCGGAATTCCAGAAAAATGTCTCCACTTGGTGACATTTTTAGGTATCCGGGTTGGCCCGAAAATAATTACGGGCATAATTCATGGATTCTGGGCAATCAAACCGCTTAAACAGCGTACTTGTCACTGCGTGGTGGCACGGAGAAACCAGAGGGGCTTTACCGGACGCGCCATGGTTTTACACACTGGGTGGGCCGGGATGGGAACGGCGAACAGGCTGAGGGCCAGCTTCGTGGGGTAGGCATGGATTCGGAAGTCACGCTTTCATTCGAGACAGACTGCAGCGCGGCGGTCGACGAGCTGCGTGCCGCGCTCGTAGAGCTTTACGGCTCGGTCGGGATGGACCCGGCGGTGCCCCAGGAGATGGCGAGGCGCTTCTCGCTGAACAAGACGCTGACTTGGCATCTCTCGCGTTTGATCGCGGAGGATCGTTGCCTGCCGGCGATGCAGCACATCCCCGGTTCGCTGGCGATGGAGAAGGTGCTCAAGGCCGCCAAGGGCGGGGGGGCGTCGGAGGCGCAGTGCGAGCGTGTTCGGACAGCGATCCGTCGCTACGACCTGGTGGTGCGGAGGCATGTTGACGACCGAACCACGCTCGACCTGATGCTGGACGGGATGGCCACCGATCCGGACAAAGCGCTCGAGGCGAGTCGGCGCCTGGCGTTCCGCGGCGCGAGCGGTATTCGCGGCGTGCATGTGCAGACGCGCGTTCTCAACGCGTTCCTGATTCCGAATGCGCAGAACCCGGACCGGATCGATGTCGCCGCGGTCAGCGGTTACATCGGTGTGCGTCGATTACGACCGATGGTTCGATGCATGCTGCTGAATGTCAGGGGCTGGCACCGGAATGGTGAAGGGAGCGTGGGGTGGCAGCCCATCTTCGAGGCGAGCGACGGTCATCCTTCGAACTCGATTCTCGATCATTACGGCGAGCGGGGGCACATTGGGAAAGGTGCCGACCTTCAGCACACCGAGGAGGGGATGGAGATTGTGCTCCAGCCCGGGCAGGTCGGGAATCAGAGCATGTTCGATATCGCACGAGCGGATGTGCTGCGGGGGTTCGGCACGCGCTGGGCGGATGATCACGATTCCACCGGTGAGATTTCGGTCTCGCTCACGGTGCCTTCGGAACGGCTCGTGTTCGACCTCCTGTATCACCAGGATCTCGATTTCGTCGGTAAGGCTCGCCCGTTGATCTTTGACACGGTGGATCGGCATTCACCTGGATACCGCTCCGGCGACCACCCCGGGCGCCTGCCTCTGGTTCCGATGGTCACGGATCTGGGTGCGCCGCCGATCGTCATGTCCACGCCCCATGTCCCCGACCACGGGATGTTGGCGCGGAAGGTGTGCGATCGTCTGGGTGTGGCGTTCGAGGCCATGAGAGGCATCCGGATGGAACTCGATTACCCGCCGATCAACTCCGACATCATGTTGCGTTTCGATCTGCCTCATCGGGCTTGATTCCGGATCCTCACGCGTGCAGACTGGCACCGTGAGCACAGATCTGGACGGGTTGTGGGACTTCAGCGACATCGCGGCCAGCGAAGAGCGGTTTCGCGAGGCGATGGCCGAGTCGGATGGCGTTGCGCACGCCCTGCTTCGCACGCAGCTCGCGCGGGCGCTCGGCCTCCAGCGGCGATTTGCCGAGGGCCATCTGGAGCTCGATTCGATCGAAGGCGGGTTGTCCGATCGTCATCCGGAGATTCGCACTCGGTGCGAATTGGAGCGGGGCAGACTGTTCAACAGTGAAGGCGATCGTGTTCGGGCCTCGAGCCGATTCCGAGTGGCGCTCGACAGCGCGACAGGCGCGGGGCTTGACGCGCTCGCGGTCGATGCCGCACACATGCTCGGGATCAGTGAAACGGGTCCTGCTGCCATGCACTGGACTCAACGCGCGATCGAGATGTCACAGTCTTCAGAAGATCCGGATGCTCGGAAGTGGCTTGCTTCCTTGCTCAACAACCTGGGCTGGTCACAGTTCGAACAAGGCGAGTACGAGCAGGCGCTGGATTGCTTCGAGCGGGCGCTTGAGGCGCGAGCGGCGCGAGGTGATGAGGAGCAAACTCGGATCGCGCGATGGTGCGTGGGGCGCTGCCTGCGAGCCATCGGCCGATGGAGCGAAGCGCGAGCGATCCAGCAGGAATTGGAAGCGGCCTACGCCGCCGCCGGAAGCCCGTCGGGGTACGTCTACGAAGAACTGGGTGAGTGCGCTCTGCTCGACGGGGGCCATGACGTGGCGGCCCCATGGTTCAGGCGTGCGTACGAGCTGCTTTCACGAGATGGCTGGCTGGTCGAGCGGGAGAGCGAGCGGCTCGCCCGGCTGAAGCGGCTTGGCGAAGGCGAGGCCGGAATCGACTAGCATGACGCCATGACCAGTGCACCGACAAAGACGAAAACCCCCGCCAACTCCTCCACCGAACTGCTCAAGCGCCTTGGGGTGCTCGACGACCCGCGCGTGTTCGCTCCGGGTGAGATTGACGAGAACAACCACATCATCTCGTTCAACCCGGCGACGGGCGAGCCGCTGGCGGGCGTCGCTCCGCAGGCGCGTGCGGATTACGAGAATGCCGCAGAGCGTGCGGTGAAGGCGTTCAAGCAGTGGCGGGTGTTGCCCGCGCCGAAGCGTGGCGAGATCGTCCGGCGCATCGGTCTGGCCTTTCGCGAGCACAAGGACGACCTCGGCTCGCTCGTGACGACCGAGATGGGCAAGATCAAGCCCGAGGGCGACGGCGAGGTGCAGGAGTGCATCGACATCGCCGATTTCGCGGTTGGCCTCTCGCGTCAGCTCTATGGCAAGACCATGCCCAGCGAGCGCCCGGAACACCGGATGTTCGAGCAGTGGCAGCCGCTCGGTCCGGTGGGGTGCATCACGGCGTTCAACTTCCCGATCGCGGTGTGGGCGTGGAACGCAATGGTCGCTTTGGTGTGCGGCGATCCGGTGATCTGGAAGCCCAGCGCGATGACCCCGCTGATCGCGATCGCCGCGACGAAGGTAGCGGTCGATGTGATCGAGAACTCAACGGATGTGTGGGAACCGACGGACGGCGTGAAGGCGGCGGACCTGCTGGCTCTGGTGATCGGCAGCGATGAGGAAATCGGCATCCCGATGACCGAAGACCGGCGACTGCCGCTGATCAGCGCGACGGGTTCCTGCCGCATGGGGCGCGAGGTCGGCCAGAAGGTCGCGGCTCGCCTCGGGCGCTGCCTGCTCGAACTGGGCGGCAACAACGCGATCATCCTGACCGAGGATGCGGACATGGACATGGCCAAGCGGGCCATCGTGTTCGGCTCGGTCGGTACGGCCGGTCAGCGCTGCACGACGACGCGGCGTCTGCTGTGCATCGACGGCGCGGCCGAGAAGATCACGCCCGGTCTGATCGAGGCCTACAAGACCGTGAAGATCGGCAACCCGATGAGCAAGGGGGTCCTGATGGGGCCGCTGATCAACGAAGAGGCGGTCCTGGCGATGAAGAAGGCCATCGATCGGGCGCAGAAATCCGGTTGCGAGATCCTGGTTGGGGGCGAGAAAGGGATCCGTGAGGGCTGGACGGAACCGGGCCACTTCGTGGAGCCGACGATCGTGAAAGTCCCTAAGGGCCAGATGCCCCAGGTGGTGCTGGAAGAAACCTTCGCGCCGATCCTGTACATCTGTGAGTTCGACTCCCTGGAGGAGGCGATCGAGGCCCAGAACGGGGTGGATCAGGGCCTCAGTTCGGCGATCTTCACGGATTCAGTCCGTTCCGCCGAGCGGTTCCTGAGTCCCGCGGGATCGGATTGCGGGATCGCGAATGTGAACATCGGGACCTCGGGTGCCGAGATCGGCGGGGCTTTCGGCGGGGAGAAAGACACTGGTGGAGGTCGGGAATCGGGCTCGGACGCTTGGAAGGTCTACATGCGTCGCCAGACCTGCACGGTGAACTACTCGACGGAACTCCCCCTGGCACAGGGGATTCAGTTTGGGTAAACAGGTTTGGGAGCTGGTAGGAATTATTGGGCGTCCCCCACCAGAAAAATCTTTCAGATTTCCCGGTTTTGCGCGCATAGACACGCCGGGGACCGGGTTGATCCAGCACGCTGACCTGAGCCGCGGGTTCGGGGGAAGTCGCCCGGCAAACTGGGCTCTTTTCTCGGTTTTCGGGCGCTTTCAGCGTATTTGGCGGTATGCTTGGGTGGCTCCACCCGGGCGATCCGCCCGATGAGTGTGCTATCCCTCACCTCCTTGGTGCAGGGTTCTCCAAAGACCAATGGCGATTCCATCGCCGATCATTTTTCCGCAGGAGTGAGTGACATGAAGTTCAAACGAGGATCAACTCTTCTTTCCGCGCTGATGACCGTTGGCGGCGTGAGCGCCATCGCTGCTGCCGGCTTTGTCTTCGCTGGCGACTGCGGCACCGGCTCGTGTGCTGACAAGAAGGCCGACGCGACCGTGGTTCAGGTGTCGAACACCGAAGCCAAGGCCGACAAGAGCTGCTGCGACCTCGGCGCTCTGGCGAAGAAGCCGGCTGCTCCGGCTGTGGTTCCCGCTGCGAATGTCGCGAAGAGCGACTGCTCGGCGAAGTCCTCCTGCTGTGGCGACAAGACCGAGGCCGTGGTGGTGAAGGCCGCGAACACCGCGAAGGCCGATTCCTGCTGTGCGACCAAGTCGCAGGCCAAGGTCGTTGAGGCTTCGGCCAAGACCGAGTGCTCCGAAGCGTCTTCCTGCTGCTCGTCCAAGGGCGAAGCGAAGGTTGTCGCTGCTTCGAGCGTTGAGAAGACCGAATGTGCCAAGGGCGATTCCTGCTGCTCCTCGAAGGGCGAAGCCAAGGTTGTGGCGGCGTCGAGCGTTGAGAAGACCGAGTGCTCCAAGGGTGACTCGTGCTGCTCCTCGAAGGCTGCCGCGAAGGTCGTTGAGGCCTCCGCTGCGGTGAAGGGCGATTCGTGCTGCTCCTCTACCAAGGCCGTGGCTCTTCAGCCCGTCGCCACCGCTCCGGCTTCCGCCAGCTGCTGCTCGGCGAACATGAGCAATGTGGCCACGCTGAAGTGTGGTTCGAAGAACATGCCCGTCCGCATCGTGGCCAGCTCGACTCCGATCGTGATGCCCGCGATGTTCTTCCAGGCGGTGAGCATGAAGGACATGGACATGACCGAAGCCGGCTGCTGCCGCTCGGCTCAGACCAACGCCTCGGGCGTCTCGACCTGCAGCGGCGTGGCTGCTGACGGTTCGGAGAAGTCCTGCTGCGACAAGGGCGTGGCGACCATCCCCGCTTCGAATGTGGAAGCCAGCGAGTGCTCGAAGGGCGACTCCTGCTGCTCCTCGAAGGCCGACGCGAAGGTCGTCGAAGCCACGAACGTTGAGAAGGCCGAGTGCGCCAAGGGAGACTCCTGCTGCGGCGGTGCTGCCAAGGTTGTTGAGGCTTCGAACGTTGAGAAGAGCGACTGCTCCGAGAACTGCGGCGACAGCTGCGGTGACAAGAGCGAATGCTGCGGTGGCTGCGACAAGGTCGCTTCCGCTGGCAACTGATCGTTTCCCGATCGCATAAATCACTCCAACGCCGCGGCATTGCTCGCGGCGTTGTTGTTTTTGTGGCACCCGCCCGATGCTGCGCCGGGTCGCCGGAAGCGGGATACGATCCGGCTATGACGACTTACCTCTGCAAGAGCGAGCCGGATGATTACTCCTACGCGGATCTCGCACGGGACAAGAAGACCGTGTGGGACGGCGTGGCGAACCCGCAGGCGTGCATCCACATCCGCGAGATCCGCAAGGGCGACGAGATCCTGGTCTACCACACCGGCGACGAGAAGCGCATCGCCGGTTTGGCGGTCGCGGCGAGCGATCCCTACCCGGATCCCAAGAGGCCGGAGCTGACCGCCAAGGGCGATGTGAAGTTCCCGGTGTTCGACATCAAGCCGGTCAAAGAATCCACGAAGACCGTCACGCTGAAGGACATCAAGGCCGATGAGCGGTTCGCGGAGTTTGCGCTGGTGAAGCAGAGCCGGCTGAGCGTGATGCCGGTCCCGAAGAAACTCGACACGGCGCTGCGCAAGTTGGCGGGGCTGTGATCGCTCAGCCCAGGATGTTGAAGTCTGGCACGGGCACTTCGTCGTTGAAGTAGTGCAGGATCCAGGAGAGTTGCTCGGTGCGGTAGAGGTCGGTGAAGGCGTCCACCGCTTCGGCCCAGTAGCGCGTGCCCTTGCCGGCTTCGAGCTCGAGCAGTGCGCGCTCGGCGGCATCCTCGCCGATCTGGTCGCGATACGGGCGGATGCTGGTCATCGCGTCGAAGCTGTCGATCACGGCGAAGTAGCGCGGGCCGAGCGGGATCTGTTCTTCGGCGATGCCGTCGGGGTAGCCGAGGCCGTCCCAGCGCTCGTGGTGATGACGCACCAGCGAAAGGATGTGCTCGTCGGTTTCGCCCATGCGCGTCAGGCGCTCGTGGCCGAGGGTGGTGTGGGTCTTGATGACTTCGAACTCCTGCTCGGTCAGGCGAGAGGGTTTGGTGAGGATGTCGCCCGGGATGTCGATCTTGCCGAGGTCGTGGAGCGCCGCGGCGATGCACAGGCGCTCGATGAGCGGCTTCTCGAGTCCGGCGTGCTCGACCATGGCCCGGGTGTACAGGACAACCCGCCAGGTGTGGGCGGCGGTCGAGCGGTCTTTGAGCTCGATGGTTCGCACCAGGGACTGGATGATGTCGGAGTCCATCACAGACATGGTAGGGCGTCGGCGTCGCTCCGGGCCGGTATGCTTGAGCAGCACCGGGGTGGCGGGAGACAGGATCCAGCATGTCGTCCGAGAACTTTTCGGATCATCCCAAGCGACTGAACCGGCGGAGTTTTCTGGCGGTCGCCGCGGCGGCCGGGCTGGTCGGTGCGGCGAGGCCGACGCTGGCCCAAGACGCAGATGACGAACCCGATGCTCCTGCGGATGACAGCGAGCCAACGACGGAATCATTGCGTCACGCCGCGAAACTGATTGATCTGGATCTGACCGAGTCCGAGCGCGAGCAGGCGTTGATGCTGGTGCTGGCGCGTCGGGAGCGGTACCGGCAGCGCCGGGCGCAGGCGGAGTTGCCCAACGGCGTGGGGCAGGCGTCGGCGTTCCGGGCGCACGCGTGGGGCGAGACGCGGACGCCGCAGACGGACCGGATGGTGCGGAGCGGCGCGAGCGGCGGGGCGCTTCCGGCGAGCGATGCGGACATCGCCTTTGCGCCGGTGACGCAGCTTTCGCGCTGGATCGAGTCGCGGGCGATCACGAGCGAGCGGCTGACGCGGATCTATCTGGAGCGGCTCAAGAAGTACGGGCCGCAACTGGAGTGCGTGATCACGCTGACGGAGGAACTCGCACTGAGCCAGGCGAGGCGTGCGGACGCGGAGATCGCAGCCGGCAACTATCGCGGGCCGCTGCACGGCATCCCGTGGGGCGCGAAGGACCTGCTCGATACCGCGGGCATCCCGACGACCTACGGCGCGATGCCATACAAGGACCGGGTCGCAGAGACGGACGCGGCGGTCGTGCGCAAGCTCGAAGAGGCCGGTGCGGTGCTGGTCGCCAAACTGACGCTCGGTGCGCTCGCGTACGGCGACATCTGGTTCGGCGGCACCACGAAGAACCCGTTCAACCTGCAGCAGGGTTCGAGCGGGTCGAGCGCGGGTTCGGCCTCGGCGACGGTGGCCGGGCTGGTTGGCTTTGCGATCGGGACCGAGACGCTGGGCTCGATCGTGTCGCCGTGCATGCGCTGCGGCGCGACGGGCTTGCGCCCAACCTTCGGGCGCGTGGCCCGGACCGATGCGATGGCGCTGTGCTGGTCGCTCGATAAGATCGGGCCGATCTGCCGCAGCGTGGAAGACACGGTGCTGGTGTTCGACGCGATCCGCGGCGCGGACAATGGTGACCCAAGCAGCGTGGATCGGCCGCTGGCGTTCGACGCGGGCGAGGATGTCTCGAAACTGCGTGTGGGTTATGTGCCGGGCTGGTTCGAGGGACGCGGCGCGCTCGATCTGGATCGCGAAGCACTCGCGGCGATGAAGGCGACCGGCGCGACGATGGTGCCGATCGATTTGCCGGAGATGCCCTACGGCGTCTTGATGACCATCCTCGAGTGCGAGGCGGCGTCGGCGTTCGAGGAAATCACCTTGACCAACAGCGACGACACGATGCAGTGGCAGTCGCCCCAGGCGTGGCCGAACACCTTCCGGTCGAGCTGGTTCGTGCCGGCGAACGAGCTGATCCAGGCCGAGCGGTTCCGCTCACAGGTGTGCGCGATGATGCGCCGCGCGATGGACGACATCGATGTGCTCATTACGCCGAGTTTCGCCGGATCGATCCTGCTCATCACGAACTACACCGGCCACCCGGCGCTCGTGCTGCGCACGGGCTTCCGAGGCAACAACCGTCCCCACGGCATCACGCTGGTTGGGCACCTGTTCGACGAAGGTCGGCTCGCATCGGCGGGCATGGCGATCGAGCGGGCGATGGGCGTGGCGAGCGTGCGGCCCGACGGGTTCTAGTTCGCGGGCGCTCTACGCGTGAGCACCGCCCGCTGGAGCGAGCGTGGCGGGAAGAGGCCAACCGGCGGCACGCTGCCGGTATTGCCGGTGATCGATGCCGGTTCGGCCGGTGTGGTGAGGATCTCACAGGTCATTTCGTCGGGCCCGGGGCCGAGGCGGTTGAGGGTGGTGAGGCGCACGCCCTCGATCTCGAACTGGCTGTAGAGCGCGCCGTCGAGCATGACGGTGTCGAGCACGATCGAGTTCTTCTCGTCGATGGCATACAGGCCCACGGCGCTGTCGATCACGATGAGTTCGTAGGGGCGGACCTGCCGGCCTTCGCCCTCGCCGTAGGTGATGGTCCAGGTGTAGCGGTCGGGTGCGCCCTCGATCGGCGCGATGGCGAGGATCATCGGGAAGTCGAAGGATGAACCGTCGGGGCGGTGGTTGGTGGCGATGCCAGACCAGGTGCCGAGCCAGGGGTGGAGGGGATCTCCGATTGCCGCGCTTTCGGTTTCAAGAGCGGTGTTCGTCGATGCGCAGCCGCTCGTGATCACCGCGAAACCCAAGAGGATCGCAAGGCAGAAGGGCTTCACGCTGTGTCTCCGTCGCACCGGATCA
>CAZIXS010000024.1:28828-30864 GCA_964543335.1 uncultured Phycisphaeraceae bacterium | reverse complement strand
AGCAGGTCCGCACGCTGTCCGGCGGGGATCGGGGGATCGAACCGGATGTCGAGGTACTCCCCGTCGTGCGCATGCGTCACTTCCGTCGCGGCGATAGCAGGGTTCAGCGGGTCGACACGCACCCGTTCGATGTTCATCAGCATCGCGTTCAGCCGCAGTGTTTCGAGCGGCTTTGCGATGGGCTCGAAGACCAGTTGCTGCGTGGCGCTGAACGATGCCTCGTTCATGTCGGGGATGGTCATGCTGAGGCGCATGTGCTTGTAATCGACTTTGCGATCCGGTGCGAAGTTCCGGAGGTCTTCACCGGTCTGCGGGTTGTAGCGGATCGCTTCGCTGTACTCATCGAAACTGCCGAAAAGTCCCATCAGCTCGCCGTATTCGAGGCGGCAGTGCTGGCACTCGTAGCCGTAGTCTCCGAATCCTGTTGCGGAATGGGTCGAGTTCTCAGAGGCGGTCAGTGTTGCCGCGCTGGTCGAGAGTCCGGCCAGCAGGGAGACGAGTGCTGCACGGGTGAACAGGCGTGACGGCATGTGTATGCTCCGACGCGGTGAAGTGTGAGCGAGCGACAGCCCCGTGTGAGGCCTGCACACAATGTACGGAAAGGTCTGGGGATATGCTGCAGCCAGGTCCGGACCGGATTCGGTCTCAGAGGCTGAGATCCTCTGGATCGAGCGGAAGATCCGGACCGGACGCACGGGAATCCGCGTAGTCATCGCGGACGGTCTGGCTCCAGAGCTTATGGCCGGAGGTGTAGGAGGCCCGGGCGATCAGGTGGGAGGCGACCGGGGCGGTGAGGAAGAAGAAGATCACGACGATGATGGCGTCCATCGACGCGATCGTGTCCTTGAAGTGCAGCGCCGCCGCGGCCGCGGTACACGCCACGCCGAGTGTTCCGGCTTTTGTTGCCGACTGCATGCGGGTGTAGAGGTCGGGCATCCGGATGAGACCGACCGCTGCCAACAGACTGAAGACACAGCCCAGGAGCAGCAGGAAGACCGTGAGCACCGCGGTGATGGTCATGGTTGTGCCCTCCGGTCGAGGTAGATCGCGAAGGCGGCGGTTCCAAGGAACAGGATCAGTGCCGCGACCACTGCCACTCCGAGCAGTTCCGAGCGCTGCGTCACGATCGCGAACACGCAGATGACGCCCACCGCCAGGAATCCGATCAGGTCCAGCGCGACCACCCGGTCAGGGAGTGTGGGGCCGACGATGAGTCGCCAGACCGAAGCAAGCAGGGCGATCCCGAAGAGGCTTCCGCAGACGATGAAGATCCAGTGTGTGGGATCGTTTGTAGTTGGTACCAGCGCAATCATCGAGTCGCCTCCAAGATGCGCCGTTCAAAGCCTGACTTGATTTCCAGCACGGCTTCCTTCGGATCGTCCACATGCATGAAGTGCACGAACATATGACGCTTATCTGCTGAGACATCGAGCGTGAGTGTGCCGGGTGTGAGCGTGATGAGGTTGGCCAACAGGGTGATCTCGGTATCGGTGAGCGGCTCGAGAGGTACCGCGATGATGGCGGGCCGGAGGTTCTTGAGACTGGAGACGGTGTACCAGGCGACTTTGATGTTGGCCTTGACCAGTTCCTTTGTCAGGAAAATGAGCAGCGCGACAATCGCCCAGAAACGCCAGGCGTACGCTCTGCCCGCCCGCGAACAGAGCGCGATGGCGAGCATGCCCACGAAAAAACCGGCCAGGAGGTTGTTGGGCGAGAACGGACCGATGAGCAAAGCCCACAGGATGGCGAGCAGGATATTCGATGCGAACATCATGGCAGTGCCTCCTGTTCTGTGGCGTCGATGGTTCCCAGCACCGCCTCGATGTACAGGGTTGAGTCGAGGAGCTGTGCGGCGGCATCGGAGGACATTGAAGCCGCACCCTCGGCCCAGAGGCCGATGCCGACGGTGACGAGGCACATCGCTGCGATCGGTGCCAGGATCCACAGACGGTTGGTCTGTGCGTGATCCGGCGAGTCGAGATTATCCGGTTCTCCCCAGAACGCCTGAGTCCAGAGCTTTGTCATGGAGTAGAGCG
>CAZIXS010000024.1:0-28818 GCA_964543335.1 uncultured Phycisphaeraceae bacterium | reverse complement strand
GTGAGACGGTCACAATGCCGTAAGACCCGCCCTCGAGACCGGCGCGGACCAGCACGAATTTCGCCCAGAAGCCGGACAGGATGGGCATACCCGCCAGCGAGAGCGAGCTGATCAGGAAGAGGATCGCCAGCAGCGGGTCCGAGGCGGCGAGGCCATTGACTTCCTTGAGGTTGGTGGTGCCCTTGCGAAGCAGGACCGCACCGCTGATGAGAAACAGATTCGCCTTCACGATGATGTGGTGGACGATGTAAAACACCCCGCCGGAGAGCGCAAGGATCGCAACCTCATCGGTTCGCCCGGAACGATCGGCGACGATGATCGCCACACCGAGCCCCATGAGCATGTACCCGATCTGGCTCACGATGTGGAACGACAGGATGCGGCGCATGTCGTTCTGGACGACCGCACCGAGCACCCCGGTCACCATCGTCAGGCCGGCGACCGCCAGAACGACCTCGCCCAAGAGTGTCCACTCCTGATCGAAGATCAGACAGACCACACGGATGATGGCGTAGACGCCGACCTTCGTCAGCAGGCCCGAAAACAGCGCAGAGACAGCGGGTGGCGGGGTGTGGTAAGAGGCGGGAAGCCAGAAGAAGAAGGGGAACACCGCCGCCTTGATGCCGAAGGAGACCAGCAGGAGGGCTGACAGCAGGGTTGCAACCTTGGGGTCGGCCAGTTCATCCGAGCGACGTGCGATGTCGGCCATGTTCAGCGTGCCGACCGTGCCGTACACGAGGCCGATCGCCATCAGGAAGAGCATGGATGAGAGCAGGTTCAGCGTGACATACTTGATCGCACCCTCGAGTTGGCCACGATCGCCACCCAGCGTCAGCAGGACGAACGATGAGAGCAGCATCAGCTCGAACCAGACATACAGGTTGAACAGATCGCCGGTGAGGAAGGAACCGCTGACGGCTGCGAGCAGTGTGAGCGAGAGCGGGTAGTGGCCGTTGCCCGCTCGAAGCCGATCGGTGGCGCCCACGGAGAAGAGCATGACGGCAAAGCCGACGATCGCGCCGAGCACGACCATGATGGCGCCGAACAGGTCGGCCACGAAGGTGATGCCGAACGGCGCGATCCAGCCGCCGAAGTCGAGAGTAAGGATTGTGCCGTCTCGGACTTCGCCGAGGATGACCAGGCTCGTCACCAGAATGCCAGCGGACGACAGGACGCCGATGACGGCCTGCGGACGCGCTCGACCCCAGAAGAGCAAGCAAAGAGCCGCTGCGAGCATCGGGATGATCACAGGCAGCGCGATCAGCATGGCTGTCGATCCGTTGAGTTCATGGCCTCGAGATCGTCGTTGCCGATCTCCTCAAAGGTACGCTTGATCAGCACGATGGTGAACGCGATCACGCCGAAGGAAATCACGATGGCCGTCAGGATGAGTGCGCCGGGCAAGGGATCCGCAAACGGGGCTTCGGCGAGGGTTTCGCCTTTACGGACCAGTGGGGGGCGACCGAGGATCGGACGGGCGACGATGAAGATCAGCAGGTTTGCGGCATGGCTGAGCAGCGCGAGACCGATCACCATCTTCACAAAGCTGCGGCGCAGAAGCATGTACGCGCCGGTGGCGATCAACACTCCGCAGCATATGGCAAGGACGATAGTCATCGGGCTCGCTCCTCAAGGGTAAAGGCCATGAGAAGGGTGACTCCGATGACCGCGAAGTACACGCCGACATCGAAAAAGAACGGGGTGCCGATCTTCAGCTGATCGAAACCACCGGCGTTCACTTCGATCCACTCGCCCTTCAGGAACGGTCCTCCCGCGATCAAGCCCGGGATACCGCTGAAGATGGCCACAAACAGGCCGATCGCGATGAGCGTCTTTGGCTGGATGTGCAGTTCTCTCCTCGCGGCGGGCAGGCCCGCGGAAAGTGCGTAGAGCACAAATCCGGATGCCGCGACGAGGCCGCCGATGAATCCGCCACCGGGCTCGTTGTGCCCGCGCAAAAGGAACACGATCGAAAGCAGGATCATGACCGGCAGGAGTACGCGTGCGGCGACTTGGAGGATGATCGAGTTCACGCGGCTTGCTCCTCACGAGAAGGACGCATCGTCAGCAGCGTGAACACACCGATCGCTGCTACAGCGAGGACAAAGATTTCCCCGAGCGTATCGATCGCTCGATAGTCCACCAGGATCACATTGATCACATTCCGTCCGTACGCACTGGGTACCGACTCGGCCGCCTGGTAGCCCGAGATGGGATCCGGTACATCGATTCCGATGGCAACGAGAATGAGAACAGTGATCGACGCTCCCAGAAGAGATGCGATGCTGATGTCCACCGCTCTCGAGAATCGTTTGGTGTAATTGGTAAACCGCGGCAGCTTGTGCGTGACCAGCACGAAGATGACAACCACCAGAGTTTCGACGGCAAACTGCGTGCCTGCAAGGTCCGGTGCACCGTGCATCACGAAGTAGATCGCGATGGAGAAACCAATCCCGCTCAGCACCGCGATCGCACCCAGACGCGAGCGGAGCAGCGTAGCGGCGACTGCGCACGACAGGATCGTCAGTACCAGCATCACGTCGAAAGGCGAAATGGACTGGAACGACGGCATGTACTCTTCCAGCGCCTCGATCCGAAAGACCGCTAGCGCCAACGCCAGCACTGTAGTGAGAATGACTACCCGAAGATAGATCCGCAGGCTCCCGTTCTGGAGCCACCGCGTCAATTGTCCCGCGGCGAGCAGCACGAGCGACACCAGTCGGTCGTATGTGCGTTCCGGACCGAGCCGATCCAGTGTAGAGACGGGCTCGATGAGTGAGCGGTAGCGGTTTCGGGCCACGAACAGAACGCTGCCCACGATCACCGCCCCGATGCTGATCAGCAGTGCTCCGGTGATCGGCCACAGCAGGGAACCCAGCGCCAGTTTGATCTCTCCCGCGTCGCCCGTTGGGCTCACGGAGTCGCTGAATGCCGCGATCAGCGGTCCTGCACCGATCATCGGGAACAGCCCGAAGAAGAGCCCGAGCACGCCCAACAGCAGGGGGCCAGACCACTCGGCCCAATGGCATTCGTGCGGATCCTTGGGCTCGTGGGTGCCGCTCATGAAGAATGGCTTGATGACCACCTGCACCGCGGCGAACACCGTCAGCAGAGCGGCCAGTCCGATCGCGATGGTGAGCGGGATCGACCATTGGCCTGCCCCGAGTGTGGCCTTGATGGTGAGTTCTTTGCCGGCAAAGCCAAGAAACGGGAGCACGCCCGCCAGAGAAAGTCCGCCAAGAAGCGCCGAAACCCGTGTGATGGGCATGGCTCGACCGAGTCGCGAGATCGCTTCCGTGTCCTTGGAGCCCGCCGCATGAATCGCGCTGCCGGCGACGAGGAACAGGCAGGCTTTGAACAGTGCGTGAGCGAACAGATACGCCCCGGCGGCTCCGTAGGCCCCAAGGCCGATGAGCATGACGAGGATACCGAGCGAACTCACTGTGGAGTAGGCGAGTATCTTCTTGAAGGCCACATGGCGGGTTGCGAGGAACGCACCGGCGAGCATCGTGGCTGCACCAAACGCGATGAGCGAATTTGTCCAGATCGGGCTGTGGTGAAGGTCGGGATGGAGGCGAGCGATGAGGTAGACACCGGCCTTGACCATGGTCGAGGAGTGCAGGAGGGCGCTGATCGGCGACGGGGCTTCCATCGCGTTGGGAAGCCAGAAGTGCAGAGGGACCATCGCGCTCTTGGAGAAGCAGCCACCGAGGATCAGGATGATGGCCGGAGTGAGCAGGGGACTGCTGCGGATCGCTGCCGAATCGAGTGCTGCGATCGAAAACTCCGGGCCTCCGGGGCCGCCCGATGCCAGAGCGAGCAGGATGATGCCCGCCAACAGCGAGAGCCCGCCCAGCCCGGTGACGATGAGCGATTGCCAGGCGCAGCGACGCGCGCTCTCTCGATGGAAGTCGAAGCCGATGAGCAGGAAGGATGTGATGCTCGTGAGTTCCCAGAAGACGAACATCACGATGAGGTTGTCGGCGAGCACGAGCCCGAGCATCGCGGCCATGAAGCTGATCAGCGTGGCGTAGAACCGCCCGAGGCCCTGAGATTCGGCCATGTAACTGCTCGTGTACAGAAGCACGAGCCCGCCAATGCCGCAGATCAGCAGTGCGAACATCAACGAAAGGCCGTCGAGCGTAAAGACCAGATCGACGCCAAGAGACGGTACCCACTGGGTGGTGCGTGTCACCGTCTCGCCGCTGAACACGGTCCCAGCCTGTGTGGCGTACCAGGCAGCGATGCCGAGCGATACTGCGGCGATCGCGATTCCCGCCTTCGCCCCCAACGCGCGAACGCCCGCCGGAGCAACCGCCGCGAGAGCGAACAGGATGAGGATGGTCGTCAACATGGCCGGATTTGGTCAATGCCGCCGCGAACGGAGAGCGGCATTATTGGCACGCGGGAGGGACCAGTCGAGCCGAATCTCAAAAAATCTGAACCGGGTAGGCCGGCAAGCTCACGAGTCAGAGCGGAGAGTGGCGAACCACCGAGCCGCCGACAATGAACATGATGTCCTCGGCGATGTTCCCGGCGTGGTCCCCGATGCGTTCCAGGGTCCGCGCCATGAGCACGGTCGTCATGTAACCCCCGGCGTGATCGGGATCGACTTCAATCTGGGCGAGGGCCCAGTCGAAGAGTTCCTTGTTGCGCTCGTCCACGAAAGCGTCGCTCCGCCGGACGAACCGGGCGAGTTCGACATCCTGCTTTTCCATGGCATCGATGACATTTTTCATCATCTCGCACACCGCCTGCCCCATGGATTCAGCGGCGGGGGGCGGGTTCACCTTGGGGCCGCGCTCCGAGAGGCGGATCACTCGCTTTGAGATCGATCGGGCAAGGTCGGCGATGCGCTCGAACGAGGTGTTGATTCTCAGGGTCGCCATGACCAAGCGGAGGTCCGAGGCCACCGGCTGGTGGCGGGCCAGAATGCCAAGGCATTCGTTTTCGATGTTGAGTTCCATCTGGTCGATCGCGCTATCAGCCACTCGGATCGATCGTGCGAGCTCAACATCCCAAGCGAACCATGCTTCCAGCGCGGTTTGGACGCGCGTCTCGGTCTCTCGGGCCATGACTTTCAGGGCCGCCCGAAGTTGCTTGAGTTCACGTTGGAGTTCCGCGGACATACATCCACCCCTCTGCCCGATTTCCGGGCGGCAGCCAATTGCATCGCCTGCTACTGGGAATCCCTAGTGGAAGGCACTGCGATTTCGCTATCTTAGCAAAGTTAGCGGCGATACGCTGGGGTCCGTCGGGGTCGGGTCAGCCGAATCGGCCGGTCACATAGTCCTCGGTTTGCGAGTTCTTGGGGTTGGTGAAGATGTTGATCGTGTCATCGAATTCGATGAGCTTGCCTTCGTAGAAAAAGGCGGTCTGATCAGAGACTCGGGCGGCCTGCTGCATGTTGTGGGTCACGATCAGGATCGTGAAATTCTTCCGGAGTTCAACGATCAGGTCCTCGATGCGGATCGTGGCCTTCGGGTCCAGAGCCGAACACGGTTCGTCCATCAGCAGCACATCGGGAGATAGAGCGATCGCACGGGCGATGCACAGTCGCTGCTGCTGACCGCCGGAAAGCCCGAGAGCGGACTGCCTGAGGCGATCCTTGACTTCGTCCCAGAGCGCGGCCGCTCGAAGGGAGGACTCCACCAGATCGTCAGTTTCAGACTTGGTGAGTTTGTAGTGCAGCCGAGGTCCAAACGCGATGTTGTCGTAAATGGACTTGGGAAACGGGTTGGGCTTCTGGAAAACCATGCCGACGCGGCGTCGAAGATCGACCGCATCAACCTGCTTGCTCATCAGGTCTGATCCCAGCAGCGACATGGTTCCTTCGCACTTGGCGCCTGGGATCAGGTCGTTCATGCGGTTGACCCACCGCAGGAAAGTCGACTTCCCGCACCCGGAAGGGCCGATCAGTGCGGTCACCCTGCGAAGCGGTACTTCAAGGTTGATGCCGTGAAGCGCTTTGAAACTCCCGTACCAGCTCGAGAAATTGCTGACCGACAGAGCCGTCTTGGCCTGTTCGGCGTCGGCTCGGCCGGAAAAGGCCATCTTCGCGACATTCGCAAGCGAAGAATTGCTCGTTTTCCGCTCTGGTTGCGGCATCTCGGGTGTACTGCTCTCTCCGGGCTTCACGATGGCGTTCTCCCGATGATCGGCTTCGACTGTGTTTGAAGACTTGCTCATGATACCGCTCTGTAAGTGAAGATGAATCAGCTGAGGGGCTTCTGAAGTTTCTGCCGAATGATGATCGCTACCGCGTTGAACGCCAGCAGGACTGTCATAAGGACGATGATGCCCGATGCCGCGACCTGCTGGAACTCGCGATCGGGCTGGCGGAGCCAGTCATAGATCTGCAGGGGCATAGCCGCGAATCCGGACATCAGGTTGTCTGGGGTAAATGTGACGAACGTCACGCCGCCAATGATCAGGATCGGGGCGGTCTGCCCGATCGCCTGGCTCATGGCGAGGATGCAGCCGGTGAGTATGCCTGGCACGGCACTCGGCAGTGTCATGGTCCTCACCATCTGCCACTTCGATGCGCCCAAGGCCAGCGCACCCTGACGCAGGCTGTCCGGCACCGCACGAAGGGCTTCCTGAGAGGCGATGATGGCCATCGGCAGGATGACCAGCATCAGCGTCAGCCCGCCAGCCAGCACGCTCGTGCCCATCGGCAGTCGAACATGCAAAGGATGGTCTTCATCGAGGAATGTGATCATCCGCTTCGTGCGGTATGCAAGGTCGCCGTTCTGACGGGTCGCGATGTCAGCCACAGTGAATGTGACGGGTTCGCTCTGCAAATCCTTTCGCACGGTGATGGTCCCGTCGGACATCTCGGGGATTTTCCCTTCGACACGACGTCCGTCCTTCAGTTCGAAGATGTGATTGCGGATGCGCACGCTGTCGATGTCCTGCTCGGCATCGTCAATCTTGGCACGCGGCACGAACACGCGCCCGTTGCGAACCGTTTCGACCACAAACCGCGACTGCCCCTCAAGGCGGAATGTCGCCTGGAACTCACGAGGGGCGAACGGGTCTTCGTCGATCATCTCGCCGGAAAGAATGTCGAAAGGCGAGAGCGTGAAACGACCCAGTTGTTCGGTCTCGAACTCAAACTCGAAGTTGTCGGTGAATTCGACGGTGCCGGTGACCTCGATGACCTCGCCTTCTTCCGGGAAGCGCGTGATGGACGGGTACCGGTTGCGCTCGAGGCGAGAGGCACCGATGAATGGTCCCTCCAGCAGGTACACATCTTCCTGGATATCGGTTGTGATGCCGACCACCGTTGTGCCGTCATTCAGTGTGTACTTGTCGAATGTTTGGTAGTCGAGTGAAGTGCCGAGCAGGCCGAACATTCGAGCAAAGACGGTGAGTCCGATCAGGCCGAGCACGACGGAGGGAACGCCCGCAAGGTTTCGGATGTTGGTGTTGATGACCCGGTGGATCATCATCTCGATCCGACTCCTGGGCTTGTACTCTTCGAGGAAGACGGCGCTGGCGATGCCGATCGGGATCGCGCTGATCGCGCAGACGCACAGCAGCCAGATCGTTCCGACGAGCGGGGATTTGAAACCCGCGTCCAAGGGGTTGACCGAGGGCTCGCCTCCGATGAACTTCGTGGTCGCGTTGAAGTTTGGTGATCCGAGCATGGCCAGCCGGCTGACAAAGTTGCCCGTGGAGGCGACCACCTGCTCTTTGCCGTTTGGGTAAGTAAAGATGACTCGGCCGTCTTCGGTCTCCCGGACGGATGCACCCTCAAGCGACATGTCTCCGGGGATTCCCACGATCTCCTGCGTCCGCATTTCGTAGGTCAATCGGATGCGGCGGTCGCTCGCGTCCAGTTCGGATTCAAGGAGCCGGTCTGCCGTGGCCACACGCTCCCGATCTCCGTTCTGGTACACCAGAAGGAGGTCGCTGGCGTCGACTTGCATCGTCGCCCCCGAGACGTCTCGGTCTGACTCGACCGGTACGACGCGTTCCTGGCGCTCGGCATAGTTCAGAGTGATCTGCCGCGTTTCTTCGTTGAACTCCACACTCGTCAGGTTTGAACTGTGCGGCAGCACGAGCACCTGGAAACCGAAGAGATACTTCGTGCCGTTGAGAAGAATCGAGAGCAGAAGAACGCCCAAGCACAGCACCGATATGCTCGTGAACGCCAGACAGAAGTAGAGAAACACACGATTCTTGCGGTTCCGCGACGAAACCGGGATATGCGTGGCGTTCTTGATGGAGGAGATGCCGATCATTCGTATTCCTCGCGGAACTTCTTGAGGATCATGTTGCCAAGAAGGGTGAGGGCCAGCGTGATGACGAACAGTGTGGCACCGATGGCGTAGCTCGAGTAGTACTCCACCGATCCGTGCGGTGCATCGCCGAGGAAGATCTGCACCATGTATGCGGTCATGGTTTGAGCACCCTGGGTCGGGTCGGTCGCGAGCCTCGCCATGCCACCCGCTGCCAGTGCAACGATCATCGTTTCCCCGATCGCCCGGGCGATGGCCAGCAGGAACGCGGCAACGACACCGGAAAGGGCGGCGGGGACCACCACCTTGACGGAGACATCGAACTTGGTCGCTCCCATCCCGTACGCACCCTCACGGAGCGACTGGGGCACAGCACGCAGCGCGTCTTCTGACAAGGAGCAGACCGTTGGCAGGCAGAGGATCCCGATGGCGATGCCAGCCGAAGTCGAGTTGAAAAACTCGAAAATCTGTTCGCCGGTCAGTGCCTCGGAACCGGATCGAAGCGCAGGGGTGATGACGGCGAGGGCAAAGAAACCGTAGACCACCGTCGGCACACCTGCGAGGACCTCAAGGACAGGCTTGAGAATCGACCGCACCCTCGGCGGTGCGTACTCGCTGAGGTACACAGCGGTGACGAGTCCGATGGGTATCGCGATCGCAGCACCGATCAGGGTGACCATCAGGGTGCCGGTCACAAGGGGCCACATGCCGAACTGCTTGTCCGAACCGAGAAGCGGATTCCACTCGAGCCCGGTCAGGAAGCCCCAAAGAGACACCTCTTCAAATTCGGTGAAGAAGTGGTAACTCTCGATGAAAAGGATGTAGACGATCGCCGTCGTGACGATGACCGAAAAAGCTGCGCAAAACACGAGGCTGCAAAAAATCAGGGACTCACGAATTTTGCGGAACTTGACGTTGCGTTCACGTCGTGATGATGCGGGGAGCTTAGGGACTCCAAGCCCCGATGAACTGCTCATGTGCGGGTTCCCCTCGTTCGCTCGGGCCTGTGGGTCTGGGGTGCTCAGGAAATGCCGCTCGGGGCGTTAACCCCGGGCGGCAGAATAGCGTATTCAACCGCAGATTGGTGCGGGATTACTTGTACACATTGACGACGCTGCCCTTGACGGCGTTGCCGTCGGCGTCGTGGAACTGGGTGCCGGTCTTGCCCTGGCGGAAGTTCCGGGCGGCACGGAAGTAGACACTCTGGGGCAGGCCAACGTAGCCGACCTTCGCGGCGTACTCAGCACCGTTCTCCAGGTAGTACTGGATGAAGGCACGGATCTCGGGGCGCTGGGCCGACTTGGTGTTCACATAGATGAACAGCGGACGGGAGAACGGAGCGTAGTCACCGGCTTCGATGGCTTCCGAGGTCGGGCCGACCGCGACACCGGTTTCGGGGTTCACGATCTTGACGGCCTTCAGCTTGTCCTTGTTCTCTTCGTAGTAAGCGACGCCGAAGAAGCCGATCGCGCCAACTTCGTTCACGACGCCGTTGACGAGGATGTTGTCGTCCTCGGAAACGGTCACATCGCCACGGACGCTGCCATCACCCACAACGACTTCCTTGAAGTAGTCGAAGGTACCCGAGTCGGTACCGGGGATGAACATCTTGATCTCGCGCCGAGGCCAGTTGGGGTTGAGGTCGTTCCAGGTCTTGACCGTGGAACCTTCGAGGAAGAGCTTCTTCATGTCTTCCACGGTGAGCTGCTCGCACCAGTAGTTGTCGTTGTTGACGACGAAGGTAAGGCCGTCGTACGCAACGGGAAGTTCGATGAACTCAACGCCGTTATCCCGGGCAGCCTTCACTTCCGACCACTTGATCGGACGCGATGCGTTGGAGATGTCCGTCTCACCGACGGTGAAGCGCTTGAAGCCGCCACCGGTGCCGGTGATGGCGTTCTGAATCTGGACATCGGGGTTCTGAGCGCGGAACGATTCGGCCACCGCGATGGTGATCGGGGCGACGGTCGACGAGCCGGCGATGTTCACCGTGCCGGTGACCGGGGCGGTCGCGGCGATCGCGACGGCGCCGAGTCCGAGGGTCGCGACGCTGGCGAGGACTTTCGTGTTCTTCTGCATGACATGATTCCTGTGGAAAGGGGGCCAATTCAGGACCACACTCGGTCCCGGACGCGGGGAATGGTCCTCTCACACTATTCAGATTGTGTTAAGGCCTGATTAGGAATACTGAAACTCGGCATCGGCCGTGTCGGGATCCGCCGCGGCCGGCAGGCGCAGCTTGAACCGCGAGCCCTTTCCGAGCTCGGAATCAACCACGATGCTCCCCCCGTGGACCAGAGCGATGTGCTTGACGATCGCCAGACCCAGGCCGGTGCCGCCAAAATCCCGGCTTCTGGCTTTGTCCACGCGGTAAAACCGCTCGAACAGGCGGGGGAGGTGCTCCTTAGCGATGCCCGGACCCTCATCAGCCACTTCGAACTCCACAAAGGTCTCCCCCTCGAGCACCACTTCCCGGACCGTGACCGTGACCTTGGTGCCGGACGGGCAGTATTTGATCGCGTTGCTGATCAGATTGGTGATCGCCTGCTCCGCCAGGCGGGAGTTCGCCTCGATGTAGAGCGACTTGGAGACATGAAGAATGATCGGGATCTTCTTCTGGCGGGCCTCCGGTTCCAGATGGACCCGGACCGCGTGCAGCAAGGCCCCGGCGGGCGTCGGCTGCGTGACCAGCCGGTCTGAGACATCCGCCCGCTCCAGACTGGTCAGGGCGAGCATGTCATCAATGATCTGGCCCAATCGGTCCGCGTTGCGGGCGACGATCGCGAGGAACTTGGTGGCCTGCTCCGGATCTCCCAGACCGTCATCGAGAAGCGTCTCCACATAGCCCTTGATGTTCGTGATCGGGGTCCGGAGTTCGTGGGACACATTGGCCGCGAAATCAGTCCGGAGATTCTCCAGTTTCTTGAGGTGAGTGACATCGCTGAGAACGATGATCGAGCCCACTCGCTTCCCGTTCGCGTCCCGCAAGCGCCCGGCGATCGCTCTCACTACGAGCGCATTGCCCTCGCGCAGCTCAAGCTCGCGGCTCATCTCGCCCTGCTCAACGATCGCATCGGCCGCGAACCGCAGCAGCGCCGGTTGTGACACCAGTTCGGCAAAGCGCCTCCCGCGAGCCGCGGCGCCGGTCATGTCGAGAAGTTCCTGGGCCACCCGGTTTATGCTCAGGACGCGCTGCTGGGCATCAATCGCGATGACGCCCACCTGCATGGACTGCAGAACCGATTCCTGCTCGTTGCGCTGCGTGGTCAGCAGGTCAACCTGTTCGCCGACTCGGCGCCGGACTTGGTCAAAGGCCTCGGAGATCGATCCAATCTCACGAATGCTGGAAACAGGCAGGCCTTCGACCTCATCGCCCTGCATGAAAGCGTTGGCGCCCTCTGCGATCCGATCGAGCCGTCGGCCAATCCGGGTGATGAACACCGCGCCGACGAGGGCGTTGGTGAGGACGAGAGCCAGTGTCCCCAGAATGCCGCCCTGATCAGGGGATTTCAGCCAGCCCCAGACCCACAGCAATACCACGCACGCGGCGTTGGCGATCAGCAGAACCAGCAGATAGATCGCCCAGAGTGGGCGAGTTCGGGTACCCATGTGTTCACACTACCGCGCGGCGATCGGCCGCACCCCTCAGATCAGCGATCCCCGGGCGGGTTGGCGATCCCACTGCTCGGCCAAACGGTACCCGACCCCACGAACGGTTTCGATCAAGCCACCGTACTCAGCCAGTTTCTGACGGAGAGCCGCGACATGGACATCAATGGCGCGGCTGGAGAGCACGGCATCTTCGCCCCGCACCGCCGAGACGATCTGATCCCGAGTGCGGACGAAACCCGGACGGGTCGAGAGGTAATGCAGCAGCCGATACTGGGTGAGGGTCAGTTCGAGGTCCTCGCCGCACAGCGTCGCGGTGTGTCGGGCGGGGTCGATCAGGAGGTCACCACCGGCGAGGGCGATCTGGCCACCGGAGTCCGTTTCACGCCGGCGAAGAGCCGCCTTCACGCGGGCCATGAGCACGCGCGGACTGAAAGGCTTGGTGACATAGTCCTCAGCCCCGAGTTCGAGGCCGACCACGATGTCGGACTCCTCGCCCCGTGCTGAAACCATGATGATCGGGATATCCGCGGTGTTCGGATCCCGCTTGAGGCGCTTGCACACTTCAAGACCGTCGAGATCCGGGAGCATGATGTCGAGGACGATCAGCTTGGGGGGCGATGCGCGGACGGCATCCAACACCTGGCTGCCCGAAGCGATCAGCTTCGTGGCGTACCCTTCGCGTTCGATGTGGTACTGAATCAACTGAGCGATGTCGGTCTCGTCTTCGACGATGAGCACGCACGGCCTTTCCATCAGTCCCGTCTCCTATCGCTCGGACCGGGGGGCTCCCCGGCTCACATTGTGAAGAACAGTAGGAAAATCAGCCTCGCTGTCCAGAGGGTAGAAGCAGGATTAACAAGACCTGAGCGCAAAAACGCGGTGACGCCGTCTCTCGGAGGGCATCTCTAACCCAAATCTCACCCGGATCGAGGCAGAGCGACCCGTTATGGCCGCCGTGTGTCCGCGATACACTGCCCCCGATGGACGCCCCAAAGCCCCTGATTATCTCCGCTCCGTTCGGGAATTACATCCAGCCGGAGTGCGCGACCGCGACGCTCGGCACCTACACCGCCGCTGCCAGACCCGGACGACTCTGGCGGATCATCAAGACGGTCCGGTATTACCCCCGGCTGGGAGCGTGGGTCAACAAGATCGGCCTGAGGAATCCGGGAATCGATCACCTCAGCAAGGCTGTGGCGGATGGGAAGGTCAAACCGGCAGATAAACTGCTCTCCATCCACGGCTTCTCGGAGTCCGACTGGTGGGCCCTGCTGGAGAAGGGGGCCGCGATCAAGCCCCTAGCGATCGAGCTCAATATCTCCTGCCCGAATGTTGGGGAAATCTCCTGGCCGCCCGATCTGTTCCAACGCGCGGTTGCGACCGGAGTTCCCATCATCGTGAAAGTCCCCCCGGTGCGGTACGAGCGGATCGTGAGCGAGTCGCTCGGTGCTGGCATCCGCTGGCTGCACTGCTGCAACACGCTGCCAGTTCCCGCCGGCGGGATGTCCGGCCGCCCGTTGCTGCCGATCGCGCTGCGTGTAGTCGAGGAAATCCGGGGATCGGCTCAGAACCAGGGCATCACGGACTTGAAGATCATTGGCGGCGGGGGCGTTCGTTCGGCGGATGATGCGAAGGCCTACCGGCGCGCTGGCGCCGATGCCGTGGCTGTGGGCACGCTTGTGTTCGGTCCACGCTACCTTTCGAAGGCGCACACCCAGCGGATGCTCGAACCGATTGCCAAGGCGGCGGCGGACTCAGTCGGCTAACCCAGTCGCTCAGCCTGTTTCCTTCACGCGCTTGACTCGCGTCGTCGAGGTTGCATCGACGGTGATGGCGATTCCCTGCGCCGAGGACTCCATCTGCGTTACGGACTCGGTGTCGAGCGATTCCAATACACCGAGTTCGCCGTTCCATCGGAGGCGGCCGGTTAGCTCGGCTTTCTTCGTGGTGATATTCGGGAGCATCGCAGCTTCAGAAGGCATGGTGGCTTTGGGTTCACCTGAAAGATCGATGATCGCGATGTCTCTGGGGTTGTCGCCGCTCTTCATCTGAAGCTTCAGGGAAGACTCTGGAACGCCGAGCGAGGCGATCGCGGGGCGCTTGAGTTCCCAGGAGTCCGGGGCACGGTGACGCTGCTGCTGCGGATCGTCGACCACTCTGATCAGCGGCTGGAACATGGCTTTGGCGGCCTCTTCTCCGAAGAGCTGGTTGAACAGGATCCCTGCCAGCCCCTCTGGGGCAAGTTGGTCGAGCCCGTCGATCGATTCGATGGTTCCCGCCCGGTCCACAATCAGTCGGATCTGCTTGTTCAGGATCGGACGACAGATTTCGGCGTACACATTGCCAGGATCGTTGGACTTGGGATTTGCGGAGTCAAACGACCCGGGGAGTTGTCCGCCCTCGAAGGAGATCTTGAGCTGTGTGTAAGTCAGCCCGAGCACATGCTGGCCCTCGCCGGCCTCTTCATCGAGAACCTTGAGCGCGAGTCGGGCTTCCATGTGCGATTGCGTCGTCTGGTCGCTTCCGAAGGCGCTCATCTTGAGTGTGGAGCGAATCGAGTAGTCAAACTCGTGTGTCCGAGTTCCATCGAACACCGGGAGCATGTTCACACCGGGAGGGACAGCGAGGGCACTGGCTGGCGCCACGAGTGCCCCCATGATCGCGGTCATCGAGAGGAGTTGCTTCTTCATGAGTGTGTTTCCTTCGAGTGAGGCGGGATTGATGCTTCCCCCGTGAGACGGCTGATCAGGCGTCAGGTTCCGGCTCGGGTTCGGTATTTTCGCCTCGGGGTTCGAGCGCCCAGGGTTCTGGCGAGCGTCGGATTTCGAGTTGCGAGCGGACACGCAGCTCCACGGGGCCGCCACCGAGCTCCTTCGGAGAGCCTGCCATGCGGATCGCCTGTTCAGAGGTCAGAGAGTCGAGCACGCCTAGAGTGGTGTTCCAGACCACAGATCCGCTGCCGGACGAGTCCCGGAGCGTGATACCGGTGTCTCGACGGACTTCGCCGGTGGAAAACGAATTCTTGACGCTGATGCGGGCGTGCTCGGCCTCGCGGGCCGCCAGTTTCCATTGCGTCGTCGAGACGACATCGAAACCCAGTCCGGAATCCTGCTCGCTCTTCTGTTCCCAGGTCGAGTTGAGTTCGATCGCGCCTCCGTCGGGATGGATCTGAAAGATCGGCAGGAATCGGTCGCGGATCATCTCCACGCTGAACATCTCTGCGTCACCCATGACCTGGGGCATATGGATTTCGAGAATGCTTCCGCTGCGGTCGAGGATCAGGGTGATGGTGCTTCCGATGAGTGGATCGAGGACCGCGGCGTACTGCTGGGCGACAAACTCGCCCCGCCCGAGCACAGCGCGCCCGTTGACTTCGCCGGTTTCCGGATCGAGGAGCCCGGTGTCGTACATCACATCTTCCAGTTCACCGAGCAGGTTCGGTGCCTGCGTGGCAAGCAGTATCCGATCGAAACGCAGCGTGGCGGTGACGCGATCGTCGGCGACCTCGGTCACGCTCCGTGTCAGGTAATACGACAGCTTTGTGGTCTGCGTCTGCTCGTCGTCGAACTGCGCGATCGACCTCGTCACAACCGAATCGCTCACGACGCGGAAGCGGTGGGCTTGCTCGAGGGCGAAACGGGGCGTGAGATCCACCAGCTGCGCGTAGGCCATCCCTGGCGTCAACAGGAACAGCGCGAGCCACACAGCCAGTAGGGCGAAGCCTCGGATCATGCCCGAATTGTACGCCCTTCGAAGATCAGGCCTTCGCAACGGCTCCGCACACCTTCTGAGCCGCGTCACCGAGGTCGTCGGCGGCCTGCATGGTGGGGATATCCGCCTGTGCGGCTTCGAGGATCTTCTTGCCGGCCTCGACATTGGTGCCTTCGAGGCGGACGACCAAGGGGACATCAAAGCCCACCTGCTTGGCGGCGTTCACCACCGCTTGGGCGATCACATCGCAGCGCATGATGCCGCCGAAGATATTGACCAGAACACCTTCGACGCCTTTGTCATCGAGGATGATCTTGAAGGCCTCGGTCACGGCTTCTTCGGAAGCACCGCCGCCCACATCGAGGAAGTTGGCGGGTTCACCGCCGTGGTGCTTGATGATGTCCATTGTGGCCATGGCGAGGCCAGCACCGTTCACGAGGCAGCCGATGTTGCCTTCGAGCTGGATGTAGGACAGGCCGAACTTCTGAGCCTTGAGTTCGTTGGCGTTGTCCTCGGAGGGATCGTGCAGATCAGCGATCTCCTTGTGGCGGAACAGCGCGTTGCCATCGAAGCCGAACTTTGCATCGATCGCGAGGACCTGGCCGTCGGGGTGATCCTGCGAGGCGGGGGTGACGACCAAGGGATTGATCTCGGCGAGTTCGCAGTCCTTCTCGCGGAACACCCGGTCGAGCGCGAGCATGGTCTTCACAGCCTGTCCGACCTGCTTACCGGTAAAACCGAGTCGGAACGCCAAACGGCGGGCCTGATGGGGCTGGAGCCCCATAAGCGGATGGATCGGCTCTTTGATGATCGCGTCGGGGTTTTCCTCGGCGACCACTTCGATTTCGGTTCCGCCTTCGGCGGACGCGATGAGGATATTCCGGCGTGTGCTGCGGTCGGTGGTGATCGAAAGGTAGTACTCCTTCTCGATGTCCACGCCAGCCGCCATGAGGATCTTCTTGCATTCCACACCATCCGGGCCGGTCTGCTGGTTCACCATCTTGTTGGAGAACATGAAGCGGGCGGCTTCCTCGGCTTCCTCCGGCGAACGGACGAGTTTCACGAAACCGGCTTTGCCGCGTCCACCAGCGAACACCTGCGCCTTCACGACGACCAGGTCGGTGCCGGATTCCTTGGCGATCTGCTTGTAGGTGCTGGCGGCGTTATCGACATTCTCGATGACGGTCGCGGGGGGAACCGGAACGCCAGCCTGAGAGAGGAGATCGCGGGCCTGGTACTCGTGGATTTTCATGCTGCTTCCTGCTGCAGAGGTGGTGAAGGTGAATTTCGGGCATGATAACCACCTGTGGCCCAGCGGGGCGGGCGCACGAAAAACCAGCCCTGAGGGCTGGTGAGATCCGGGCCGAGATGGTCGGGAGAACAGATCCCCGGCGTCGCGGTTTACTTGTCGGCGACGTTCAGCGACCGACCCATGCGGCGCTTGCGGTTCATCAGTTTGCGGCCGTTCTTGGTCCGCATGCGAGCACGGAACCCGATCGAACGCTTGCGCTTGAGGCGGCTGACTCGGCGTGGGTAATGCATGATTCGTCCTTACACAGTCTGCGATCGGGCGGTCCCGAGCGTTATTTCCGTTGCGTTGTCCATATGGACAGGCCACCCACGGGCGGGCCTGTAGGGTCGAAGAGTGTATCAATCCGCCACAGATCTGCAACAAGTGGCGGGGATTTCCTGAGCAAACCCCGGGAGATGCCGATTCTTGAGGTACTCTTGAATACCCCGATGGGTTCGGGGTCGCCAGCCGCGGCGAGCGAAGGTGCCGTCCAGAGCCTCTGATCGGGTCCGGACGGCGGTTTGGCCCACGCGTCTGATTGATCGGGAGCGGGTTTCGGCCGGTTCCCAGACCATCATTGATCCGCGGTCCGGCCGCGGGCATCCGGGAAGGGTGTGCCATGGGCGTCGAAGATTCGGCCCTCGACAAAGCCGAGCAGATACTAGGTTATTCGTTTCGCGATCGGAGCCTTCTCGCTCAGGCCCTGACGCACGCCTCCATTGCCGACGACCGATTGCGGTCCAATGAGCGGCTGGAGTTTCTGGGCGATGCGGTGCTCGGGTTCATCGTCTGCGAAGAGCTCTACCGCCTCTACGACGATCTGCTCGAAGGGGAATTGACCAAGATCAAGTCGGCGGTGGTCTCCAGGCACCTCTGCGCGATGGTGGCCAGGGACCTTGGGCTGGATCGGCTGCTCCTGCTCGGCAAGGGCATGCAGGCCAGAGACAATCTGCCCTCCTCACTCTCGGCGGCGGTGCTGGAGTCAGTGATCGGGGCGCTTCTGCTCGATGGAGGCATCGATGCGGCAAGGCGCTTCATCATCGAGCACATGTCCTCGCATATCGAGGAGGCCGCCGCCTCGGGGCACCAGCAGAACTTCAAATCGGTCCTGCAGCAGCACGCCCAAGCGCACATGGATCACCAGCCGGTGTACCTGTTGATCAGCGAGTCCGGACCGGATCATGCCAAACGGTTTGAGATCGCCGTGCGTCTGGGTGAGCGGATGTTCACGGGATCTTGGGCTTCCTCTAAGAAGCGAGCCGAACAGAACGCGGCTTTGCTCGCGCTCGAGGAACTCGGTCTGATCCGTGAAACGCGTGATGGGCAGGTCATCTATGTGCCGGAAGCGATGGAGTCGGCGGGTGAAGATGCCTAGGCACCATTAACGCGATTCATTCCAGTCGCGGAGATCGAGCCGGATGCGCCCCGGTTCAGACTGACCGGGCAAGAGCGGGCGGGGCCAGGAACTTCTGTTGCCGCCAGGCCCGGTGCGCACGAAGCCGAAGGCAAGCGACTTCTCGACCAGGACCGGTTCCAACGCGGCGGGGAGTTCAACGATCGAACTCCACCGATCTGATCTGTGTGCAGTTCGTGGATCGTTCGCTTTCACGACAAGCGTTGCGAGCGGAGCTCCATAGGGTCCGACAAACACCGTGACGGATTCATCCTGACGGTTGTCCATGTCGCTGGTGGTGCGGGCTTCGATAAGCAGTTTCCACCGGTCGTCTCGATCATCGCGATACAGCAGGAGGCCCGTCTGCAGATCCGCACGAGTGGATCGCACACTGTCCGAGTTCCACGCGTCGAGCGTCCATGGTTCCAGCGCGGGACCGATCTGCAGCCCGGGTCTGCGGACGATGCCCGGGGCGACCCGAAAGGAAATACGGGTTTCGCGACCTTCATCTCGCACCACCGCATCCGCCGTGACAGCTTGCTGGGTCGTCGGTTCGTCGTCGAAGTACTGCGTCACCAGTTTGGGCTCAAATGGGGCCTCGATGCTAGCGAAGGGGCTGAGACGCTGGACTCTGGAGTCGAACTCGCCGGGTGATCCCAGCGTGAGCACGCGGTTCCCGGGAGTGAGGTTGGTGATGAGTAGACGGGCGCCGCGGGTGGTGAAAATCTGTTCGGCGATCTCGTCGTCGTCTCGGAACCGGGAGAGATTCTCGAGCGTGAGACTCTGTCCCGCGTCGTCGAGCACGGTGACCCGGGTTCGCGGACGGGTGTCGAGATACCGCCGCGCGGCCTCCAGTCGCTCCTCACGCGACAGTGTGCGAGAAAGCAGTGCCGGAAGAAGCTGGTTTTCCGCCAAGCCATCGGTTGGCCAAGCGGGCAGAAGATCCCCTGAGGGCAGGCGGACGATGTGGGTGAGTCTTGCAAGCACTGAAGCGGCAAGATCCGGTTCGGTGGTCGCCAGCTCGGAGAGCACCGCACGCCATTCGGTTTCGAGCGAGTTGGTCAGGCCCCTGAGGACCGGATCACCCAGCGGGAACCGCTCATCGAGCGTGGTCGTTGAGAAGAGCTTTGGGGCCGGGAATCGGTCGAGCAGCAGCTCGACGCGCCATCGCCGTGTAGGGTCCATGGCCTCAGCGGCCAGTTGATCTCCAAGGGCTAGCCACTGTGCTGGATCGGCCTCAAGTTGAGAGATGCGGCCGCTTGGAAGTTCGTTGGGATCTGGAGCCAGACGGACTGGGAACCGCTCGTTGCCGATCTGCAGGATCAGCGCCTGATCGCGCCCTTCCTGAGTACCTCGAAGGTTGGGGGCATCAAACCGTTCGGGAAGCCGCACGAAGAGCATCCAATAGATCGGGCCGGTGGGCGCTTCGGTCACGTCGTCGGGACTCAGGGTTTGCCAGATCCAAGCGGGCTTCAGCCAGGACTGTGTGGCTGCCGTGTCCGCCGGGCTGACTGCTGTGAAGCCGATGATCTCGCTGATCGGTTCAACCGGATCGATCGGGGCATTCGGTGTGAAGAGCCGCACTTGGATAGGAGATGGCACCCAGACAGCCTCTCCGAAGGGAAAGCCCTCGGGCATCGACAGCGGGACGCGCACAGGTTGGCCTGGGAAGCTCACGAGCGTGCTGACCTGCACCATCGGAGGGGCAGATCGCACGGGTCGGCTCAGTTGGCCCCATAGCGTCGGCGCAAGAAATGCGCCGCAGACGATCGCGAAGAGCAAAAGCAATCTGGATGGGGCAGGTTGACGCAACGCGGGGATGTCTCGGTTCGATAGTAGTGGGGTATCGGTCTTCAGAAAGGATCAGCCGCGATGATTACGCTCCAGCCCGACGGTACCGTGGAGTTCCGCGTGTTCGCAACCGATGCGGATCGGGTCCAGATTCTGGGCTCTTTCTCGAGTTGGGAGGCGGGGGCGATCGATATGACGCGCCAGGGCGGCGGCTGGTTCACCGCGAGACTCCGCATCGAACCGGGCGACCACGAATTCCAGTACCTGATCGATGGCCGTCAGTGGTTGGCCGACTACGGGGCCTGGGGCGTGCGTTACAACGATTACGGCCTGTGGGTTTCGCAGTTGAGCGTGCCGACGACGGTGTCGCCGAAATTGACTGTGGAGACCCGAAAGGTCAAGCCATCGCCGACCCCGGCACCTGGTGGGGCGGTGCTTCGACCGGCCGCCTGAGTCGACTGGCCCTGCTTACGAGGCCACCGCGACCTGCTCGGGCAGAGTGTCCACGATGTTCTGGACGACCGCGTCCGGCGTGAGGCCTTCTGCCTCGCCCTCAAAGTTCAGCACCACGCGGTGACGGAGCGCTGGCAAAGCGACCTCGCGCAGGTCCTGAATGGAAACGGTTGGGCGTCCCGCCACCAAAGCCCGGCACTTGGCCGACAGGACGATCGCCTGCGCAGCACGCGGGCTGGCTCCGACCCGCACGAACTGGTTGACCATCGGCGTGGCAAACTCACCCTGCGGGTGTGTCGCGAGGACCATGCGGACGGCGTAATCCTGGATGTGATCGGCGATCGCGACCCGGGTGACCAGGCGCTGGTGCGCGAGGATCTGTTCGGCGTCCAAAACCGGCTTGACCTCGACGGAAATGCCCTTGGTGGTTCGATTCAGGATCTCGCTGAGGTCCGCGCGCCCGGAATAGCCCACCTCCAGTTTCAACATGAAGCGGTCGAGCTGTGCTTCGGGGAGTGGGTACACGCCTTCCTGCTCGAGTGGGTTCTGCGTGGCCATGACGAAGAAGGGGCGGGGGAGTTTGTAGGTCTCACCGGCGACGGTGACGCTCCGTTCCTGCATGGCCTCGAGCATGGCCGACTGGGTCTTGGGCGTGGCGCGGTTGATTTCGTCGGCGAGCACAATCTGGGCGAAGACCGGGCCTTTCTCGAACACGAAGCGGCGACCCTCGGGGGTCTCCTGCACGATCTCGGTGCCCGTGATGTCCGCGGGCATGAGGTCTGGCGTGAACTGGATGCGGCTGAACTCCAGCGACAGGGCCTGAGACAAGGTTCGGATCAGCAGAGTTTTGCCCAGCCCCGGGACGCCCTCCAGCAGCGTGTTGCCACCCGTAAACAGACAGGTGAGGACTCCATCAACGATCTGGCTCTGACCCACGACCACCAGACCGACCTGTTCGCGGACTTTTTCAAAGTCTTCCTTGAACCGGACGGCGGCCTGCTTCACTTCATCGAGAGTTGCAGGATCGGCGGCTGGCTTCGTGGGCTGGGTTTGGTTCATCGTCTGGGGTCTCCGTGCGTTCGCCGGAGTATACGGCCCCACATCGATGCGGTTCAGTCCTGAACGATCAGATAATATCGATCTCCAGCGATCTGGCGGAACGAGCCGTCTTCGAGGTCGCCGTCGTCAAAGGTCTCGTCGATCAGCTGCATGTATGCCTCATCGCGGGTGGTGCCGCGTCCGTTGAAATGAACGCCCACGGCGAACCCGTAGCCGCCGGTGTCGTTGTTTTCGCAGTCCCAACTGCCGCCGATCGGAGTGACTGCGGTCCAGTCGTCTTCTCGGATCCACCGATCCAGACCACTCGGGAGCGTGCCCGTGCCCGCGTCTTCCGGGTAGAGCCCGTAATGGGTTCGATAAAGTTCGCAGGCGTCGGCAAATGATTTCATGTTCGTGATGAAGGAGGCCTGTCGAGCGCTGTCGCTGGCCGAGGCAAACTGGGGGACCACCAGCGCGGACAGGATGCCAAGGATCACGACCACGATGAGGATCTCCACCAGGGTGAAGCCTCGAAGATGTGGATGCTGAGCCAACGCCGTGCCTTTCCCGATCACGAAGGACATGGGTTCAGCATGGCATCGACGGGGCGGATCGGCTCCGGATTGGCTCTGGTTGCTGAAGAAGCCCGGTTGCCCAGACCGATCGGCCAGCAGGGGTTCGCAGGAGTTGTCCGCTTACCGGACGCGTCAGATCGTCGTGCTGAGTGGCAGATCCAATGCTTCGCAGAGCGCGTGGTGTGTCAAATCAAGGCGGGTGGTCGGGGTGAAGAGTTCCGAGCCCGGACCGAGGGCGGTCAGTTCGACAAAGTCGGCGGTGTGGTTCGGGCTCAGGAATGCAACCTTCGTGTAGTTCGCGAGGACGCTGCCAAGCGGACCGGAGTTTTTGTTGGCCAGCAGAAACGGGTCTACGGCATCGCCGGAATACCATCGCCGGAGCAGTTCGAGATCGCGTCGGGATATGGAGATGTTCGTGGCCATCTCGATGACCGAGTGCAGACGCTGGGTGTCGTTCGGATCCAGGTCTTCGAGCTGCGCATCGATCCACTCGAAGGACTTGCGGAAGCCCTCGAGTCGAGCAAAGCCCTCGATGCCCATCCGGGTGTAATCGGTCAGTCCCGGGTTCGCGTTGCCGTGGTCTGTTGTCAGAACCAGCAGCGTATCGTCACGCGAATGGACGAACTCGAGTGCCACACCGATCGCCTCATCAAAGGCGACCTGCTCAGCAATGAGGCTGCCCGCATCGTTGGCGTGCGCGGCATGGTCAACTCGGCCGCCTTCGATCTGGAGCACAAATCCGCCGGGTGCGTCGGACAGCCAGTTGATGGCTGCGCTGGTCATTGCCGAGAGCGACGGTTGGGTCACGGGTCGATCCAGTTCATACGCCATGTGGGAGTCTGAGAAGACTCCGATGAGGCGTTCGCGATTGGACCATGGTGTTGAGGCGTTTGCCTGCAGGTGCCGGTGCAGCGCTTCGGCATCACGCAGCGCGTTCAAGCCATCCCGCTGGAGATGCGTATCAAGGAACTTCCCTCCCCCGCCCAGCAGCAGGTCGTAGCCACGCTCGATGAGCTGGGCCGCGATCGGGTCCTCATGGTTGCGGTTGCCATCGAAGACATTGCACGCCATGCCCGCTGGCGTCGCGTGAGTCAGTCGCGTCGTGGTGACCAAACCGGCTGCTTTGCCCGCCTGCTTCGCTCGAAGGAGCAGGGGGGCGAGCCGCCGACCATCGGGCGTGTGCCCGATCCGACCGTTTTCAACAAGCACTCCAAGGCCCCATGCCGTGGCGGCGGCCGCGGAATCCGTCACGAGAGAGTTGAAGCTCGCGGTTTCGACCAAGGATCTCCGAACCGTAGGGTCATACTCGATCAGACCCAGCCAATGCGACCGGCGCTTCTGGACTTGACTGATGTGAAGGTCCGCGAGCTGGAGCGTGCCAGCGGACATGCCGTCTGAAACCATGAAGATGACATTCTGAGCCGTCTTCTTGGATGGCTGGGACCGGCGGGCTGTCGGTTCACCGGGCGACTGAACGCCCGATAAATCGCTGCTGGCCGGGAACCGGCCCGCTGCGGACGCCCCGTATCCGACCGCCAACCCGGCTCCGAGCGCGCCGAGGAAGGTCCTGCGGTCCACGCCACGACTCGGGAGATCCCGTGTGGGATGGTGTCCGGGATTTGGGTGACGCGGTGTGGAAGATTCGTCGGCGGTGGACATGCGTTCAGAATACGCCTGAACGCATCACGTCCACGCCTGCCGCGTGAGAATTATCGAAGTTTGAACACGCCGGGATGGATGCAACTGCCCGATCCGGTATCAGAATCGGAATTCGATTCTGGCCCGGAGCATGAGCTGGGGATCGGTGTCGCGCTCGCTGATTTCGTTCCCGGCACTGTTGTAGAACTTGAAAGACTGCAGAACCGATGCCCCCGCCTCGATGCTCAGGGTGAAGTTTTCTGCGGGGGCCCATGTTGCCCCTGCTCCGAGCAGGAAACGGTTGTCGATGAACGCGCCGCCGGGCAAGTAACTGTTGTCGTCATCCAAGCGATAATCACGGCTGGAGAAGCGGGCGAATCCGTGCAACTCAAGATCCTCATTTGCCGTCCAGGACAGCTTTGCACCCAGGCCATCGGACTCAAGGCGCCAGTCTTCGTCGATCTGCCACCGCACGGTCAGCAGCGGAAGAACGAGGGGATCCTTTTCAAGGCGCGTGATGAGGCCCGCACCAAAGCCTAGAGAGAGCGAGTCGCTGTAGCGGTATCGAAATCCAGCTCTGGCACCGCCGTACAGGGAGTCGCCGAGATCGGCGCCGCTTTCGTAACCGAGGCCAGCGATGCCGCCTCCGAACGCCGCCCAGGTCTCGTCGATGCGGTAATCGAAACCGAGGGTCAGCACGGTCTCATGCATCGCATCGAATGGTGACTCGGCGCTGGTCGATCCCGGGAAGAGATTGGCGGCGCCCGTGAAGTCGTAGTCCGACCACTCTTCGGCGATCGAGCCGACGATGGTGAGTTTCTCCGAGGCGGAATGGCGGAAGCCGAGTTGGGCTCCGGCGCGGAAGACGCTGACTTCGCCCGAGTTCTGGTCCACATCGCCTTCGCTCAGGTAGGTCGCTGATCCGCTCAGGGTAAAGACCGTCGCCCGGCGCGACTCCGGAGTACCTGCGTCCTGCACTGGCGTCTGAGCGTCGGGTTCGGTTTGCCCGAACGCCGACGGCGTGAGGACGGTCAGCGCGGAGCACAATCCAAGAACGGTTTGGGATCGCAAGGGCTTGATCACGGCATTCCTCGTGAGGCACAGAGTGAGGTGGAATCAGACACGCATTTTCCGGTCGAAGAGTAACCATTCCAGAGCGAGCAAGGCGGTCGCTGCGAGAATGAACCAGTTCCAGATCTCGCGCCGGGCAAACCCGCCCGTTGACTGCTGGTCCACGCTGCGTCCGGCGATCTCGACGGTTCCGGCTGAAGCCGCTTGGGATTCAAACGGGTTCAGCAGACTCACAGGGATCAGGCGTGGGGGTAACTGGGATTGATCGGCGGGCAGCAACTCGTACACCCCAGCCCGCGGAAGTGGAGGCACGAGCACGGCCTCTTCGGTCGCTGGAGCGGGCACTCGGACCGTGTCGCCCTCGGCCCCGACGATGGTGGCCCCGCCGAATGCCTCCGACGGTGTGATCCGAATCGGGTCGGAGGTGGTGATGACTCGCCCGACCTGGTCCGTTGACCCCGCGGCGAGGAAATCGACGGCGTTCTGAACGAACACCGGAAAACTGCGGTCCTGCCACCAGTTGGTTTGATCCAGCGAGAAGCCAACCGCCACGCTTCGGATTCGTGCGTATTCAAGCAGCAGGATCAGCGGGCTCGGCTCGCTGGCGAGTTCGGTGGTGCGAACGACGGTTTCCCCGGAGGTGGCGGCGACCTCATCCAGCCCAAACTCGCTTCTCCTGTAGATGACGACGCCGTCCGGAACGACATCCCGCATGACCGGATGCGACCGTCTCCAGAAGAGAAACTCGCTTCCTCCACGATTCTCCGAGCGAGAGAGCTGCACTCCGGGAAGTGGTGCAATCGCATCAAAGAGCAGCGTGGGGACTTCAGGTGCCACGGGCGGAGTGACCCCGTCGTACACCACGAGATCAAACCCCGCATCGGCCCTGCCGTCGATCAGACCGTTTTCGATGGCTTGCTGGCGGGTCAGCACCCGTACTTCCTGAGGTGGAGGAAATACGGTTTCGAGCGCAAACGCAAGGTTCGCCGAGCCGTTGGTCATGGTCCCATCATCCCTGATCATGAGGATACGGACCGGCGCAGGGGGCGCGAGCATCAGCCAGGCACGGTTGTCCGCGGCCATGGCATCGTCGGACACGATTGAGACCGCGAGCAAACCTCCTTCGGTGTTGCGAAGGTCGAAGCTGAAAGTCGCTTCAGCGGTTCCGGTCTCGGAATCGGTGGCACCTTCCAGGATAGCGCTGGTCGCTGCGGTGGTTTCGCCATTGATGCTGCATCGCAGCGAGACGCTCGTTTGGCGCGGGAAGGTGGACTGCAAACGGGTGAAGACCCGTACCAGAGAGGAGTCTTCGAGATCCCGGCGTACGGACAGTCCGATGATGGACACATTCCCCGAACGGATCAGCCCCGAGGTTGCGTCCGAATCGTTGGATTGGGTCTCCGGAATCCGGGGGCCGAACCGCCGAAACTCGAACTCCAGTTCCGCCGAGCCCGCGACGGCCCGTTCTTCGATCGGATCCGGGAACGCACCGTCCGAGAGCAGGATCACGCGAGGCGGTGATGAGCTTTCTTCCAGACCTGATCCGTCTTCACCCTCAGCCCGGACAAAGGCGGCGAGCACTTCGAGGGCATCAGAGAGGCGAGCGGGCTGGTCGGTCTGCCGGAGGCCTTCGATCGCGTTTCTCAGGAGGCCGCGGTTTCGAGTGAAATTCGTCAGGGTGGCCGGGCTGCCCGCCATGGCGATGACCATCACCTCAACCTCGCTCGGGAGCGAATCGAGCAGGGCGATTGCGTCTGCTTTGGCCAGCTCGAGCCGGGTCCGGGGGTTCTGGTCGTCGCGGCTGTCCATCGATGCCGAGGTATCGATGAGCAGGATGACCCGACCGCTCGTCAGGCCACCGTCGATGGCCGGTCGTGCGATGGCCAGAAGCAGGCACAGCAGCGCCAGGAGTTGCACAAAGAAGAGCACGCTCGGTCTCAGCCAGCGGAAAGGGGCGTTGACCTGCAGATCACTGACGGCCTGTTCCCAGAACAGCGTTGTGCTGACCCGCATGGGACGCCGGCGGAGTTTGAGAAAGTAGAAGAACAGGAATGCCGGGATGGCGATCCCCGCCGCGATGAGTCCAGCAACGGGGGCCAGGAACTGGATCGCCAGAGTCGCATCAGGATAGAGGTTCGCAAAGCCGGTGCTCATCGTTTGGGGCATTGTTGCACACTGTGCTAGTCCATGTGCGGGTTATAGGGCGACAAGCGTATTGGACCGGATGGAACCCATCGGTATCCCTAGGTTGGCTCTGGCTTGGCTCAGGGGAATATTCAGGGAGTGTTTTGCTTGCAAACGCATTTCCAGCCGGTACCGTGATGGGAGTTGTTCGACGGAAGTGGGGCGGGGTATTCGTGGGGAATATCTCAGATGTCAAATGTGAGTCGATCGGGTGCCGCTGAGCACGATGTTGTAATTATCGGTGGCGGTCCTGCAGGGACGACCTGTGCTTCGTTGATCCGGAAGTACAACCCGGAGTTATCGGTCGCTATATACGAGAAGGCGAAGTTTCCCCGTGAGCATGTGGGGGAATCGCAATTGCCAGGAGTTTCCGAGGTCCTGCACGAGATGGGCGTGTGGGACAAGGTCGAGGCGGCCAACTTCCCGATCAAGATCGGCGCGTCGTACACCTGGGGTCGCGATGCCGGCAAATGGGACTTCGACTTCTACCCCGTAGAGCGATTCGTCGATGAGCCTCGGCCCGGCAAGTACGAGGGGCAGCGTCGAGCAACCGCCTTCCAGGTCGATCGCGCAGTGTACGACGACATCCTGCTGCGCCATTCTGAGGAACTCGGTGCGGAGGTCTTTGAGGAGGCGCGGGTCAGTTCGATCAACCGCGATCCGAACGATCCGGATCGGATCGAGAGCCTGTCCGTGCAACTCGGTGACGAAACCGAAATCAGCGTGCGCGGCAAGGTGTATGTCGATGCCTCCGGGGCCGTGGGGCTGGTTCGTCGTGCGATGGGCGTCGAGGGCTGGGTTCCGGAAGAGCTCAAGAACATCGCGATCTGGGATTACTGGCAGAACGCCGAATGGGCGGTCCACATCGGGGTTGGCGCGACGAGAGTGCAGGTGCGCAGTCTGCCGTATGGCTGGATCTGGTTCATCCCGCTCGGCCCGACGCGCACGTCGGTGGGGCTGATCTGCCCCGTTTCAAAGTACAAGGAGTTCGGGCTCAGTCCTGAGCAGTTGTACGAAAAAGCCGTGCGCGAGCAGCCGGAGATCAGCGAGCTCATCCAGAATGCCGAGCGCGAGAACAAGCTCGAATCAACGAAGGATTGGTCAAACATCGCCGACCGGCTGGTCGGGAAGAATTGGTTCCTCGTCGGCGAGTCCGCCGGCTTCGCCGATCCGATTCTCGCGGCGGGCATGAACATCGCCCACAGCTCGGCGCGCGACCTCGCGTTCACGATTCTGGAACTCTTCCGCGCTGAGAAGGACGCTCAGTGGCTGCGTGATCGGTACTGTTCGCGTCACCGCCAGAACATCGGGCAGCACATCCGCTTCGCTCAGTTCTGGTACGCCTCGAACGGTCAGTTTACGGACCTGAAAGAGCACTGCCAGAAGATCGCCCGCGAAGCCGGACTGAAACTCAGCCCGGACAAGGCATGGCAGTGGCTGAGTCAGGGCGGGTTCATCTCAGAAAGACCCGGGCACGCGGTCCTCGGCTCCTTCGACATCACCACGGGCAAGGCCATCACCGAGCGGCTCGACGGCACGGACCGGAAATCATCGTGGAAGATCGAAAAGTACAACACCTTCACTCTGGATACCGAGGGGGCCAAGCGGTACCAGGTCGGTATTCCCAATGAGGGCCGGATCGACCAATACCCCGCATATTCCCGGAACGGCGCGGTGCTTCCACTCGTGGGGCCCATGGAGATCGTGGTGAAAGCGGTGCAATCCGGGGCCGACTGGAACGGCTTCGTCAAGATGGTCAACGGTTCAGCCGAGAAACTTGGTATCGCACCCGCAAGCAGATCTGCATTCCTGATC
>CAZIXS010000023.1:14998-31756 GCA_964543335.1 uncultured Phycisphaeraceae bacterium | reverse complement strand
GTTCAGTCGGCCCCTTCTGCATGACCCGAAGCGGGTTCTTCAACCTCTTTGAGTTCGGGGTCTTTGTTGGCCTGCATCGCGGCCCAGCGTGCGAACCCGAACGGCTCGGATTCCTTCTCGGGCTTGGCGGCCTGTGGGAGCATGCGGGGGAGCAGGACTCCCTCGACGCTGGCGATCATGTGCGGCGGGACATTCAGCACCGTCGGCAGGCCGTCTTCTCCGTTGCCCATCATCGTGTAGCCGGTGATGACATCGCAGATCGGGCTGCCGGCGTTGATGACCGAGGCCACCTTACCGGCCGAAGAGGCCACTTCGTGCTTGGTCGGGCCGATGTCCCAGCGGTTGTCACCCAGGAAGCAGCGCCCACGACTGATGTGGGTCGAGACCTGCGTGACCGCGTAGGTCCGACCGTCGATCAGCGTCACACGGAACACCCATCGGGGCGCTCCGTTGTGGTCCTCGGGAGCGGGCACTTTTTCCAGAATGTCCTGCATCGAGTTCGCGGCGCGACGGAACCACTCGCTCCAAGGAACGAGTTCATCTTCGCGGCCGAGATCGATGGATCGTGCTTCTGACATTCGGGATCCCTCTGTGGTGAAAACCGAGGTGCTTTGGGTTTAGAAGCCCATACCGCCCATTCCGCCCATGCCTCCCATACCACCCATGCCGCCCATGGGGTCCATGCCGCCGCCGTGGCTGTGGCCATGGTCGTCGTTGTCCTTGGGCTTCTCGGTGATGATGCAGTCGGCGGTCAGCAGGACGGTCGCGACGGACGCGGCGTTCTGCAGAGCGGAGCGATCGACCTTGGCGGGCGTGAGCACGCCCATGTCGACCATGTCGCCGTACTCGAGGGTGAGGGCATTGAAGCCGAACTTGCCGCCGATCTTTTCATCGCCCTCGGTGACCTTGGCGACGACGACGCGTCCCTTGGCGCCGGCGTTGTCGGCGATGGTTTCGAGTGGAACAGTGAGGGCCTGACGGACGACTTCGAGGCCCGCGGCGTAGTCGTACTTGGCGTGACCGATGTCGTCGGCGGAGACCTCGGTCTTCTTGCCGAAGACGGCCTTCCAGTCGCGGCTGGACTCGATTTTCTTCTTGGCGTGCACGAAGCTGACGCCGCCACCGGGGACGATGCCCTCGGCGATCGCAGCGCGGGTGGCGTGCAGCGCGTCTTCGACGCGGGCCTTCTTCTCCTTGAGTTCGGCTTCGGAAGCGGCGCCGACATTGATCTGGGCCACACCGCCGGAGAGCTTGGCGAGGCGCTCCTGGAGCTTCTCGCGGTCGTAGTCGCTGGTGGCGGCTTCGATCTCGCGGCGGATCTGCTCGACGCGGGCCTGGATGTCCTTGGAATCACCGGCACCGTTGAGGATGGTCGTGGTGTCGCTGGTGATCTCGATCTTCTTGGCCATGCCGAGGTCGGCCATGGAAACGGAATCGAGCTTGGTGCCGAGATCCTTCATGACCGGCTTGGCGCCGGTGAGGACGGCGATGTCCTGGAGCATGGCCTTGCGACGATCGCCGTAGCCGGGAGCTTTGACGGCGGCGACCTGCAGGGTACCGCGCAGTTTGTTGATGACGAGTGTGCTGAGGGCTTCGCCGGTGATGTCTTCGGCGATGATCAGCAGGGGCTTCTTGGAGCCCATGACCTTCTCGAGCAGGGGGACGAGGGTCTGGATGCTGTCGATCTTGTCCTCGTGGATGAGCACAAGGCACTTCTCGAGTTCGGCCTTCATCTCGTCGGGGTTGGTGACGAAGTTGGGCGAGAGGTAGCCGCGATCGAACTGCATGCCCTCGACGACGTCGATGTCGGTGTCGAGCGACTTGCCCTCTTCGACGGTGATGACGCCGTCCTTGCCGACCTTCTCGAAGGCGTCGGCGAGGATCTTGCCGATCTCGGGGTCGTTGTTGGCGGAGATGGTGGCGACGCTCTGGATGTCCTTCTTGCCGTCGATCGGGCGGGCGATGTCGGTGATCTCCTTGGCGGCGATCTCGACCCCCTTCTTCATGCCACGGACGAGGGCGTTGGCGTCAACGCCGGAGGCGATGAAGCGGAGACCGGCGGTGAAGAGCGCCTCGGCAAGCACGGTCGCGGTGGTCGTACCGTCGCCGGCGTCATCGGAGGTCTTGCTGGCGGCCTCCTTCACAAGCATGACGCCCATGTTCTCGGCCTTGTCGCGGAGCTGGATCTCCTCGGCGACGGTGACGCCGTCCTTGGTGACGGTCGGGCCGCCCCAGGACTTGTCGATGACGCCGTTGCGCCCGCGGGGGCCGAGGGTGGATTTGACGGCCTTGGCGAGCTTCTCCACACCGGCCTGAAGGGCCTGGCGGGCGTCGGTCTCGAAGGTGAGTTCTTTCACTGCCATGTCTGCGGTTCTCCAGAGCTCATTGAGGGTGGTATCTCACCACCCGAGACTAGGGTTTGTGGCCCGGTGGCGGGCGTATGGTCGGTTCAATCGCGATGCGCCGATGGCGCAGGATCGCTCGGCATGGAACACTACAACCGCGATGCCAAGCCGCGAAAAATCGTAAATGCCTGTATTCGTTGGCTTTACGGCTGATCGGGGCCCGCTGCCCCCCCGCTGCTGCCTGACACAGGCGCGCCCGCGTCCGTATCGGCTGCCGAACTGGCAGGATCGTCATCGCCGAAGAGCTCCGCCATGGACGGGCTCGGCGTGAGGATGGCGTTGCTGATGCGCCAGGAGTCGACCGCGGCACTGACGAGCCCGAGGGTCAGGAGCATCGAACTGAAGACCACCAGCAGCCGCCCGATGAAGTCCAGCACGCCCGCGGCTCCGTCCAGCACGCCGGTGGCCACGAGCCAGCGGATGGTGTCTCCCATCAGCCCGACCACCACCACGCCGCTCATGGCGAGAATGGTCTGGCGGTCCACCCGGCCGGTCCGCATGGCGAGCGAGCGACGGACGAGTTCGCGAGCCATGGGACGCACACACGACAACACGCCCAGCACTCCGATGCCAAAGATCATCCGCCCGAACTCGCGCATGGCATCGAGCGTGCGGTCATGGCCATAGGCGGGGATCTTGTCCATATCCGTGCGGATCACGATGACCAGACCGGCGAGGATCACGGCGTACCAGAGCACACCGATCCCGGCGAGGATCGATTTCACCGGTCTGATCCAGCGATTCGGGCGCACGAGCGCCAGAGCACCGACGGCGCTGACGAGCAGTGCGACCACGGAAATCAGTGACCAGATGGAGTCGGCTCCGGAGCGATTGTTGGTGAGGCCGGAGTACTCGCTGAGGCGGAGCACCCAGAGGGCCAGAGCCGAAGTCGCGGCACCAGTGCCCCAGAACCGGATGCCCCAGGCGGTGAGCCGGGGGAAGCGGATCGGCTTGAACTCATCGGCCTGCGGATCAACCCGGTAGAGGATGGTTCCTCGCACCGCGGTGCCGCATTCAGGGCACACCGAGCGGATGGAAAGCCCCTTGAGTTCGTAGCCGCAGACGAAGCACGGCAGCGATCCACGCAGGGATTGCACGACCTTGGGCTCGCCGGAGGGGGCTGATTCCCCGGAATTCACCAAAGAATCACCCGATCTGGCGACTTCGTGGGATCGGGACTCGTCTTTCGGTCGTATCACTGGCTAAAAGTTTACGCGGAGACGACCATGCACCGCTCGCATTCCAACGATCCGGAACCAGGAACCCGAATGACCGGAATCCAGACCGACCACGATCAGACCCCTCACGCCACGCCCGCCCTCGGCGCGGATCTGTCGCCCGACGAGGCTCGCGAACTCGTCGAACGGCTCCGGCAGAACATCCGGCATGTGTACATCGGCAACACCGGTGCGATCGATCGGCTGATCGTCTGCCTGCTGGCGCGGGGGCATGTCCTGATCGAGGATGTGCCGGGCGTTGGCAAAACCGTTCTCGCGACAGCGCTGGCGCGTTCGCTGGACTGCACCTTCAGCCGCGTGCAGTTGACACCGGACATGCTGCCGGCGGATGTGCTCGGGGTATCGGTGTACGACGCGAACACGGGAGAATTCAACTTCAAGCAGGGTCCGATCTTCGCGAACATCCTGCTCGCCGACGAGATCAACCGGACGACGCCTCGAACGCAGTCGGCCCTTCTGGAATCGATGCAGGAAGCCACGGTGTCCATCGACGGGCGCGTGATCAAGCTCGAGCAGCCGTTCATGGTGGTTGCGACGCAGAACCCCTTCGAATTCGAAGGCACTTACCTGCTGCCGGAAAACCAGCTTGACCGCTTTCTGATGCGGATCAGCCTGGGGTACCCGACGCCTGAGGCGGAGGCCCAGGTGCTGAATCAGCGCCCTTCGGAGTCACGACTCGTCGAACTGCTCCCGGTCACGGAGAAGGCCGATGTACTTCGGCTGCAGGCGCTCACCGACCGGGTGCGCATGGACGATGAGATCGTGCAGTACATCATCCGGCTGGCCAACGCGACGCGCGAGCACAAGGACCTGCGCATCGGGCTCTCACCACGCGGCACGCTGGCGCTGGCTCAGGCGGCGCGGGCGACGGCGGTGCTCGACGGACGGGACTACTGCGTGCCCCACGATGTCGTTCAGAACATCGAGCCCGTGTGCGGGCATCGCGTTGTGTCGCGGAGCTACCTGCAGACCGGCGATCAGTCGTCCGGGCTGGAAACGCTGCGCGAGATCGTCCGCGAGGTCCACTCACCGGCCTGAACCGCACCCACGCCGCGCGCTCTCCCCTGAGCCGCGATCCCTTCTGAATCGAGGTCTTTCCATGCCCCGTATTGTTCGCTTCGAAGCCACCGGCCCGATCCGCATCGACCCGCAGGACAAGCCGGTCTTTGTCTGCGCGTGCGGGCTATCGGCGAAGTTCCCGTTCTGCGACGGGAAGCACAAGATCTGCAAAGACGAAGACCCCGAAAAGGTCTATCGGTACGATCCGGAAACCGGAGAGGCCGTGGAAGACTCTGGCGCGTGAAGCATCGCCCGCGGCGAACCGCCTGAGTCTTCGACTCAACGGAGCTGGCGGAGCGCGTCGTCGATTTCCTTCTTGTATTCCTCGATGGTCTCTTCGGTGAGGTCGTTGACGAGGCAGTAGAACTGGATGTAATCCGTCTGCTGGATCTCGCGCTGGATGCGGTCAAGGCTCGAACGAACCCGGATCAGATCGCGGCGGAAGGATTCGATCGTGATCGACTCGTCATCGATGCCGTCTTCGATGCGCTGAAAGACAGACTCGATGAACTTGATCCGGGCGTCGAGATCGGCGATCCGGCGCTGCTGGTTGCGCACGACCGTGCGTGCGTATGCCGCCCCGTTGGTGGCCTCTCGCTCGGGGTTCTTGAGATCAAGAGACTCGATCAACCCAGCGATCGTGTCGTGCGACCCGTCCGCGGCGCCGAGGGCCACCGCCTCCTGCGCGGTCATCGAGAGGATGGTGCGGTCGTTATCGACCTGCTCGGCGTTCACCGATCCTCCCTCAGGGCGTGAGGGGTAGAGCTTCCATGGGGAGGAGGACTTGTCGGCCCAGAGCTCGGTTTCCACGAGCATCATGGCGTTGACCAGAATGCCCGGACGCTTGCGGATCTCGGTGCGGGTTCGCCAAATCGCCGCAGCCGCGGCCGCGTATTTGGCGTTGACGGCGTCCACGCCACCTCTGCCGTTGCCCTGAATGACAACCGCCGAGCCAAACGAGGCGTTGGGGCCGACATAGAACTTGTAGGAAGTGATGCAGAGCAGCGCAGCGGCGGAGAAGCAGCCACCGTCCACATAGAACACGATCTGGATATCGCCGCTGTGCTCGTGCAGGGCGTCGTAGATTTCACCGAGGCTGTAGAGATAGCCGCCGGGCGATTCGAGATCGAAGATGACGGCCTCGGCTCCGCTGTTGATCGCCTTCTTCACGCAGCTCTCGAAGAAATTCTTCGTGAGTTCGACGCCGATGGTGCCGTGTGCGGGGACGACCACCCAGCCGCCTTCGCCGGAGGAGGCGTCCGCATCGCGTTCGGGCTTCGGGCGCTCCGGGCGAGTCGGGATCGCGTCATCCGCTTCGAGGCGATCGATGGACCGGACCTCGTTGGCGCCGAACGACATCTCGACCACGATGCCCGAGATCTCGACTTCGAGGGTGATCTTGTGCTGCGTCTCTTCGAGCAGCCGGCCGGTGAACTGGCGACCGTCCCGCAGATTCACGGTGATGTACTGGGAAGCCTCGGCAACCGCGACCGGGCGAGCGGCGCTCGCGCTGGAAGCATCGAACGTGAGCAGTGCAGCGGCGCTCACCGCCAGAGAAACACAACCAGCCAGCAAGGTACGGAAGAACACAAGGCCTCCTCGGCTCGGAATTCGATGCGACGGCCCGAGCCCTCCGGGGCCAGGTGGTGTGATCGGCGCACCAGAACACTACATACCGGATTCCAGCCCGTGAATCGAGCAAAAAAGCCGGAAGGTCGCAAATTTAGCCAGCGCTGAACGCGTCCGGACGAAGGGCGACGATGTCGGGCAGGTTCCGATAAAAACCGTCGTAGTCGAGCCCGTACCCGACAACGAACTCGTCCGGGATCGTAAAGCCCGTGTACTCGCAGCTGATGTCCTGGGTCCGCCGGTCGGGCTTGTTGAGAAGCACGCAGCGTCGAATGCTCGCGGGCGACTGCTCGGCTACCAGATCGCTCACCAAGCGAAGCGTCGAGCCGGTGTCGAGGATGTCATCGATGAGCACAACATGCCGGTCGGCAAGGTCGGTCGGCAATGCGCTGCGCATCGCGGCACCCTTTGATTCGGTGGACTGACCGGGATAACTGCTGACGGTGACGAGCCGGAGCGAGAGCTTCATGGGCATGGCCCGGATCAGGTCAGCCGCGAACACCATCGCGCCGGTGAGGATCGGGACCATGACCACTCGATCCGGGTGCGCGAGGGGGTCGTGGCCGTCTCCTCGGACCGCCTCTGAGAGGTCTTTGGAGAGTTGTTCGCCCATCTCGTGCACGCGCTGGTTGATCCGCTCGCGGTCGATGAGGATGCGGTCGATCTCGGGCAGCATGGATGGCCTTCAGGAGTGCAGAGGAAGAGTGAATTCAGGCGTGCAACCCGGTGATGCTGCCGTGCTGGCGCTGCTGGGAGTAGCGGTTCAGGGCGTCTTCGATGGTCGCGTGGGCGACCTCGGCGGGGAGAATATCGTCGACCTCCACGCCCTTGCCCTCAAGCTGCTTGTAGTCCTCCAGGAAGCGCTTGAGCATCTTGAAGGTGTGCTTCGGGAAGTCGCTGGCTTTCTGGTAGTCCGAGTACACCGGATCGTTCTTGAGAACCGCAACGATCTTGTGGTCGGGCTGGCCCTCATCCACCATGGTCATGACACCGACAGGGCGGGCGTCGCAGATGCAGAGAGCGGGGATGAGTTCGGTGGAAAACACAAGGACATCGAGCGGGTCATCGTCTTCCGCGAGCGTCTGCGGGACAAACCCATAATTTGCAGGGTAATACACCGCCGAACTGAGCACCCGATCCAGGCGGAGCATCCCGCTCTTCTTGTCGAGTTCGTACTTGTTGGACGATCCCTTGGGGATCTCGATGATCGCGCGGAAGTGACCGGGGAGCGGCTTGCCTTCGACGGCGGGGGTCACTTCATGCCATGGGTGAACCATGCTCGGATTCCTTGAGAGAGACAGGTGCTGGGGTTCAGGCCCGGCATGCTACCCAGACGGGTTGTGGGGTGGGCCGATGGAGCATTGGTCTCACGGAAAATGCACGGTTGAGCGACCTGAATCCGCCCCACGAGGAGGCACCGAGGGCGTACCCTGATCACCATGCTGAAACTCGATTATGCGAACTGCCTCTCCGATCGCGTGGGCCCTCACGGGCTGGATGCTGGCCTTCTGGATTCCGGCTCGGTACTCGCGTCCCGGGTACGGAGCCTCACCGGTGAACTCGAGAAGTCTCGGGGAACCAACTGGGAACGGTGGCGGGGCCTGCCGTTTGATCCGATGCGATCGGCCCATGTGGATGCGATCAAGGATGTGGTCGCCCGCTATGAGGGCCGGATCGACAACCTGGTCGTGCTGGGTATCGGCGGGTCTGCGCTGGGGAACATCGCCCTCCAGTCGGCGCTCAACCCCCCCACCCACAACCTCCTGCCTGCTGAGCATCGTCGCGGCCTGCCTCGGGTGTTCGTGGTTGACAACGTGGACCCGAACTACCTCTTCTCCGTGCTCAGTTATGTCATGGAGAACGACCCCGCGCTCGACCGGACTCTGTTCAATGTCATCTCCAAATCCGGGGAGACCGCGGAAACCGCATCGCAGTTCATGACCATCCGCTCGCTGCTGATCGAGCGGCGCGGCAAGGACCGCCATGCGGAGCAGATCGTGGCCATCACCGACCCCAAAGCCGGCACGATGCGCTCCATCTGCGATGAGAATGGTTACACCACCCTCCCGGTTCCCGAGGGGGTGGGCGGACGGTTCAGCGTGCTGTCACCGGTCGGCCTGTTCTCGGCGGCGATGGCGGGCATCGACATCGACGGCCTGCTGGACGGCGCCGCGCGCATGGACGAGAAATGCTCGCGGCCGGAACTGCACGAGAATCCCGCGGCGATGCTGGCGACTTTGCTGGTGGAAATGGGCGAGGGGCGCGGCGTGGCTTCGCCGAAGCCCAACCATGTGCTCATGCCCTACGCCAACCAGTTCTACCTGTTGGCGGACTGGTTCCGCCAGCTCTGGGCGGAGTCTCTGGGCAAGCGCCACGACATCAACGGCAAGGACGGGCGTTACGCCGGATTCACGCCGATCAAGGCCCTGGGGACGACGGACCAGCACTCGCAGGTGCAGCTCTACCGCGAGGGCCCGAATGACAAGGTATTCGGTTTCCTGGAGGTCGAACAGTTCGGAGACCCAGCGCTCACCGAATGGGGCGGCGACTTCAAAATCCCGACGGGGCTGGGCGTGGACGCCCTGAAGTATCTTGAGGGTCAATCCTTCGCAGACCTCCTCAACGCCGAGAAGCGGGCCACCGAGTACGCGTTCGTCGAGTCGCAGCGTCCGAATTTCACGATCAAGTTCGAGGGAACGCCCTCGGGTATCCAAGCCTCAGAGGTCGGCGAGTTCATCAATCTGTGGCAGATCACCACGGCGTACGCCGGAAAGATGCTCGGGATCGACGCCTATGATCAGCCCGCGGTGGAAACCGGCAAGCTGGCGACCTTCGGACTGATGGGGCGAGCCGGATATGACGAATGGAAAACCAAGGTGGATCAGCGACTCGCGCCGTCCACCCGCACCATCGGCTGAGATTGACCCTTTCCATGTCCGATCGACCCGAAGAATCTGATCGCGAGCCAACCTCGAGCGGTGGGCATCAGCGGATTACTTTCCTGGGTTCGCAGCCACCTGTCGGTCCGCCGCGCAACGCGAATGTGCCGGTGGACAAGGCCCTTCGTGCTGCTTCACCGAAGCCCTCGAAACCGGAAGGGCAGAGGCCGACCCCGAAACCACCCGCCGAGCCGGAACCAGAGAACCAGAAGTTTCCGGCGGCCCTGCTGATCGCTCCGGGATTCATCGCGCTGCTGTTTGCGGCCAGCGCCGATCGGTTCGTGGGCGACGGCACCGGGACAAAGACGGCACTTTTGATCGGGCTCGCGGGCATGATCGGCGCGATCGCCTGCTTCGGAGCGCTCGCGGCGTTCAGCAAAGAGAAGCCGATGAAGCTGTTCTGCGCGGTGATGATCGGAGTGGCGCTGCTCGCGTACGCGCAGTCGTTCCTCGCCTTGAACTGATCCTGAACTCAACGGATGCGCAAAAGAAAAGCGACCCCGAAGGGTCGCTTTTCCGTCGTAGGCCGGCTCCACAGACCGGACTCTCTGGACCACCCGCTCGAGGCGGGCGGTGTTTTGATGGCCTTAGCCGAGAAGCTGCAGCGCCGACTGGGGCTGCTGGTTCGCGATGCCAAGGATCTGGGTCGCCGAGGTGACGAGGATCTGCGACCTGGTGAGTTCTGCGGTTTCCGAGGCGAAGTCCGCGTCGCGGATGACCGACTCGGCGGCGGTGGTGTTTTCCAGCGACACACCGACGGAGCGGATCGTCGCGCCGATCACATTCTGCTGGAAGGCACCGAGGCGGCCACGCAGCGAGCTGACTTCGCGGATGGCGGTATCGACGACGCGCTGCGCGGAGGTGATGTCGCCGTCGATCATGTCGAGTGCGTTCCCGCCGACCAGGTCCGCGAGGCGGTAGGTGGTCGTGCCGCTCCCGTTGGTGACATCCGTGCGACCGAGTTCGCGAGCCGCGACATTGGATACACCGAGCGAGACCTTGCCCGCGATGTTGACGCGTGAGGCGAGCTGGAAGTCTGCGCCCCCGCCCAGGATGCGGAGTGCATCGATCGCCCCGAGCTGTGCGGCACCCGATCCGCCGCCGCTGGTGTCGTACACCAGGTCGATGGAGACATCGAGGAAGTCGGTGTTGATCGAGACATTCGTGCCTTTGGTCGTGGCGATGATGCCGTTGATCGTCGCTTGCACATCCTGTCCGAAGTCGGTCTTGCCATTGTTGAGTGATGCGAATGTCACTCGGGAACCCGCGTCGGCAACCTGTGTGTTTCCGGCATCGAGGTCATAGACACCGACATTCGCACCGACATCGATACCGCCGGAGTCCACGACTTTCAGCGAGACGAATTCTTCGGCGCCGAACTCCGTTGACTCGAGACGGATGCCGGTACCGGACACGACGGCGCGAACGCCCGTGACATCGCTGAAACTGTTGATGGCATCTCGCATGCTGCCGAGTGTGGTGCCGGAGCTGAAGGACAATTCGCGTGCGCCCTCGTTCCCGGCGATCTCGATGACGAACTGCGAGTTCGGAGCGAGTGTTCCCGGAGCGGTGGCCTCGCCGAGATCGATGCCCGCACCGTCGAACTCGAGGAACATGCCGGCGATCTGCGCCGAAGCGGTCACGAGCACGTCGACATCGCGAGTTTCCTGGAAGCCCAGCTTCGCACCGTTGACTTTGAACGCGCCGATCTCGTCGGAAATGTTCGTGGTCTGGTAGTCGAGGTTGCCGTTGAGCAGCTTCTTGCTCTGGAAGGCCGTGGCGCCCGCGATGCGATCGATGGTCTGAAGGATGGAGTCGATCTGCAGCTGGTTGGCCTGCTTCTCCTCGTTGGAGAGACCGCCGCTGTTCGCGCTCTGGGTGACGAGGGCCTGCAGTTCGTTGAGCAGAGAGCTGATCTCGCCGAGACCGCCTTCGGTGATGTTCACGACCTGGTCGGCACGCTCGGCGTTCTCGATGGCCTGCCCGAGACCCTTCATCTCGGCCCGCAGGTTCTGCGAGGCGATGAGTCCAGCGGGGTCGTCCTTGCCTCGGTTGATGCGAAGGCCCGTGGAGAGTCGCTCAAGCGATGACCCGAGTGTGTTGTTATTGGCCCCAAGGACGCGCTGACCGATCAGCGACATCACATTTGTGTTGATCCGGCTCATGGTGGATGTGCCTCCGTTCCGTGTGAAGAAGTGGTTCCTACGACGAAAGGAGGTATCGGTGGACTTGTCGCTGTCCGGGGATCGTGGCCCGATAAGGCGCTGGATCGCGCCAAACAAAAACCGCTTTGGCGTGTGAGGCCAAAGCGGTAAGGGTTTTATCGGGCGTCCCCGAAACCTCGGGGACTCAGACTTTCAGCCGGACCGGCTTAGCCGAGCAGCGACAGGGCGGCCTGAGGCTGGAAGTTGGCCTGAGACAGCACGGTCTGGGCCGACTGGCTCAGGATCTGGCTGCGGGTCAGAGCCGCGGTCTCGGAAGCGAAGTCGGTATCGCGGATGACCGATTCGGCGGCGGCGGTGTTCTCGAAGGACACGCCCAGCGAACGGATGGTCGCACCGACGGTGTTCTGCTGGAAGGCGCCCAGGCGACCACGCAGCGAGTTCACATCCTTGATGGCCTGCTCGACCGCGTCCTGCGCGACCGAGAGGTCACCATCGACCACGTTCAGCGACTTACCCGAGCCGATGTCGGACAGCGAGTAGTTGGTGCCGCTGTCGGAGACCTTACCGATCTCGCGGACGGCCACGTTGCCGATACCCAGCGAGACCTTGCCGGCGATGTCCACGCGGCCGCCCAGCTGGAAGTCACCGCCGCCACCGGTGATGGTGAAGGCCGAGATCGAGCCGAGGGTGGTGGAACCGGTGGTGGACAGATCAACCGAGACATCCAGGAAGTCGGTGTTGATCGACACCTTGGTGCCCTTGGTGGTCGCGGTGATACCGTTGATGGTCGCGGCCACATCCTGACCGAAGTCGGTGATGCCGTTGCTCAGCGTGTTGAAGGCCACGGGGGAGCCGGCGAGCGCGTTGGTGTCACCGGCATCCAGGTTGTCGACACCGGCACCGGCGGCGCCGCCGTCGTCGATGACCTTCAGCGATACGAACTGATCGCTGCCGAACTCGCTGGAGACCAGCTTGATGTCGTTGCCCGAGGCGGTGGCGACCACGCCGGTCACATCGGAGAAGCTGTTGATGGTCGAGGCGATGTTGGCCAGGGTGGTGCCCGAGCTGAAGCTCAGTTCACGCGAGCCCTGGTTGCCGGCGATCTCGATGGTGAAGGTCGAGTCGGCATCGGTCAGGTCCAGCGCGGTGCCGGAGAACTGCATGGCCATGCCGCCGACCTGAGCGGACTGGGTGACCAGAACCTCAACATCACGGGTTTCGCCGAAGCCGAGCTTGGCACCGTTGACCTTGAAGCCGGAGACCTCGGAGTCGATGTTGGCGGTGGTGTAGTCCAGGTTGCCGTTCAGGAGCTTATTGCCCTGGAAGGCGGTGGAGGACGAGACGCGATCGATGGTCTGCAGGATCGAGTCGATCTGCAGCTGGTTCGCTTCCTTTTCCTCAGCGGACAGACCGGCGTCGTTGGCGGTGCTGGTCAGCAGGCCCTGGAGTTCGGTCAGCAGACCGGAAACTTCGTTCAGACCGCCTTCGGCGATGTTGACGACCTGATCGGCACGCTCGGCGTTCTTGATCGCGGCGCCCAGGGCCGACTTCTCGGCACGCAGGTTCTGCGACGCGATCAGACCGGCGGGATCGTCCTTACCGCGGTTGATGCGGAGACCGGTGGACAGACGCTCCAGCGATCCGGTCAGACCCTGGTTGTTCTGCCCCAGCACGCGCTGAGCAATCAGGGAGTTAACGTTGGTGTTGATACGACTCATTGAGAATCCTCCGTGAAACCGGAAAGCTGGGGACCCACCCCGATACCCTTGATTGCCCTGAGCACACTGCCCAGCGGCGGTCCGGACCACGCTCCGCGCGGCCCCTGTGCGGTGTCCGCTCTCTGCGGAGCACCGTCTCGAAAGTCGGCCGCTCAGCCAGGCGGGTGGAGCCACCGCGCCCTCTCGACGCCTGGAGCGAGCCGGTCGTATCACCTGCGCATTTATCAGTCGGGGCAATAAAAAACCCGGAGACGATGTCTCCGGGCGTGTGTCCGAGAATTGAGGCCTCCCGTTGAGGGGAGGCCGAGGCTTTATGGGGCCAGGCTTCGAATCAGCCGAGCAGTGAGAGCACGCTCTGGGCCTGCTGGTTCGCCAGGGCGAGCACCGATGTGCCGGCCTGAGAGAGAACCTGAGCACGGGTCAGTTCGCTGGTCTCGACGGCGAAGTCCGCGTCGCGGATCACCGATTCGGCGGCAGTGATGTTCTCGACCCCGGCCTGCAGCGAGCGGATATTGGTATCGAGCACATTTCGCTCGAAGGCACCGAGTCGCCCACGCAGGGTGGAGACCTCGTCGATGGCGGTTTCGAGGACTCGAGAGGCGTTCTGGAGGTTGCCACGCAACGAGTTCTGCCCGCCGGACTTGAGACTCGACAGGAACTGGAGCTCGAAGCTGCCCGAATCGCCGAGCTGGTAGGTGCCGCCCAGGCGGGTGGCGGCGACGGACCCGATGCCGATGTTCACCTGCTGGTTCGAGTTGACCTGCGGCCCGAGCTGGAACAGCGCGCCGCCACCGGTGATATCGAAGGTGCTGGCCGTCCCGTTGACAGTGGACGCGAAGATATCGGTGAGCTGGAGGGCCAGATCGAGCTCGGGGCCTCGAATGTCGAGGCGAAGCCCACGACCCGTCGCGACCGCACCGTTGACCAGGGCGATGACATCTTTTCCGGTGTCACGATCCGCTGTGGTCCACTGGGTGCCCGAACCGCCGGCCCAGTCGATCGGACCGGGCTGGTTGTCGATAAGCGTCGCCCAGGTGTAATCGTCTCGACCCGCGAGCGTTTTCACGGAGACGAACGAGTCGGAACCGTACTCGGTGGAGAAGAAGCGGATACCGGATGAGACATCCGCACCGCTGACGGCTTCGGCCTGAATACCGGTGACGCCGGAGCGATCGTTGATGGCTTTGATGATGTTGGCGACCGTGGAACCCGAGGCCAGGGTGAGTTCGACCACGCCGTCGGGGCCGGCGACTTCGATGGTGACCTCGTTGGGGAGGATGCCATCGGTGGCACCCGCGCTGAGGGCGGCGAAGTTGGTGTTGAGGAACACACCGGCCTGCTGCGCCGATCCCACGACTTCAACATCGACATCGATCGAGGTGCGCCCGCTGAAATTCGCGGAGTTGACGGTCGCCTTGGCGATGTCGGTGTCGTCGATGCCCGAGAGGTTGTAGGAGAGGGAGCCGTTGAGCAGCTTGAGCCCACCGAACGACGCGGTGTTGGCGATCCGGGTGATCGAATCGATGGCCGAGTCGATCTGGAGCTGGTTCGCGGCGACTTCTTCGGCGCTGAACGCGCCGGAGTTCGCGGCTTCAACCACCAGGGCCCGGATCGAGTTGAGCATGTCGCTGACCTCGGTGAGACCGCCCTCGGTTGTGGCGATCACATTGGAGGCACGCTCCGAGTTCTTGATGCCCTGCTTGATGCCTTCGAGCTCAGTGCGCAGTCGCTGGCTGATGATCAGGCCGGCGGGGTCGTCCGCGCCGCGGTTGATGCGCAGCCCGGTCGCGAGCCTTTGGAGGCGTGTTTCTAGGTTCGTATTGTTCTTCGCCAGGTTGAACTGGGCGACCATGCTCGAGATGTTCGAGTTGATCCTGGACATGACAATCCTCCGTGATTGCGTTCATCCGTTTGTGGCGGTCCGGGTGTGTCTCCGCATCCCGCTGTGCCGCTCCGATTGCTGAATCCTGCCACCGAACGCCCGAAGGGCCCGCCGGCACCGAGTGAGTCCTTGGTCTTTCAGGCCCTCTTCTGGGCCTTGCCGTTGGGCGGTTGCGTCTGCACCAGACCCGACGATCGGTTTGTGATGCCCGGCTTTGTGGTTCCGCCGCGTACTCTTCCGAGCGCGCTCTTGGACAGTTCCGCCAGGTCGTCGCCGTCGACGCGAGCTGCTCGCTCGTTCTCGGCTTTGATTGCTTCGTACACTTCTTTGCGATGGACCGCGATCCGCGCCGGTGCGTTGATCCCGAGTCTCACTTTGTCGCCGCGTACATCGACGACGGTGATCTCGATGTCATCACCGATCATGATCGTTTCATCGCGTTGACGGGAGAGCACCAACATTTGCTCAAGGCTCCTTCCTTGGAATCCCGTTCTCGCGGGTGCCTGATCGCGCAGCCACACCCCGGCGTCGGTACGGTTCCGAACGCTCGCGTGTGCAGGGCACGACAAAGCACCACCAGCGGTTCGGGGCCGAAACCCCGGTGCGAGGCGACCCATCCCGGACAACCACGCGACCGCACAACCCGCTGGCTCTTACGCCGACGCGGCCTTTGCCATTTCTTCGACCGACAGCAGCTCGTGGCGCGTCGTCCACCGCTTCTCGGCGAGCACGAACTGCTCTCCGATCCTGTCAACGGTGTTGATCACCAGTGGGCCTTGCAGGTTCCCGGTGAGCTTGCCGCCGACGCGGTTGACGATCACGAACACCTGCGCGTCCTCGAGATTCCGAAGCCGCAGATCTTCTGCCTGCTCGGACCGGATCGGCACCGAGTAGTCATTGAAGAACAGCGACGGATCGGTCACGACGAACGCGAGCGTCGGGTCATCGATGCATTGCAGCCAGAAGAAACAAGCATCGTCGCTTGGCTGCAACAGACAGTAACGCTGCTGCTCGCTGAATCCGAGCAGCCCTTTGGGGAAGGTCAGCACGCGGTCCTCCGCGATCTCCACCATCCCGAACCTTGTGGTTTGCACTTCCATGGGAGTGCTCCGCTCCATCGGCCGACCATCCTGGAACACCCACGAACCACGCGGGCGACATCCTGTCCATTCCCCGTCAGCGGCCGAATTCCGCCGGGGATCGAAATCGAATCTCCCCGGCGTTAGCCGAGGAAGTTCAGAAGACTCAGGGACTGCGAACTCGCCGCCACCTGATACGCCGCCTGCAGCTGGACCTGCAGGAGGCTGAAGCGCGTGGACGCTTCGATGTAGTCCAGGTCCTGCAGCTCGCTCTTGATCGAACGGTCCAGCAGCATCCTGTCTCCGGTCCGGGTCTGGACCTGCTCTACACGAGCAGATCGCGTGCCAACCAGCGCTCTCGCGGAGGTCAAAAGGTCAATATCACCCTGCATTTTTTCAGATGCCCGTGTTATTCCGCGGACATCGTTGCCCAACAGCGCGTCCCGCAACTCGGTCAGGGAGGTCAGCAGCCCGTCCACGCGCACGGTTGACCGATCTGAACCGGCATAACTTGCCGCTCCGGTCGTGCCATCGAGCAATCCGAGGTCCTCCGCGGCGTAACCGTTGAGACTGTCGACGCTGATGGCACCGGCACCGCCTGCGGTGTCCTGGAGCAGGATGCCGCCCCCGGTCGCGTTGACCGA
>CAZIXS010000023.1:0-14898 GCA_964543335.1 uncultured Phycisphaeraceae bacterium | reverse complement strand
TCGATGCGGGTGGTCGCGGTCGAGGTCCGCAGGCCGAGGGTCTCGGCGGCGAGGTTGCCCCCCGCTCCTTCATAGACCGCCATCCTCATCCCGGCCACCTCGTTGCGGATGGCCAGACGGTCCCCGTCGGCGCCGATCTCGAGGCGCACCCCGAGATTCAGGCGGCTGATTTCCTGTGCGAGTTCGCCGACGGTCATCCCGGCGCTGGTCGTCACGGTGCCGTTGCGCCCGCCGTTGGAAATGGTGATATCGCCGAAGTCCATCGCCGCGAGGGAAGGATTCAGAGAACCGAGTGTGGTCCGGGCGGTGAGGGCGGGGTCGAGGTCGCCGTCGCCCCCGGGGGCGGTGGTAACCACATTCGTAAAGTTCGTTCCCTCCAAGCCGAGGGCGGTCGCGGTCTCGCCGATGGGACCATCGACGAAGGAGATGGTGGTGCCCGCGTTGATCGAGGTGAATTCGAGGCGGTCACCGGACGGCGCGATTTGCACGGCATTCGGGAAAGTACCCGAGAGGGCCGCGGGATCTGCGTCGCGGATGGCGGCTTCGATGCGTCTGCGGACATCGCCGATGGTCTCGGCGTCGGCCAGGTTCACATCGACGAAGATCGGTGTGCCCGAGTCGATGCTGATGGTCAGGGTGCCCAGTTCACGACCGACGGTCGGACCACGCAGGTCCCGCACGAAGGTCGCATCGGTCAGGACCGGGTTGAGATCCCGGTCGCCCTGAACGCGGGCGGAGAGCGAACCGACGGCCCTCTCTGCACTGAGCGTGATCGGGAAATCCAGTTCGGGCCCGAGCTCGGTTTGCAGACCGTTCCCGGTGCCGGCGTAGCGGTAGCCGCCGAAGAAGCTTTCGATGGGCGGGGCGCTGACGCTGGATCCCCCGAAGTAGTGAATCCCGGCGATGTCTCGGTTCAACACCCCAGTGATCTGGGTGATCATCTGGTCGATGACCTCGGCCTGGGCGAGGCGAGTCTCTGCATCAGAACCGACGCCGATCTGGCTGGAGGCGATCGACTGGGCTTCCAGTACGGTCTCGAGCATCTCGGAGAGCGATGAATCGAGGCTGTTCAGGACCGAGCCGCCATGGGTCATGTTGCGGAGGCGCTGGGTGTCGCCTTCGAGGCGGTTGTCCAGGACGCCGACCACGGCCGCGGCGATGGGGTCGTCGCTGCCCCGCTCGATGCGCAGGCCGCTGCTGAGCTGGTTGTTTAAGCGCAGCAGATCGATGTTGGTGTTGGTGGCGTTACGCAGCGAGATCTGCGACGACAGCATCGAAGGCACGCGACCGAAGATGGCAGGAACAGTCATGGCATTCCTCTCCGGGCTTACACCAGCGACAGCAGCAACTGCGTCAACTCGTCCACCACGCTGATGAACCGAGCGGCACCCGAGTACTGCTGCTGGTACTGGATGAGGTTGATGGATTCCTCGTCCATGCTGACCCCGCCGATGGCCCGTTCCTGGGCCTCAAGCGATTGACGCACGGCACTAAGGGATTCGAAACGCGTGGTCGCAGAGCGAGTCTGGACGGCGTTTCGTTCGACGGTGGTGCCCCACATATCCAGCAGGGTGACCTGGCCCGAAGAGGCGACGCCCTCGTTCATGAACCGCGGGAAGCGCGACACGGGCGTGTCTCGCAGGGACGCGATGGCCAGCGCGGTCTCGTTGCCCCCGGGCCCCGTGCCAACGCTGAGTCGCTCCGGATCGCTGGTGAGCCGCTGAGCCACCGCCAGATTCCCGCCGTCGCTTCCCGTGAAAAAGGTATTGATCCCGAGGACCGCGAGCACGCCCGAGGTATCGTCGTTGAAGCTGACATCGTAGCCAGCGTCGGTGTAGATCCTCAGTGCGCCGGTCGGGGTGATCTCCGCGTTCAGATTTGGCACCGCGTTGATGGCTGCACGCAGGTCGTCGAGGGTGGTGTCGTCGCCAAAGCCGGTGGCACCGGAGTTGTCCACGCCGTCGAGATCCACAAAGATCGTCTGGTCGAAGGTGTTGCCGTTCTCGTCGGTCACTCGGACCTGAAAACTGCCGTTGGTCGGCGCGAAGGGAAGCAGCGCGAGCGTGGAGTTGTCCGGATCGTTGAGCGCCAATGCCCACTCACTCGGCTCCAGGTTCTCCGAGGAGGTGATATCGGTGATGCCGTTGGCCGGACGCCCTGAGGTGTGCAGGCGGTTGACTTCGAAGGCTAGAGTCGCGGCGACCGCGTCGAGTTCGTCGATCGTGCGTTGGATCGAGCCCTCGCGCTGCGCGAGCAGGCCTCCGAGGGTTCCCGAGGTCAGGCGGATTTCCTCCTGATCGAGCGTGGACATGATCCGGTATTCCACACCGCCCGGCTCGTTGATCTGAGGGTTGGGCGCAACCGAGCGGACATCGAGTTCCATGCCCCGAGCGGTAGACCCGAGCACAATCGGAAAGGAGTCCACGAGCACATCCACGGCTCCGGACTCTCGCTCGATGACCGTAACATCCAGAAGGCCAGCGAGTTCATCGAGCAGCACGCCGCGTTGGTCGCGCAGGTTGCCCTCGACGGAGTTGCCCTGTTCGGCGTTGACAAGTGCCTGGTTCAGTCCGGCGATCTCGGTCAGCAGCGTGTTCGCCCGATCAACCGTATCGGCGATCTGGCTCTCGATCTGGGTGCGCTGCTGGATGAAATCACTGCGCAGCCCGTTGATATAGCTGGCGAGATTGGCCCCTTCTTCCACTACGGCGGAACGCGTGACATTCGATCCGGGATTGTTGGCGAGCTCGGACCAGGCGTTGAAGAAGCGGCCCATCTGCGAACTGAGGTCACCATCGGTCAGCTCGTTCATCATGGCTTCGAGGGAACTGAGGACCTGACGCTCGACCGCGGCGGCGTTCTCCTGCGCCATCGCACCACGAAAACGGGCGACCAGTGCCGGGTCGATGGATCGTGTGATCCGAGCGATCTCTACACCACGACCGGCGTATTCGAGACCGACCCGCCCGCCACGAACCGGCTGCAGATCGACACGCTGCCGGTGATACCCCGGTGTCGCGGCGTTGGCCATGTTGTTACCGGTGACCTGGATCGCCGCCTGACTCGCGTTCAGTGCGGTTCGTCCGATCAGCAGTGAACTGGTGAGACTCATCGGTCGCTCCGATCATCCGCCCGCGCACGACCTGCGCATCCTGCGCCCAGCCGTGCCGAACAGTTTGACTTTCGCAACGCCCATGCCAGCCGGACGAGAATCCGATCGGATCAGCTGGAAAGATCGAGCGCCGAGACCACCGCCGGGCCGGCATCCATGCGCCCGCGGTTGGAGTAGGTCTTGGCGTGGTTCAATTCCCGGGCAACGCTGCGCATCAACCCATCCATGTGCTTGGAGAGGGTCTCGGCGGCGTGACGGGCGGCGGTGTTGACCTCGGTCATCTCGGCGATCACGGACCGGAGGTGCCGGGCCATCGCGGCGAGGCGCGAGCCGCGATCGCCGCGGATGCGTTCGGCGATCCAGCTCATGGTCGTCTGGGATTCCTGCGGAGAGCCGAGGATGTCGGCGATGTCACCGACCACATGCAGGCGACGCTTCTCCGACTCGGCCACGGCCTGGATGATCCGGTTTTCCTGCGCGATGCAGACCGAGAGCTGATCAACATCCGCCTTGCGGATGGCATCCAGATGAAGATTGGCCAGCGAATGGAGCTGCTCGTAATGGACCACGAGCTGGCGCAGGATCTGCTCGAGCTCGTCGATGAGCGGGTCATCGGAGGCGATCCAGCCCCGCGGCTCGGGTTTGGCCGGCGCTGGGCGCGCCTTGGCCGATTTCATCTTCGCCAGGTGCTCTTCGATGCGCTGACGCTGCTCCGGGGTGAGGTTCTGCTGCATCACGCGGCTCCTTGCTTCTCGGTCTCGTCGGAAGTGCCTTCGCTGGGCATCCGGTTCGCGGTCAGCCCCAGCATCCGATCACGCAGAGCGTTCACGATGGGCAGATTCTGCGCGGACACGATGCGGTCGGCGATCTGGGCATCGATCATCGGGCCCATCTGCTTCTCGTACATGCCGGGTCCGAACGGTTCTGCGGCATTATTGGATTCACGCAGTTGCTGCAGGATCGGCACGATGAAGGTTGCGGCCACGAGCTGCTCGGCACCCTTCTGGGCCCGCTCAAACCGCTCGGGGTCCTCCTCCACCTTCTTCTGCGCCTTGACTCGATCTTCCCAGGACATCCGCCGTGGCTTCGGATCGCCCTCCCCGATCGGTTCCTGCTGCTTGTTTCGCTCGTGGGCTTGGATGAGCGAGTCTTCGAAACTCGCGCGCTGATCCACACGGATCCCGACCTTCCCGAGAGCGGCTTCCCCGATGCGAGACGCTCCGATGGCGTTGACGGCGCTGCTCATGGTTACTCCCAGTTGATCTGAACGCTCAGGGCGCTGTTCGCCTCGAGTGTGCGGAAGATGCTGATCTGCTCGGCCACGGGCACTTCCAGCCGACGCATGGCTTCGAGGAGCGACTGCGCCTGCGCGTTGGCCCTCGTGTCGCCGGTGCCGATGAGCGTGGCATTGCTCTGACGGATCTCGGGGTTGGCGGGTGTCGGCGGGATGGCCGGGTCGATCACCGTGACGACCAGATTGCCGCTGCTGATCACCGTGGGGCGGATGATGACATCACCGGTGATCGTGATCACGCCCGCTCGCTCATTGATGGTGATTTTGGGTTCGAGGGTCAGCAGAGACTGATCGAAGCGGATCTTCTGGATGCTGGCGATGAACCGCATCGGGTTGGCATATTCCTCTTCCGGGATCATCACGCTGACCGAGCGGTCATCCTCGGCGATGGCGATGGGCGGGGCACCGTCCGCCCTGAGCCCCTGACGGTCCTGGTTGATCAGGTCCGCGATGAGCGATGTGGTCGTGAAGTCTGCGTAGTTCTCCCGGACATGGAAAGTCACCATGCCGTTCTCGATGACATAGCGAAGGGTGTCCCGAATCACTCGGCATCCCCTGGACACGCGGGCCACCGTGGGGATTCCCGAGCCATCGTCGGTCAGCAGACCGGACGCCACACCATAGATGTTCGGATCACCGGGCTGCGCCCCCTTCAGCGGGGCGAGCAGCAGGCGTCCACCTTCCAGACTTTTCGCGTCGAACATGGTCTGCACGTGCACATCGAACCGGTCTCCGATCACCACCGATGTCTCGGGCAGACGCGCGGTGACCATGACGACCGCGATGGATCGACCGGACATGGCCTCTTCGAGGTCCGGGACACTCGCACCGGCATTTTCAAGCAGCGCGGCGACCATCCGCGCCTTCGGGAGCAGGTTTGGGCTGTCTCCGGAGTTGGGCAGACCGATGACCAGACCGATGCCCCACCACTCGTCCGTGCCCTGCCCACGCAGGCGGGTCAGTTCTTCGATGGAGACATCGGTCACCTGCGCGACCGCGGCCGGGGCGGCATGAAGCAGCGCAAGGCATGCGCTAATAGTGGCGATGAATCGTCCGAATTTGCTCGTTGCGTGTCGCATCCTGCGCTCCTTCTTACAGGCGGCACCTCCGGTGCCGTCGTACGGGAGCAGGTACGCAAGAAGTATGCCGCGCACGAAAAAGCGGCCGACGGAGCTGGTCCGCCGGCCGCCCGAGGAGTGATGCGGTCTCAGAAGTTGAACAGGGTGTCGAAGGCCCGGGGGATCAGGCCCTTCTCGGAGCTTCGCTTGAGTTCGCCGTGGTGCTGGATATTGACCGCGAGGTTGGCCATCTGGTTGCTCTGGATGGTGTTCGCGATGGTGACATCCTCCTGGCGGGCGAGGCCGGAGATCACGATCACCTGCTCCTCACCGTCGGTCCGGATGGAGGTCTTGCTCTCCAGGAGCATGGTGCCGTTGGGCTTGACCTCGACGATTCGGGCGGTCACGCGGGCGGTGGTCTGGCGCTTGACTTCCTGCTCACCCTCACCGGAATACGAGCGGTTGAAGTTCATATCCGCGCTGATCGGCAGGTTGGGGTACTCCTCCCAGCGCAGCTCCAGCAGTTTGAGCAGGTCGGGCATGCTCGTGACGCCTCCCGAGAAGTCGTACGACTTGTCGGTTTCCATCGTGTTCTCGTTCTTCACCTCGGCCCGCTCAGAGACGATCACAGTAATCAGGTCGTTCTCGCGGAACTGGCGGGGTTCGGGCGGCACCACGTAGTACAGACTGGCGGTCGCGAGGGTCAGGCCGTCCGTCACTTCGGGCTGGATGACGCGTCCATCGGCATTCCGGAGCACCGGGCGGGCGGGCATATCCATGGTGGACTGGGCCAGGGCGGGCCCGGCGATCACCCCGATCAGGGTGGCTGACGCGACGGTCATTCGGGTAGTGTTCATCGGACCGGTTCCTTTCTTGCGCGTTCTCAGCGGCTGACGACGATCACGCGCTGGGGGCCATCGACCCGCGCGAGCACGATGGTCTTTGAATCAATGAGTTGCACCTCGATGATCTCCCCCTCGCGCCCCGCATCGCGCGAGCGCCCCGCGGATTCGAGGACGAACCCGTCGCCGTGGTAGACCACGATCACCGCGGCGTTCCGCTCGACGGCAATGGGCTTCTGGAGATGAGAGCGCAGAAGCGTCGTCCCGGCGGTGATGCGAGTCATCGCGATCTGATCGATCACTTCGTTCGCCTCCGAGGCCGGAACGACATCGACATCCGCGGACAACCATTCCTGGGTGGCTTCGAGCACACCCCCGGGAATCGCCTCGCGCCGGGAGACCTGTTCACGCAGCTTGAGGACGGGACGCAGCACCTGCACCTCGGCCTTGACGGTTTCTACCCGATCAAGGGAACCGTTCTCGCGGTATCGCTCGACTTTGAGCAGCACGATCGGGCTCCTGAAGGTAGAAATCGGCTTGATGGTCGTTCGCAGTGAGTGGGCCGGGAGGTCGAGAAAGCCATCAGGCACATCGACGAATCGCATGCGGAGCTGTTCGGGCTGAACCTTGAGCTCGCGGACGAAGTTCCGCACGATCAGGATCTCGATCGTCGTCTCCGATGCGCGCTCCCAGTCTTCCAGGGTTCTCCAATCCTGCGCCACCTCCTGCTCTTCCTTGTCGGCTCGGCGGGTGGCAGTCACGAGTCGCAGCGTGCAGGTGTTGCCCGACAGCGAGAGCCGACCCATCGCGACATTCTCCTTGAGCAGGACGCTCCTCACCTGCTGGAGCGAAACCTCGGCCGAGCCGGTGGTCCCCAGCAGCGCAGAGGCCTCCTCGGCGATGACCAGGCGTGCCAGGGAGGAGGCGTACGAGCCCTCCAGTTCGGCGACATCGATCAGGCGGATCGCCTGATCCGGCTCGACCATGGCCGCTCGCTTGAGGCGGATGGAGTCGGCCATCGCGCTCGCGCCGAGCACGAGGGCGATGAGGACGGTCAGGGTGGTTCGGATGGTGGGGTTCATCGTGCGTGGCCTCCTGCTCGGCTCGATGGGGTCATGAAGGGTCAAGCGGATCCGGATCAGCGGCGGAGCTGGCCGATGGCCTGCAGCGTCTCGTCCGCGGCACGGATGACCTGGCTGTTCATCTCGAACGCCCGCTGCGTGCGGATCAGCTCAATGAGCTCGCGGGTCGGATCGACGTTGGAACCTTCGAGGTAACCGGACTGAATCCTGCCAAACTGCTCGGTCCCGGGCTCGCCGACGATCGCATCACCGCTCGCGGCAGATTCGACAAAGAGATTCCCCCCGACCTGCGAGAGCCCCGTCGGGTTCACGAAGGTCGCGATCTCGATCTGACCGATGGGGACGCCCTCAGCCTGCCCCTCGTAAATCGCAAGGACTGTGCCATCTTCAGAAATCTCAACACCTGCAGCATCAGGCGGTACGCTGATCGCCGGTTCCAGTCGGTAACCCTGGGAATTCGCCAGCACGATGTCACCGTCGGCGTTTCGGACAAAGTTGCCAGCACGGGTGTAGGCGATCTCGGATTCGCTCACCGAATTCTCGACCTGCACCTGGAAGAAGCCCTCGCCATCGATCAGGAGGTCCAGCGGCTTGCCGGTCTGGATCGGGGCTCCCTCGCGGAAATCGAGCTGCGTGCCCGAGACTTTCACGCCAAGGCCAACATAGATGCCGGTCGGGCTCAGGTCGCCATTGGCGTTCTCAACGCCGGGGTGGCGCTTCTCCTGGTACAGCAGATCCTGAAAGTTCGCGCGGCTGCCCTTGAAGCCGTCGGTGTTCACATTCGCGAGGTTGTTCGCGATGACATCGAGTCGCGTGTTCAGAGCGTTCATGCCCGTCGAAGCAGAATACAGTGAGATGGTCGCCATGATTCAGGTTCTCCAGAACAGTTCATCCCGGCCGGCTCCGCCGACCTGACGACGCTTGGGACGCAAACCACGCGCCAAGCTTCGTCAATCGATGGGAATTCGAGAGTTCATTTCTCAACGATCTCGCGACCTTTGAACAAAATGCGCAATCCCTGCGCTAGCTCGTCCGGCCCAATCGATTGATCGCTTCCCCCATCACCTGGAAGATCGTCGAAGCCATGCGCATGTTGCTCTGCGCGGCCCGCGACGCTGAGGCGACATCCATCATGCTCTTGATGGCGTCCACCGCCGAGTCTTCCAGATGGCCCTGCTTGATGCGTCCGTCGGCGGCACGCAGGGAATTCGGCGAAACCTGCTCACCGAAGGTGAAATCGCCCGAGCCCGCCTTCACCAGCAGCGACGCATCGGGCACTGTCACCAGTTCGAGCTGGCCGACGACATTGCCTCCCTGACGGAGCGTGCCGTCGTCGTCGATATCCAGCGTCACGCCGGGGTTGATACGGATCCGGGATCCCTCGGCGTTGAGCAGCGCGGCGCCGTCGGTCGAACGAACCAGGTGCCCGTCGGGGCTCAGGTCCAGACGCCCATCACGCGAGAGCGAGAAGCCGCCGGGCAGGTCAGCACGCTCGTACCGGAAGAAGCCCTCTCCCTGCACCGCCATGTGGAACGGATTGTTCGAGTCGGTCAGGGCTCCCTGCGACTGGCTGACGCGGTTGAAGGTGGGCATCACGCCCGCGCCGAGCTTCTCGAGCATGGCGTTCGAGTCCATCCAATGGAGGTTGTCCTCCTGGCGGACCGCGGCTCGCTGTCGCGTCGCGAAGCTGTCGGGCTTGTAACCAACGGTCGCGACATTGGCGAGGTTGTTGGAGATCACATTCTGCCGGGCCATCGAGACAGACATTCCCGAGGCCGCCATGTACAGGCCGTAGTTCATGGTCTTGCCCCTCCCGAAGCCGGTTCGTCTTCGAGGTCATCGAGGTCGATGCCGTGCAGCGCAGCGTACTCGGTGACGGTCAATAGTCCCGCCTCGGGCCACTGCCCATCGCCGGAGCCCTCCCACATCGCCGCTTCCTCTTGACGGTGCGTATCCGCGGCACGCCGAGCGAGCGCAAGAATCGCCTCACCCAGCGGCGCATCGCCTGCATCCTGCAGCGCAGGATCGGCACCGAAAAGTCGGCGCAGCCGTTCTGATATCCGAAAATCGTGCATGGGTGGCCTCCGTGCCGGTGTCGAACCTGCCGCGATCCTCGCGACGCCCGGGGCAGACGCACCGGGCGTGCCAAGGCAAGCCCACGCCGATAAAACCGCACAAATCGCATCAAAAGCAGGCAATCCCGAGCGTTTCCACAGCCAGACTGCCCCGATAACGCGTAGCGTCTGCGCACTGACGCGCACTCTCCGCGCACGCCGATACCACTGTCTCCATGATCATGCGTTCTTCTGTTCCATCATCCCGCAACGCGTACGCAACCGAAGCACAGGGCTTCCTCACCTATCTCCGCGTGGAGTGCGGGCTTTCGGTCAACACCATCTCCGCCTACCGGCGTGATCTGGACGACCTGCGCGAGCACATCGAGACCATCGGCAAGCTCGATGCGCTCGGCACCGTGGACTCCGAAGACATCGTGGCCCACCTGCGAGCCCTCCGCCTTGAACGGGAACTCGCCTCCTCATCCATCGCCCGGCACCTCGCGGCGATCCGGATGTTCTTCCGCTACCTCGCCGCCAACGGACGCATCCCCGAGGACCCCACCCAGTTGATCGAGCGCCCGACCATCTGGCAGAAACTGCCCGATGTGCTGACGCCCGGTTCGATGCGAGCCCTGCTCGACGCCCCCGCGCCCTCCAAGGACCCCCGCGCCCTGCCAATCTGGCTGCGCGACAAGGCGCTGCTCGAAACCATGTACGCGAGCGGCCTGCGGGCCTCGGAAGTCGCCGACCTCTCGCTGGGCGATGTCCACTTCGCGCTCGGGGTCATCAAGGCGACCGGCAAGGGCAACAAGCAGCGGATGATCCCCTTCGGCAAACCCGCCGAACGCGCCATGCGTCGCTACCTCGACGACTGCCGCCCCAGACTCGACAAAGGCGACGGACGCGACGACCCCGGCGGACCGCTGCCCGGCAAGCGCCTGTTCCTCTCGCGCACGGGCCGCCCGCTCGAGCGCGTGGCGGTGTGGCAGATCGTGCGGCGCAACGCCAAAGCCGCGGGCCTGCGCGATGTGCACCCCCACGTGCTGCGTCACTCCTTCGCGACCCACCTGCTGTCGGGCGGCGCGGACCTGCGTGTCGTGCAGGAACTTCTGGGCCACCAGGACATCAACACCACACAGATCTACACCCGCGTCGATCAGCCGCGCCTGAAGGCGATCCACGCGCAGTACCACCCGCGCGCGTAACACCCTCGACAGACCGTTGTGGTGTGTTTACACGCCCTCGCCGAGCACGCGCTCGAAGATCACCAGATTCGTCGCCAGATCGTGGTCGTAGCGCACGCCGGTGATGTCGTAACCCTCGGCGATCGAGAACTGCAGCACCGAGCGCACCGTGTTCGGCACCTCGAAACGGATCGAGCGGTACCCCTCGGTGCTCGCCCAGTCCGCAGCGGCGACGAGCAGCTGCGTGCCGATGCCCGTGCGGCGCATCTCTGGCACCACGCCGACGATCCAGCCCTGATGGGTGGTCGGGCGCAGTTCCATGCCGATGTAAAAGCCCACCGCGTCATCGCCGATGCGGGCAACCTGCACCAGCACATTGCGCCGGCTCTGCAGGTGACGCGCGATCCAGTCCTGATCGCGCTCGGGGCGGAAGATGGAGTTGTACAGGTGCGTGATCGTGTCGAGATCCGCAGGGTTGATCCTGTCGATTGTTGCGTCTGCCATCTTCCCGACCCCCTTTCACCGGATCGAACGGAACCGGTTGTGTATCGGCCGCGGCCTGTTCTTCAGTCAAAACACTCCGCAACCGTTGCTTATTCGCATGAACCCCGGTCGGAGTTTCACGCCTCGGCAATCCGGAACGGTCCAATAACGAAAAACACCGCGTCCGGAGCGTCTCACGGGGCGCGGTGAGAATCACAATCAATTGGATGCCGATTCAGTCCTTGGCGCGGGAGATGTAGCTGCCATCGTCGGTGTTGATCCGCAGCGTCTCGCCGACCGTAATGAAGTCGGGAACTCGTGTCTTCAGCCCGGTCTCCATGATCGCTTCTTTCTGCACATTGGTGACCGTTGCCCCCTTCACGCCCGGCTCGCAGTCCTGCACGACCAGGTCCACCGAGCCCGGGAGCTCGATGAGCAGCGGCGTCTCGCCGTGGAAAAGCACCGTGCAGGTCCCGTTCGGGCGGAGGTACAGCATCGAGTCGCCGGCGGTGTCCCGGTCCATGGTGAACTGGTCGAAGCTCTCGGAGTCCATGAAGACGAAGCCCTCGCCGTCCTCGTAGAGGTACTCACAGGTCCGACGGTCGAGCGTGGTGGCCTCGACGGTGTCCGAGGAGCCGAACCGCTTCTCGATGTAGCCGCCCTGCTTCACATCCTTCATCTTGACCTGGGCGTATGCCGGGCCCTTGCCGGGCTTCACATGGTCGTACTTGGTCACCACCATCAGGCGGCCATCCAGATTCACAGCGATACCGGGGCGAAGATCAACAGCTTTCACAGCAATACCCTCAAGATAAACAGGGAAAACCGGGCCGGGATCGGCCGCGACGACCATGGTAGCCAAACCCGCTCACCCCCGCCCCGGCCCGCTCGGCGCCCACCCAACCACCGCCGGGAAAGCCGCCTCAACCCGCCTTGCGGGCACATTCGGCGCAGGTCCCGAATAGCGTGATGTGGTGGGCCCGGAGCGTGAACCCCTTGGGGAGCATCCCCTTCATATTGCCGGGGCATCCCTCCACATCGAACACCCGGGCACAGACATCGCAGCGGAAATGGTGGTGATGGTGCTCCGCGGCGGTGTGGTGCTCATACCGGGGTGGCTCGCCGGGCAGTTCCACCGCCACCGCCTCGCCCTCCTCCACCAGCAGCGTCAGGGTGCGGTAGACCGTCGCCATCCCGAGCTTGGGGATCTCGTCCTGCGCCAGCCCGAGCAGTTCCTGCGGACTCAAGGGACGCCCGGCATTGGCGAGCGCATCCCGAATGGCCTGTCGCTGTGGGGTCGATCGAGTCATGGGGGGATGATAGCGGCTTTCGCCGAGATTTAGAGCCCAATCGCGCAAGCGATGGGTCCCAAGCAACCGGCAAGAACATGCCACCGACCCGCATTCCAGCATCACGCCCAATCCCAGACCTCGCACGAAGCATGCTCTCGCCGGAACAAGCCACCCAGGGCTTGCGCCCTTGGGCTCTAATCCCTGTAGCCACCTAACCAGTAAACTGATCATGCACGACCCCCGTCAAGGAGCCCAGATGATCCACTCCACCACCCCGACCCTCGAAGGCAAAACCATCACCCGCTACCACGGCGTGGTCACCGGTGAGGCCATCCTCGGCGCGAACCTCTTCAAGGACCTCTTCGCCGGGATTCGCGATATCGTCGGCGGTCGCTCCGCGGCGTACGAGCAGGAACTGGGAAGAGCCCGCCAGATCGCCCTTGAGGAGATGACCCAGCGCGCTCACGCCCTCGGCGCGAACGCCATCGTCGGTATCGACATCGACTACGAAACCCTCGGCCAGAACGGCGGCATGATGATGGTCGCCGTCAGCGGGACTGCGGTGAGTGTGTGAACCCGCGGCAGAAGGGTGTGCGATGAGAACGAAGTACCCTGCAATATTCGTTCTGCTCGCAGCATGCGCGTGCATATCGATCTACCTGCTCGCATGGTCGCTGTTTCTGGTCATGGCTCTTGATTGGACCGATCAGACCGACTCGGGAATCCCGGAAATCATCCTCGTCTCCGCGATACCCGGCACGCTTCTCGGTCTCAGTACCGTCGCTGTGTTCATGATGACCCGACGCGCACCGACATGGATGTCGGTCATCGTGTTCTCAGTGCTTCCGTATGTCTTAATAGCGTTGTCGGTGGTTGGCTTGTTCTGGCTCGGGCTGATTCTTACTGGCGCAGCGATTTTTAGTCCGGCATCACTGGTGTGTTACATCGCGATGTCAGCACTGATCGAACGATATCCGCCGCATACACTCAAGCGCGAGGTCGGGACAGTCTGATTCGCCCTCACCCCTTCGCACTCACCGTCAAATCCAGCTTCGTACCATCCGCCGGCTTCCCATCGCGCGGCGCCTGCTGCGCCAGTTTGCGCACCCGGTGCTCGCTCCAGTCCTTCACCAAGAGGTCCGGGCTGTCCGGGCCGTCCTTCACCGACAGAATGTCGTACACATTGTCGCGCTGTGCCGGCAGGAAGCCCGCCTCGCGGATGAGTCGGCACAGCACCGGCTCGTTGAGGCAGTAGGTCGTCCCCGCTGACGACACCACATTCTCCTCCATCATCACGCTGCCCATGTCGTTCGCGCCGTACATCAAGCCCAACTGCCCGATGTGCGGCCCCATCGTCACCCAGCTCGAACCGATCGAGTACACATTGTCCAGCATCAGGCGGCTGACCGCCTGCGTGCGCAGGTACTCCGTCGCGCCCGCCATCCGCAGCCGGCGCCCGAACTCCGGGTGCAGATCCTTCGTGCCCGTACCGTCGACATTGCCGACCACATCGCCGGGGAACGGCTGTCCGACTTCCTCGGGACGACCCTGCGGGTCATCGCCCCATTCGCGCAGCCGACCCAGCGGCGTGTTCTCCCGCTGGAACGGCCACGAGATGAACGCCTTGTAGTGACCCCAGGTGCCCTCGCCGATCTCGACATTCTCGCGCAGCGCCCGGTCCTGCCACTCGCGCACCAGGCGCATGTGGTGCACGCGGTCCGCGTAGCCCTCGATGTGCCCGAACATCATCGTCGCGCTGGTGAACATGCCCAGCGAGTGCGCGACATACATGCAGGTCAGCCACGCGTCGGCCGTGCACTTGCCCAGCCCGATCTTGCGGCGCACGGGGTCGGAGAAGATCTCGCCACCGCCGCCGGGCAGCGAGTCGAGCCCGGCTTCACGCAGGCGCACCATCACCCAGCGGATTTTCTCTTCGAGGTTCGCGCCGGGCGGGTCGAAGAAGTTGACGAATTCGATGAACTCCGGCGGGCTGAACGCGTGGATATGGATGTGCGGGAACTTCTCCTTGATCCCCGACAGCAGCTCCAGATACCAGTCCAGCGGCAGGTCCGGGTTCATCCCGCCCTGCATGAGGATCTGCGTGCCGCCGATAGCGCTGAGTTCGGCGATCTTCTCGTGAATCTGCTCGTGCTCCAGCGTGTACACATCGTGCTCGTGCCCCGAGCGACGGAACGCGCAGAAGGTGCACTTGGCGGTGCAGATGTTCGTGTAGTTGATGTTCCGGTCGATCACATAGGTCCGCAGGTGATCACCGTGAATCGCGCGGCACTTGGCGTCCGCGAACCGCCCGAGCGTGTGCAGGGGGGCCTCGGTCAGCAAGGTCAGCCCCTGCTGGGGCGTCAGCCGGACTTCACCCGATGCGACCGCCGCGAGAAAGCCCGGATCGAGCGGGTTGGCGTCCGGGCGCTCGATGCCTCGGGAGCGTGGCGGCAGGCTGGATCGGTCGGCGGCGGCGGGGTGGATCATCGTCGTA
>CAZIXS010000022.1:0-32290 GCA_964543335.1 uncultured Phycisphaeraceae bacterium | reverse complement strand
GCCGTGCTCGGCGTGGAAGGAGTGTAGGGGGGTGGAGCGGGTATCGGTGGCGGTGGTCATGTCGTTCTTCCGGGAGAAGCGGGGGAGAGAGGGTTCCGAGGTCCGGCCGGAGCCGGAATCCCCCAGTGTAGCCAGTCGGCGGGTAGGGTTGGATGGCCCCGCTTGCCCGTGGGGATCGCGGCCGCCCAGTACCATTCCGCTATGCTCTGGCAAACCCTCGGCGGAATCGGGCTGTTTCTGCTCGGCATGATGCTGATGACCGACGGGCTGAAAGCCCTGGCGGGCGGTGCGCTTCGTGCGATTCTGGGCAAGATGGTCCGGGGCCCGGTCTCTGGCGTGGGCTGGGGTGCCGCGCTGACCGCCCTGGTTCAGTCGTCTTCGGCGACGACGATGACCACGATCGGCTTCGTGAGCGCCGGCCTGCTGACGTTTCCACAGGCGATCGGGGTGATCTTCGGGGCGAACCTCGGCACGACCAGCACGGGCTGGATCGTGTCGCTGCTGGGCTTCAAGTTTTCGATTGGCACGATCGCGCAGCCGGTGATCTTCCTCGGTGTGGTGATGCGTCTGCTCGGCAGGGATCGGACCGCGGCACTCGGGACTTCGCTGGCGGGGTTCGGCCTTCTGTTCGTCGGGCTGGATGTCCTTCAGGACGGCATGGCCGGCCTGAGTGCGCATATCGCGCCCGAGAGCTTCCCACCGGCGACGCCGCTCGGCTCGCTCGCTCTGATCGGGATCGGTATCGCGATGACGGTCGTGCTCCAGTCGTCGAGCGCGGCGGTCGCGACGACTCTGGTCGCGCTCAACGCGGGCACGATCGCGCTGGATCAGGCCGCGGCTCTGGTGATCGGGCAGAATGTCGGCACCTGCATCACCGCGGTGATCGCCTCGCTCGGGGCAAGCCCGGCCGGGCGCCGTACGGCGGTCGCGCACATCGGCTTCAACATCGCGACCGGCCTGATCGCGCTGCCGCTGCTCCCGTTCATCGTGCGTGTCACCGACTGGGCCACGAGCAACATCGAAGGCGGTGCCGATACCATCGCGCTCGCCGCGTTCCACACGGTCTTCAACATGCTCGGTGTTCTTGTGCTTCTGCCTGCAATCGGGCCGTTCTCGAGACTGGTCGAGCGGATCGTTCCGATGCGAGAGCCGTCGCTTTCAGACCATCTTGATCTCCAGATCGCTTCGGTTCCTGCGGTGGCGCTGGGCGCGGTCCGGGATGCGCTGGAACGGACGCGGAGTGCGCTCGCCGGGGCCATCGTTCGCGCTATCGAAACCGAACGGAAGGTCCCGCGAGCCCTGCTCACAGAAGCCCGCATCGCGATGGATCGCTCCGGCGATCTGCTCGCGCGGCTTTCCACCGAGCCGACGGTCAAAGCGGATTGGTCGATTCAGAACAACCTGCTGCACGCGATCGATCATGTGACCAGCCTGATCGATTCGGCCGAGGACGCACCCGACCCTGCACTGCTCCGAGCGGACGACTCATCCCGAGCGATCATGAAGCAGGTTGTGCACGCTTTCGGCCAGCTCGATGACACATCTCAGCTCGAGCAACTTAGCCGCGAGGTCGCGCAGCAGCGATCGCGCTACCGCACAAGCATTCTGGAGCGGACCGCGACGGGCCAGATCACGCCGAGTGTCGCGATGCGACGGATCGATGCCGTGCAGTGGGCCGATACCGTGCTGTTTCATCTCTGGAGATCGGGCGTGCATACCCTGCAATGCGACACCCCGGTGGCTCGGGAGACACCAGGCACCTGAATCGTCGGATATTCGTATGCCCGGGTTCATCAGCATCTGGCGAAGTCTTTACCCCTGCTTCACATTCAATCCTCCTGCTTCAGACTATGTTGCTTTGTCACGCCTGAAGGCGTTGATGCGTGCCGAAACGGTGCGCTCTATGTCCGTGCCCTCCGCACGAAATCTGAAGAGGAGAGAAGAAATGAAGAAGAGTCTCACAGCTGCAGCCGTTCTCGGCTTTGCGGGCATCGCCAGCGCTGGTATCGCCGAGTCCAGCATCATCGTGACCGAAATCTGGGCCGGCGGCCTGCCCGGCGCGGAAGCCACCGCCGACTGGTTCGAGATCACCAACTTCGGTGATACGCCGTTCTCGCTCGCCAATGTCTTCTTCGACGACGACTCGGCCGACCCGACCACCAACACGCCCATCGCCAACATCGACTGGGTCGCTCCCGGTGAGTCGGTCATCGTGCTGACTTCCTGGCTCGAAGACTTCGGCACCGCTCAGAACGCGGTCTCGATCTTCCAGAGCGTCTGGGGCGAGAGCAACTTGACCGGTGTTCAGATCGGCTGGATCGACGGCATCACCGGGGGCCCCGGGCTGGGCGGCGGCGGCGACGCCGTCTTCCTCTTCGACGGCAACACCGCCGATGCCAACCTCATCACCGCTCAGGTCTACACCACCGACACCCAGCCCGAGAGCTACATCTACAACCCGCTCACCGGTGAATTCGGCGAGTACGCCCAGGTCGGCGTTTTCGGTGCGTTCGAGTCCACGGTGAACGCCAGCAGCGGCGTGGATGTCCCGGCCGTGGGTTCGCCCGGGCTGGTTCCGACTCCCGGCTCGCTCGCCATTCTGGGCCTTGCCGGTCTGGCCGCCGGGCGTCGGCGTCGCTGAGTCTGAAGACCGAATCACGATGGGATCAAACCGCCGCCGGGGTCAATCCGGCGGCGTTTTCGTGCGCGGCGTGCGCCGCGTATCATCCTGCCCTTGAAACTTGCTCTCGCACCACTCAACCCGACCGTCGGAGACCTTCAGCGCAACCGCGAACTGATCGAAGGGGCGCTGCGCGACGCGGTCGGGAATGGCGTTGAACTGCTCATCCTGCCGGAACTGGTCATGACGGGGTACCCGCCGCGTGATCTGCTGTTGCAGGGCGGATTCGTTGACGATGTGATGCAGACCGTACGCCAGATCGCGTCGGGTGTGCCCGACGGGCTGACGGTGCTCATCGGCACGCCGTGGCGTGAGGGATCGAGCGCGATGCTCACCAACTCTGTCGTGGTCGCGAAGGGGACTGCGCGGGGCGGGTCGATCATCGAACGCTACGACAAGCGGCTGCTGCCGAATTACGATGTGTTCGACGAACTTCGTTACTTCCGCTCCGGGAATCGCCCCGTGGTCATCGATGTCGCCGGAGTGAAGGTCGGTCTGGCGGTCTGCGAGGACATGTGGCGGGGCGTCGATGCCCACACCGACGACCGCTACGCCGGTGATCCCGACCCCATGGCCGAACTCATGGCGGCGGGGGCGGAACTGATCGCGGTGCCCTCGGCGAGCCCGTTCGTCCGCGGCAAGAGCGTGCTGCAGGGGAACATCATCGCGCAGCAGTGCGAGCGGCTGGGCGTCGCGATCGCTTCGGTGAACCAGTGCGGCGCCAATGATGACCTGATCTTCGATGGCCACAGCGCGTTGTACACGCCCGGTCCGTTCGGCGCGATGTTGTCGGCATCGGGTCGGCCTTTTGAAACCGGCTGTGTCGTCACACAGTTCCGGCCCGATGGCGAACCCGTGGCGGTCGAGTCCGATCCTTTCGAGCAAGCCGATCCGCTGGGGCTGCTGTGGGACGCGCTCGTGCTCGGGGTGAAGGACTACTGCCGCAAGAGCGGCTTCACCAGGATCACGCTCGGGGTCTCGGGCGGGATCGATTCCGCGCTTTGCGCGGTGCTCGGCGCAGCGGCGGTTGGCTCGGACAAATTGCTGGGCGTGGCCATGCCGAGTCGTTATTCGAGCGAAGGCAGCCTGATCGATGCTCAGGACCTCTGCCGTCGGATCGGCTGTGCGTACTTGCTGCGGAGCATCGAAGGCGGGCACGCGGTGCTCGCCAATGACCTGGACGAATCGCTGCGTGGGCTCGGCCTCGAGAGCGGAGCTTCAGGCCTGACCGATGAGAACATCCAGAGCCGCCTGCGAGGCCTGACCATGATGGCCGTCAGCAACGCCACCGGCGCGCTGCTGTTGACCACGGGCAACAAGTGTGAGCACGCGACGGGCTACTCGACCCTGTACGGGGATCAGAACGGCGGCCTCGCGCCCATCGCCGACCTGCTCAAGGGTGAGGTGTACGAACTGGCGAAATGGATCAATGCGAACCCCGAGCGCGGCGGCTTCGATGCGCCGCCGATCCCGGAATCAACGATCACCAAGCCGCCGAGCGCAGAACTCCGGCCCGACCAGAAAGATTCGGATTCCCTGCCCGACTACGCCGTGCTGGATGAGATTGTGGCGCGCTATGTGGACGGCAAGGAAGATGCCCGCGCGATCGAGAACGATCTGGTGAAACGCGGCCAGATCGAGCGCAGCGAACTCCGGCGCGTGATCCGCCTGATCGATCTGAACGAGTACAAGCGGTTCCAGCTCGCGATCGCGCTCAAGGTCAAGCCCGTCGCCTTCGGACGAGGCCGACGCCGGCCGATCGTGCAGCGCTATCGACCGTTCGATCAGCCCTGATCGGACACCAGATAGAACCGACCGATCTTGACGCGGAAGACTTCACCGAGCTCGCTGGGGTCAAGCGACATCGACTGCTCGGGTGTGCCCGGGTGCAGGCGCACCATCGTGTAGTGGCCTTCCATGGTTCCCCACGGCGTGGCCAGCGGGCTGAACGACTCGTACTCGTGCGAGTGGCCCGGCCGGATGACCGGCTGTTCACCGATGACGCCTTCGCCTTCGACCTCGTGGGATTCGCCATCGGCGTCGGAGATCAGCCAATACCGGCTCAGCAGACGCACCGTGGTCTCGCCCTCGTTGAGGATGGTGATGTGATACGTGAAGACGAAGCGGTCGCGCTCCGGGTCCGAGTGCTCTTCGATGTACGACGGGCGAACGACCACCCGCACCGCGGCACCGGCCTCGACGGTGCGGGTGTCCGAGCCGTGCTTCGGGGCGGCAGAGGTTGGCATCTGGGCGTTCATCGCGGGGTCTCCGGGAGGGCACTCTCCACCGATCATACGCAGGAGAACCCAGCGGGTTTCCAGCGATTACGGGTTTTCGATCGCTGACTGATACGCCTGCCTCATCCAGCCCTGCACCGCCGAATCCACATCCTCGATGGTCGCGAGGTCCACGAAGTGCGTCGCTCGCTTCATCCAGGCGTTGGCCATCAGCCGCTCGGACGGCTCAGCCAGGCCGTTCGGCAGTCGAAGACCCAGGCGCACGGCTCGCAGACGCGGTTTGACGAGGCCGAAGCCACGCCCCCGCGCGAGCGTCACATGCCCCAGTGCGGGGCGGATCTCCACATCGTCGCCGAGCTGGCGGGCGGCGAAAACGATCGCGTCGTACACCGGTCGCAGCGGGGCGTACCGCCCGAGGTACTGCTCATCGACCATCTCGTCCTGGCTCGGGTCCACCCGCCCCAGATGGCGCAGCGTGACTGCTGCGATCACCCACGCCGATTTCGCGCCGACTCGATAGTGATCGGTGATCCACCGCCGAACCTCGCGGTGCGAAACGGTCTGCGGGTCTGAGCCCTCGATGCTGCCGTTGATCACTTCACATTCCGAAGCGACGGTCTCGATCCACTCATCAAGGCACAGCCCCGTCCGCGATTCGAGATGGCGGATCACGGAAGCGGCGATCGCATCGGTGGAGCGCGGTTGCATGGCATCTCCACTATCGGCACATGGGGGTTCTCGCGTGAACCGGATCAGCCCGCGGCGTACATCGCCAGCATCGCCGCGGCCATCGCCGCCATCGTCAGATCCTCGACCAGCGTCACCTTGGTCATCGGCAGGTTCAGCGCCGTGCCGAGGCAGGCGCAGCGGATCTTCCGCTTCTCCAGCAACGCCTTCAGCACCCCGATCGAGCCGATGAGCATCAGCGCGAGCGTGATGACATTGGTCGCGATCGGTACCGCGTCGAGCAGGTACAGCACGCCGAGCCCAAGCTCCACGAACGGGTACACCCAGCCCCACTTGGGCATCGCTCGGGCGATCAGGTCGTAACTGAAGTAGGCGTTCACGAAGCCGGGCAGATCGAGCAGTTTGAAGAACGAGAACACAATGAAGAATCCGGCCATGAAGTGGCGCATCATGTCCATGCCCGACCAGTTGCCTGTCGCCGCGGCGACGAGCACCGTGGTCCCCGCGATGTAGCCGACGATCAGCAGCAGGGGGTACAGCGACTCGCCCGGAGTTTCATCCTGTGCGCCGGGTGCGATGTCAGTGTCGGTGGAAAGTGTGTACGAACCCTTGCTGGCGACGACTTTGCGCATCGCCTGGAAATCCGGCTCGCCCTCGGTCTCGATCGTCGCGGTCTGGTCCGTTAGCGAAACTTCAGCGCTGTGGACGCCCTCGACGCCTTCGAGCGCATCCTTCACCTTGCGGACGCAGTTCTGGCAGGTCATGCCCCGGACGGTATAGGTCGTGGAAGGCATCGGTGTGCCTCCTTTTCGGGATCGGTCAGACCAGCTTCTTGATGGCTTTGGGCTGGTCTTTGGTGATGACGAAGAATTTATTCATCTTCGTGACTTTGAAGACCTGATCGATGTTGTCGTTCACGCCGAACATCGCCAGGCCGCCGCCCCCTGAGCTGCAGGTGCGGTGCATGTTGATCAAGGCGCCGATGCCAGCCGAGGCCAGGAACTCCACCTTGGTCATGTCCAGCGCCACCCGCCAGTGCTGGCTCGGCGCGTCGGCGTTCAGATCACTGATGACCGACGCGGCGTCCTGCTCGGACAGAGCCGGGCCTTTGAGGCGGACAACCAGAACGCCGGCGGTCGGTTCGAGGGTGCAGTGAGTCGTTTCGCGCATGGCGAGATAGTAGCGGATCACCCGGTTCGACGGCTCAGGGGAGGCCGACGAGATTCAGTCGCGTTCGAGCCGGCTTGCGAGGACACGACCGAGCTTGTCGATCGCCTTGTCGATCGCCTCGTACATGTCGCCGCAGGTGTGTTCGGCCACCAAGGGGTCACGACCAGCCGGACGCGCCTCGATCAGGCACTTCTTGTCGTCACCGGTATCGCGGTTCGGCTCGTTCTCATCCGAGAGGTGCACTTCGATACGGGTAAGCCGCTTGAGGAAACGCCCGATGTGCTGCTGGATCTGCTCCCGGATGTGATCCTCGATGGCCGGCGTCGTGGTCATGCCGCGGCTGTTGACTTGGAATGTGGTTTCGGTGGTGTGGTCGGCGGTGAAGTCGGTCATGGGGAGCCTTCCGCAAGGGTGGTCGGAACAGGCGGGCCGAAACGGATCACCCGCCAATCGCATCGTAGGCACTCGGTGCTACGCCGTGCCAGCATCGGGAGTTCACTGGGTGGCTTCAGATCTCTCCGCCCGTTGAAACAGCCTCTTGAGGAACAGGGAAGCCATGCCCTGCTGGTCCTTCTCGGCGACCTCGGCTTCGATGGAAGTCACCGTTTCAGTCTGGGACTTCACCTCAACGACCAGTTTCGAGCCACGACCGAAGCGGTAGTACACCCAGTATCGCCCCGGCTCGGAGACCTCGTTGAGCCGGCGCAGCCCGAGTTCTTCTTCTGTCTCACGCATGGCCTGCACCACGCGGTCAAAGTCGGCAATCTCATACGCCCAGACTTCCGCACCGCTGAGCAGCGTGACCCCGGTCTGGGCACCGCTGATCGCGGCGCCGATCAGCGCGGGCTCGACACCCGTGCAGCCGCTCAGGCCCAAAGGTGCGGCGCACGCACCGGTCAACAGCAGGCGAGAAAGGGTTTGGAACGGTCGGGGTATCATGCGCGAGTCTTCGTCGGATCGTGGCCCGTGTAGAACGCCATGCCCTGATTGGTCAGGACTCGAGGGTCGGAAAACAGCCAGAAGTTCGCGCCGATCAGCAGGCCGACCAGCGGCGGGATCGCCAGCGCGATCTGCACCGGAGGGGCCCAGACTTGCGCGAAATTCAGCAGGAACACCGCGATGACCGCGAAGGTCCCGATGTTCAGTACGCGAACGGTGCGGGCCGGGTTCGCCACCAGCGTATTCAGAAACAGTCGGGGCAGCAGCGCACACGCCATCATGACACCCGCGATCACGAGCGCTACCAGATCGAACCCACGCCCGAACAGGAGATAGAGCAGGTACCCGAGGATCAGCAGGTTGATCACCGTGGACCGACCGCCCACATTCCGCGTGTAGTGTTTGAATCGATGCATCATGGCGATCAGGCTCTGGCGGTTTCGCTCGCCTCTCCGGCTGCGGGTGTGGTGGGGCGCGTAAGCACGAAACTGCGCTCGGCAAACAGCTTTTCCATGGTGTCGATCGGCGGCTCGACTTCCGTGAGCTTCGTGCCGCAGGCCACCAGCAGGCGGATCAGGTGGTGGTAGTCGTTCAGAGCAATGTGCTCGCGTCCGGGCCGGGCGTTGGCGAGGGCCTCGGCCTCCTCGTCCTGCATCGCCTGCAGATCGGCCATGTTGTGGTAGTTGCCGAGGGGCAGGCACAGACAGGTCGATTCGTAGCCGTAGGCCATGTAAGTGGTCGACTCGCAGGCCCCGCCGGGCATGAGCTTGCGCTGCCATTTGAACGCCGCCCCCGGGCGCTCGGCGGATTCGATCTGGCCGGGATCGTTCTCCTTGTTCTCCCCGTCGGCCTTGGCAAGATCCTCCGCGACTTTGGCGATGCCCGCCGTCAGCGCCGGGCTGAAGGTCGACATCCGGTCGCCCACCCGCACGATCGGTCCGCCGCCGATGGGCGATTCGGGGAAACTGCGCGAGTTCTCCAGCAGCACATACCGCCCATCCGCCGGCAGCAGTTTCTCGCGGCAGGCCGCGATCGCCCCCACGAAACCGATCTCCTCGGCTCGAGTGAAAAACAGCCGCACATGCCGGGCCGCTGACTCTCCGCGCAGTTCATCCATCGCCGCCAGAGCCGCCGCGACCGCCGCCAGATCGTCGCACGCGTGCGTGTACAGCACCCGCCCGGCGTGCATGCCCGGCTTCGCGGTCTCGGGTCGGATCTCCGGCTCCGGGAAGTCCCAGCGCCCGATGTCGCCGGGCTCCAAGCCCTCCAGCGACTCGCCCGGCGCAAGCTCAGCGGTCGCGGTCCGGAAGGGCTTGGTGGACTTGTCCGAGGCCGTGATGATCGCGCGCACCGGTCGATCATCGTCGGTGAAGAGCACGATCGGCGGGCGATGGGCGAAGTAGGGGTCCAGCACCCCGCCTCGGAAACTGAGATTCAGGACTTCGCCGTCGATCGACTCGATGACGAACGCCGGATGATCGAGGTGCGCGGTGATGAAGAACGGGCGTTCGCTCGCCGCGCCGGCCTCGGCGTGCTCGATCGTCAGGTTGCCGTGCCGATCGGCGGTCAGGACGAGATCGGCCCGCTCGGAAACCCATTCGTGGATCCATTCCACCACCCGGCGCTCCCGCCCGGCGGCGGTCGGGATCGCGGTCAGCTGGAGAAGCCAGTGTTCATGGAGGGTTCGGGCGTCGGAGGGGGTGCTGCTCATGATGGGCAGGGTAGCAGGGGAGCGAACTCGGCTGCACGATCCGGATCACAGTTCCCAACAAGAAGTCGAGTATGAATGGAAATCCCGTACACTGAGTCAATCGCCGGTCGCCAGCATCGCGACGGCAACCCCCGCAAGGACTCCGTATGTCCGCCAGTCTGCTGCGCAGCCAATCCCCAGAATCGCGGTGGCTCAGGACGACCGCAAGCTTCTGCCTCGTGTGGGGCGCGGTCATTCTCGCGCTGGCGTTGTTCGAAATCTGGTCAGGAACATCGGCGGCCGACGCACTCGAGCTGTCCCACGCGTTCGTCCTGTCCGGCTGCGGATTGCTGGCCGCTGCGGGCATCATGTGGATCGGTTGCTATCGCATTGCGCCCATCATCGTGCTCTTTCTGATTCTGGCGGTATCGCCGCTCGCCGACCCGACCAACACCATCCTGAATGCCGCGCTGCTGTCTCACGACAGATCCGAAACCGTCGGTGCGCATGCCTTGGCACTGATCGCCGTGGTGCTCACACCGGTGCTGATCCTTCTTGCTTCGGGGGTGCTGTCCTTCCATTGGCTGCGCTGGCTTCGTGCAGAGACCGAATCCGAAAGCTATCGGATCGCCGGTGTTCCAGCCCAAGCCGCAGACCAGCCGTGGCAACCTTTGGTCGAGCATGAGGAAGCGGAGTGGCATCCGCCGGTATGGCGGATCGCCAGCGGTCTGTTCGCGGCGTTCGCTCTCGTCTGGATCCTGGCCGCGATGGCTCTGCGCTTGGGTATCACCGACTATTCCGTTGTGTACAGCGACGCGTGGTCAACCGCAGGCCTTCTCTCGCCTCTGGCGGGCTGGGTCGCGGTGGGCGTCTTGGGACTCATGCACGCCCGCACGAGCAAGGTCGGCCGATGGTTCGGCGTGCTGCTGATGTGCTTAGTCGTCGTGATCACGATGGTCGCCGTCGGTGTGGAGATCATCGAAAGGTGGTGAAGCCGTTCGCTTCCGCTCGCGGCTAGTTCAGCTCGCCCGCACGAATCCCAAAGAACCGCTCCACATTCCCATTCAGCCGCGCAAAGAACGCCTCCCGCGACTCCCCGGTCAGTTCCGCCTGAATCTCCGCCAGCGTGTCCGCCACATGCACCACGAACTTCGGCTCGTTCGGGCGCACGCCCCGGTGCGGGTGCGGGGTCAGGAACGGCGCATCCGTCTCGACCATCACCCGGTCGCCGCCCGTCGCCTCCAGGAACAGCCGGGCCGCGGCTCGGACCTCCGCGGCGTTCGAATAGGTCACCACACCCGTGAAACTCACCCACGCACCGAAGTCGAGAATCAGCCGGATGTCCTCGGGTGTGCCGGTGAAGCAGTGAAACACAAACCGCGCCGGATCGAGCCCGGAATCCCGCAGAATCGGGATCAACTCGGCAAACGCCTCGCGGCAGTGGATCACCACCGGCTTATCGATCCGCCGATCTCCACCCGCCTCGCGCAATTCGCGGATCAGCGCGAGTTGATGGTGCAGCACCGGCAACTGCACATGCTTCGGCGGCTTGTCATAGTGGTTGTCGAGGCCGAGTTCGCCCCAGGCCACGCATTCCTCCGCCGCCGCGACCCGCGTGATCGACGCCCACGCCTTCGCGGCTTCGGACGGGTCGGTCGGCACCTCGTCCGCGTACAGCGGGTGCACGCCGCTGGTGCACCACACATTCGCGTGCGACCGGGCGACGGCGAGGGCCTTGGAGCAGTCCGAGGGGTTGGTCGAGATCGTGATGCACCCGCCCACCCCGGCGGCCTTCGCATCCGCCAGCACGGCATCAACACGCCCGCGATAATCCGGGAAGGTCAGGTGGCAGTGCGTGTCGATGATCGCGGGCAGGCTCATGGCCCAAGGGTATCCGCTGCGGCGGAACCGGTCACGCCCGGTAGGATGGGTGTCGTCCAGCGAAGGGAGACCCATGCCGATCGGACAGATGAGAACAGCGTTCTGGATGGTCGCCGCCGCGGCTCTGCTCCTCGTGAGCAGTCGAGCCACCGCCGCCGAACAAGAGTACGAGCGGTACGCCGTGGTGCTCATCAACGACCAGCGCGTCGGCTTCTCGCGCGAGAGCGGCACCGTCGTCGACCAGACCCTGGTCACCAGCACCGAGATGGTCCTGCGGATCGCGCGCTTCGATGATGAGCTCCGCGTCAGCATCGTGACCGAGTTCGTCGAATCGCTCGACGGCGAACCGATCTCCATGCGGTCCACCACCGACATGGGCGGCTCCGAGACCACCGAGGCCTATGTCTGGAAGGGCGACAAGGTCGTCCACACCACCATCAACAGCACCCGCCGAACCGTGCGCGAGCAGGACGCCCCAGCGGGTGTGTGGCTCACCCCCGGGGAAGTCAGCGAGTTCGTCAGCAAGCGCATCGAGGCGGGCGCCGACTCTGTCGTCTACTCCACCATCGATCCCAGCACGGGCCTCGACCGCGTGCTCAACACGCTCACCCGCGAAGGCACGCAGGACATCGAGATCCTCGGCGAAACCGTGACCGCCGTGCGCTGGACCGTGGTCCAGTCCATCATGCCCGACCTGAAGATGGTCAACTTCACCGATGCCGCGGGCCAGACCCTCCGCTCGGAGATGCCCTTCGGCGGCCTCAACATGGTCATGGTCCACACCACCCGCGAAGACGCGCTCAAGGATGTGCCGGCGGTCGAAGTGATGGGCTCCACGCTCGTCAAGCCCAAGGGCACCATCGAGTCCCCGCGCACCAGGCGTCGCGCCGTCTATCGACTGTCCTCGCAGGTCGCCGGGCAGACCCTCCCGGACTTCCCATCCACCGGCTCGCAGCGCGTCGAGCAACTCGACAGCGGCGACCTCCGCGTCACGATCGATCTCGACCGCCCGCTCGATGCCGATCCCGCCGACGCCGAAGACGAGCGGTACACCCGCGCCACCACCGCTGCCGACAGCACCGACGAAGCCGTGCGGGCACTGGTCAAGCGTGCCCTCGCCGGTACACCCGATGACGCATCGTCCGCCGCGAAAGCCGAGGCCATGCGCCGCTTCGTCTTCCGCTTCATCACCGACAAACAGCTCGGCATCGGCTTCGCCTCCGCCTCGCAGGTCGCGCAGAACCCCGCCGGCGACTGCACCGAACACGCCGTGCTGCTCGCCGCGATGCTCCGCGCCGCCGGCATCCCCAGCCGCGCCGCCAACGGCCTGATCTTCGTCGATCAGTTCGGCGATGGTCAGGAAGTCTTCGGCTACCACATGTGGACGCAGGCCCTCGTCACCGACGAGCAGGGGCGACTGGTCTGGAAAGACTTCGACGCCTCCTGGCCGAACGCCATGGACGCCACCCACATCACCACCTCCGTCACCGACCTCGCCGACGACACCATGCTCGATTCCTACGCCCACATCGCCCGCCTGCTCGGTGTCCTGGCGATCGAGGTGGAGCAGGCCCAGTGACCGGCGTGGCAAACGCACCGGTCGGCCTGAAAGACTGCGAGCGCGTGATCAAGGCGGCCATCGCCGAGCGCAACCGGGACTACCTGCTCCGCGCCGCGATCGCGCTCACCATGGGCGTAGTGTTCGCCGTGGTCATGGCCTTCCTGCTGTTCATGTGCCTCCTCCTGTTCCTCGGGCTCAAATGGAGCGCGATCATCGTGGGATCACTCGCCGTAGGCGGCCTCATCGCCGCCCTCCGTGGTCAGGACCCGATCGAGCAACCATTTGATATGTCGATCCCCCGATTCAAGATCGCCAGCACCGCTCGAGTGCCGATCGAACCCTTTGCCCTCATGCTCGAAGCACTTCGTCTCGTGCGCTCCCGGATCAAGGCAAGCTCGAGCATGCTCCAGAACGCCACGGCGCTCCTGCACGACGCCTTCCACTCCCCGCAGGGCGTGCCAGCAAACGACGAATTCGCCGCCACGCTGCTCGTGCGACTGCAACTCGCCAAGCAAACCAACCCCAACCGAGGCTACGAACTGACCATGCGGGCCCGGGAGCGGTTGCTCGGGTCCTAGAGCCTCTCCTCACACCACCCGCCACACCAAATACGCCAGACTGAACACCCCCAAAAACACCATCGAGCCCACACTGAACGCCCGCATCGCCTTCCCCGGCTGGGCATGCACCGGTGTCGTCGGTCCCGTGATCACGCGGTAATTGATGTAGGCGAGCACAGGAGCCGTCAGGAACGACAGCGTCGTCGCCAGATCAACCAGCGTCTTGAGTTGACCGCCCAGCAGGGTGATGATCGCCAGACCAAGCCCGGCCTGCACCACCACCCAACCCGCGTACGCCCGCCCCGACAACCGCGGCTCGCGCTCCCCGGCCCGCAGCGTCGCCACCAGCCGCTGCATCACGCGAGGGAACGCGTCCAAGACCACCAGCGTCGTGGACAGCATCGTCGTAAACGCCGCGATCGTGATGATCGGCTTCGCCCACGGCCCGAGCGTCGTGGTGTACATGTCGATGAGCTGCGACGCGAATCCACCGGCACCTTCCGCAAACGCCTCGCCCCGCCCGAACATCACCAGCGCGCCGAGCACGAGGAAGATGATCGCGACCACCGTCGCCAGACCGTACCCGAAGTTGAAGTCCGCCCGCGCCTGACGCACCGTGCACTCGTGCCCGGTCTGCTTGCACCGCTCGCGCGTCCAGATTGAGTGCCAGATCGCCGAGTCGATCGGGATCGGCATCCAGCCCATGAACGCCAGCAGGAAAGCAAAGTGCGCCTTATCCCACCACACAGGCGGCTTCGCTTCCGATTGAGCCAGATTCGGCGAGGCAATTGCCGCCACCACCGCCGCGATCGTCGACACCAGCAGCAGCGCCATCACCAACTTCATCGTCAGATCCAGCGTCGGGTACCGACCGATCAGCAGCAGCACCATGCAAAGCCCGAGGATCACCCCGCTCCACGCCGTCACGCCCAGATGGATCCCCATCGAGCCGAACAGCGCCGTCGCCAGCGCCGCCGTGACGATCGTCACGCCCGCCATGATGATGAACATGCTCCCGAACGTCACCACCAGCGTCGTCCACAGCGCCCACCGCCCGAGATCCCGGTACCCCTCGATCAGCGTCTTCCCGGTCGCCGCGGCGTACCGCGGGCCGAACTCCAGAAACGGATACTTCGTCGCGCACGCGAGCAGCAGCAGGGGGAGAAGACCAAAGCGAAACTCCGCGCCCGCACGCGTCGCCTGCACCAGGTGCGACACCCCGATCGCCGCGCCGGCCAGCAGAATCCCCGGCCCAAGCACCTTCAGCAGAATGCGTGTGGGCGAAAGCGTCACGGTGGTTGGTGTCTCGGCCAAAGTGCTGGCATTATGAAGCTGGCTGGGCCGGCGTGCAACAGCCGAACTCAGGGCTGAGGTGCGGGGTTCCCCGCTCGGAACTCTTCCAGCCGCTGGACCCACTCGGCGGACTTGGCGTCATAGCCCTGCCCGGGTTCGGCTTCATCCCAGTATCGGTACAGAATCCCGATGGCCCGGATGATCGAAGCGTGCCGATCGACCGGCGCGTCAGCCCGCGATTCCAGAAGCCGCAGCTCATCAAACAGGTGCGTCTCGATCTCCGCCCATCGGCTGAGTCGGAAGAGCGCCCCGGTGAGGTTCGTCCGAGCCGTGATCGTGTTCGGATGAAACTCGCCGTACGCCACACGGAACCCATCAATCGCGCGGAAGTACTGCTCCGCGGCCTGCGCGTCATTCTTCTGACTCTGATAGATCATCCCGAGGTTGTAGACCGAGCGAAGCGTGTCCGGGTGGTTCGGCCCCAGCGTCCGTTGCCGACCCTCGAACGCCTCGCCCGCGCAACGGGTCGCTTCCTCAAAGCGCTGCTGCCGGAAGAGCACATTGCCCAGGTTGTCAAGCGCGATGAATGTCTGCGGGTGATCGTTCCCGAGCATGCGTCGGTTGCCATCAACGGCTTGGCGAAGCAGTTCTTCGGCCTTGTCGTACTCCTCCTGCGTCAGATGCAGTGTGGCGATGTTGCTGAGGAGCCGAAGCGTGTGAATGTCATCGTTCCCGACCGTTTCCCGGAACCGTTCGAGCGCCGAGTAGTACTCGGCGAACGCTTCTTCGGTTCGCCCTTGGTTCGCAAGGGCCACAGCGATGTTGCCAGTCGAGCGGATGGTGTCAAGATGCATCGGCCCCAGCGTCGCCTCATAAATATCCCGCGCGCCGCTCCAGCGACTCGGCCTCGACGGACTCGCCCATCTCACCGAGGTGTACCCCGAGGTTGGACATGTACCTGGCCGTGACCGGGTGATCCTCGCCGAAGATGCGAATCGCTTCATCAAGCAACTCCGTGTAGAGATCCTTGGCTTCTGCGACCCGCCCGTTATCCTGCAGAAACAGCGCAAGCTGCTGCCGCGAATCGAGCACAGCCTGATCATCCGCCGGGAGTTCCGCCTGAAAGAGCTCGCTGGCTTCTTCCTGCACATCGAGCGCAAACGAAAGGAGGCCAAGGCGGTGGGCGTTGTTGGACGCGGTCTGGATGAGCCGTGCCCGGAGAATCGGCTGATCGGCGAAGCTCGTCCGCGCCGCATCGACCGAAGGGGCCAGAATGTTCTGTTCGAGCGTGCGCAGCGCCGTTCCGGTGAAGTCAGCGCCCGAAAGCAGCGCGTCCGCGTCCGCGACGCGCTGCTCCGCTTGCATCGGCGAAGCTCCTGCCCGAAGAGCCGCCGCCCGAACACTCTCCAGAAGATCGCTTCGGATCTGCTGCCCCATCGTCGGCGGATCCACGGCGTTGAGTTGTTCGGCCTGGAACTTCGCCACGAGTTCCAGTTCATCGGCCCGCTCCTTCTCGCGCTCCTCCGCCGCCCTTGCGAGAATCGCCTGCTCCTCCGCTCGTTCCGCTTCGGTCTCTGCACGCTCGCGCTGCTCATTGGCGTTCGCCAGTCCCACTGAGGTCCCGATGATCCCCAGAATCAAAGCTGCACCGACCATCGAGGCCGCAAGCACGCCGCCCTTGTTCCGACGCACAAACTTCCGCATCCGGTAGCCCGTGCTCGGCGGCACCGCGCTCACCGCTTCACCTGTCAGGTGACGCTGGAGATCCTCCGCCAGCGCTGCAGGTGTGCTGTACCGGCGAGTCCGATCCTTCTCAAGGCACTTCATCACGATCCAGTCGAGATCGCCCCGGACCATGCGGCTCAGGCGGCTCGGTTCGGTGTGCCGCCGGTTCGCGAGTTCCGACAGGGTCTCCGTGCTCAGACTCAAACGCGTGCTCGGCTTCGGCGGATCAACCTCCCGGATGATCCGCTGCAGTTCGCCGAACGCCGCCGATCGCAGATCCCGCGCGGGGAACGGCGTCGATCCCGTCAGCAGCTCATACAGCATCACGCCCAGCGAATACACATCCGTTCGCGTGTCGATATCGAGCTGCCCATCAGCCTGCTCGGGGCTCATGTACTCCGGCGTGCCAATCAGTTGCTGGGACTCGGTGAACAGCGTCTTCATGGTCAATGACTGACTCGTCGCCTTCGCGATCCCGAAGTCGATCACCTTGATATGCGGCCTGTCGTTGTGCGTATCCACCAGCACATTGCTCGGCTTGAGATCCCGGTGAACGATCCCCTTCTGATGAGCGTGCTGCACCGCGTGGCAGATCTGTGTCATCAGTTCCAAGCGATCGGCGATGCTCAGCTTCCGCTTGTCGCAGTACGCCGAGATCTCCTCGCCGGTGCACAGCTCCATCACGAAATAGGGCCGACCGGTCGCGGTCATGCCGGCGTCGAACACCCGCGCGATGTTCGGATGGTCCATCATCGCCAGGGCCTGCCGTTCCGCCTCGAACCGCGCGATCACCTCCTTGGTGTCCATGCCCAGCTTGATGATCTTCAGCGCGACCCGACGCTGCACCGGCTGGCTCTGCTCAGCCATCCACACGGATCCGAATCCACCCTCACCCAGCGGCTTCAGGAGCTTGTAGTGATCGATCACCTGTCCGGAGTGCTCAACAGCAACCGTGCGTGCCGTGCCGCTCTGCGGCCCAAGCGTGACATCCGCATCACCGCCCGAGTGCAAAGCGCCGCCCAGCGTCGCATCGCTGCCCAGCATCATCTTCACTTCGGAGATCAACGCAGAGTCGCCCGCGCATGCCCGGTCCACAAACCGATCCCGGCTGACCGCATCCGGGATCGACGAGGCGGATTCCGCGATATCGCGCGCTGACAGATTCATGCCCGGCTCCTCCTCATGACACCGCAGTCGCGGTCCACGAGACCATGCCACCCAATCGCCCTCCTCAAGAAAGGAAAAATCCGGCGCACATCAATACATCCGAGCTCTCTGCCCCCCTTTATCTCCGGCTCGCGGGGCGAGAGAATTCAGAGCGCGGGGTACTTCTCTCACCCACAACGATTTACCCGCCGATCTCTGGCCAGTGCTCGGCGATATAATTGATCGCGATCGCCTTGTACTCCGGCGTCGTCAGATGCATCGCCTCGGCCTCGGCCATCGCGCGGTCCAGCGAGATCCCCTGATCGATCACCCGGTAGGCCAGCCAGATCGGCGCCACTCGGTTCCCCGTGCGGCAGTGAATCGCCACACGCTTCCCCGCCTCACTCTGTTCACGAAGCGTCTTCCGCACGGTTTCGATCAGTTCCGGAGTCAGTTCGTCCGCTCCGTTGTACGGATGGTTGATGTATTCCAGACCCGCATCGATCGCGGCCGCCTGCTCGTCGTATTCGGGCGTCTCCGAGTGCTTCCGGAGATTGATCACGGTGTCCACCCCGGCGTCCTTCAGCGCTCGAAGCTGCTCCGCGTCCGGATGCGTCAGCACGATGTGATGCACCACACCGCCGACCGCGAGTTCCGGGGCGGGAACCGCATCACCATCCGTGAAACGCCGAGTCTGCTTGCTCGAAGACTCGAATCCCTCGCGGACAAAGTCGCTCACACCCATCGCGTGCGACCGCATCAGCGCCACCACCTCCGGATCGCTCGAGGTCTCCTTGATCTTCACCCCACCGTCGATCACGGTCACTTCCAGTGCGATGCCGTCGTGCTTGTCGAACAGATCCGCAAACACATCATCCCAGATCCGCACCCGAGCCCCGGTATCGATCCGCACCTTCATGGCTTCGGCGTGATCGATCAGCTTCGCCACGATCGCCGGGTCCGTCGCGGTCGTCACGGCTTCGATACCGTCCTCAGTATGGGTGACCGTTCGCAGTAGCGTGTGATTGGCCCGCAGCAGTTCAACCCAAACCGATCGGTCGTAACTCACCGAGTTCGGCGTTTTCGGGTTCTGGGCCCCCGGTGCCGCATCCTGTGCAAAGGTCAGGCCGCCGCCAATCGAAGCCGCTGCAAGAAAGACGCCCAAGGAACAAACAATCGCAGTCGTGCGTGCCATAACGGTCACCTCCAGAGGATGAACCCAAGGTAGGCAGCTCCGTATTCCCGAGCGACACGCACAAGCGCTCAACTTCGCAGTTGTTGCTGAGATTCAGTCGCGATTCCCGCCCGCCCTGGCCTTCCACGCTTCGAGCAGCGTCGCCTCCTGATCGCGCGTGATGCCCGGCACCTGCCCACCGAAGGTGAACTCGGGGTCTTCCATGCCACGCTCGACCATCGCCTCCTTCCATCGTGCAAGGTACTCGTCGTCGAACCACGCCAGCGTGTCGCGCACCGTTTCATCCAGCGGACGAGTCTTCAGCCCCGCCTTCGCCGCCTTCTCCAGATTGCGCGTGTGAAAACCGGCGCTCCCCTCGGCGGGCGGGATCCACACCGGCATCTGAGCCCACGGCGCAACTCCGTTCTCGGCCAGGAATTCCGCGTCCACCCAGGTGAAGTTCGCGTCGCTCCCCGTCACCCGCTTGCAGGTCTCGAGCATCCGGCCCATCGTCATCCCCGCCCCGACCGGCCCGTTCACATTGTAGATCCCCGTGTGCTGCTCCTCGATCGCGTGCACCATGAACGCCGCGAGATCACGCACATCGATGAACTGCAGCGGATGATCCGGAGCACCCGGGGCCAGCACCGCGCCACCTTCGCGCACCCGCATCGGCCAATAGGTGAACCGGTGCGTGAAATCACGCGGCCCGACCAGCAGACCCGGCCGATGGATCATCGCCTTCCCCGGAAAATGCCGCTCCGCCGCGGCTTCGCTCCGCGCCTTCACCGCCCCGTAGTACTGCATTTTGTAGCGCGTGTCCGTGATCGCATCGGCAACCTCATCGGGCATCGTCGCCACGGCGTCCGTCTCGTCCAACCCGATCTGTGAGTTGTCCGCGTACACCGACAGCGAGGAGATATAGGTGTAGTGGTCCGCCGCACCCTTCAGGACTCTCGCGCTGTTTTCGACCCAGGTGTGCACGCTCGCCGTGTCGATCACCGCATCCCAGCGTCGTCCGCCCTTGATCGCGTCCTCCAGCGGCTTCAGCCCCGGGGCGATCTCCGGGATCCGGTTCCCCTCGATGAACTCGAGGTCCGGGAACAGCTCATCGCGGTTGCCCCGGTTGAACAGCGTCACCTCATGCCCGCGCTCGACCAGTAAACGAACCGCGTGGGGGCCAAGCATCCCTGTGCCACCGAGAAAGAGAACCTTCATGCCTTTGGCCTTCCGTTCGGGTCGAGTGAAACTGCTCCCGAGCGCCACCGGCCCGGCAAACAGCGATGCGGCTCCAACCGCGCCAGCGGTCACGATAAAGTTGCGGCGGGTGCTATCCATGTCTGCCTCCTTAGGAATATGTTCTCAGGCTGTACCGGCCACCATTGGCTGGGGTGTGGCGGCGAGCGCACCCGTGCCCTCAGCGTGGCCGGGCTCGGTTGCGCAGAGATACGGTGCGAGTTCTTCCCGTCGCCCAAGCCAGAACGACAGCAGCAGGGCACCCGCCGCCAGCGGCACAGCCACCCACGCCACCGTCACGCCCAGAGCCGCGATCCCACGATCGGCGAGTGTGCCGACGGCATCGCCGCACCGGTAGACGAAGGTGTCGATGAAGCTCTTGGCCTTGTACTTATCCGCCCGAGGCACGACCGTGAACAGCGTCTCCCGGGCCGGCTTGCTCAGGGCGTAATTCGACGCCCGGCGCGAGGCCTCGAACACCGCGATCACCAGCAACGATGGCGCCCCGGCCAGCCCGAGGAACCCAATCACCGTCACCGCGGGAACGATGGCCAGCAGCGTGCCCACACCGAGCAGCCGCATCAGTCGCCCGGTGATGAACAGTTGCAGCAGGATCGTCAGCACTTGGCCGCCAAGTTCGATGCCCGCGAACAGTTGAGTACGCGAGTCTGCATCGGTCGCCAGCCCGTCGATGATCCTCGCCTTCTCGAAATACAGGAAAGTCGAGAGCACCGTAAACAGGCCGACATAGATCGCGATGCTCATCAGGTAGGGCGATCGCATCACGTCGCGTATCCCATGCCAACTCGCCCCGCCGATCCGGGCCGCGGTCACCTCATCGTGCTCGTGTCCATTCATCGTGCCTCGCACGGCCATTCGGTCCAGCGCGATCGCGATCACACCGGCCGCCGCGACGCAGAGCATCGCGCAGCCGAACAGCCCCGTCGGACCGATCGCATGCGCAAGCCCGAGCGACCACGCCGACCCACAGATCGCCCCCGCCGTCCCGCCAACTCCGATGAACCCGAACAGCCGCTTGCCCTGCTCGCGACGGAAGATGTCGGCCATGAAGCCCCAGAACACCGTCACCGCGAACAGGTTGAACACGCTCAGCCAGACATAGAACACCTGCCCGACCAGCGCCGATCGGTCCTCGCCGCGCACCAGAAAGATCGCCAGGAACACGCCGATGCACACAACCGAAAAGCCATACACCAGCGGCACAAACACACGCCGATCCAGGCGTGAAGCCACGAACCCGAACGCGAGATTCGCCACCACCAACACGCCCAGCGTGATCAGAAACAGCATCTGCAGACTGTCCACACCGCGCTCCAGCCCGAGCGCATCCCGCAAGGGCCGCAGCATGAAGTAGCCGAACAGCAAACAGAAGAAATACAGCGAACTCAGCACCGCCGGCCCGAACTCACCGGCCTCAAAGTCCACCACCCGCTCGATCTGTCGCCGGATCAAAATCCGACTCCTCGGCGACAGGACACTTCGAGCGAGTCACCGGATTCTGATTGTGCGGGGACGAACATCGAGAAGTTCGTATCACTCCGTCCCAGATCGGTTGCTCCGCATTTGAAAACTCCGATGAATTTCTTCTACCCGAATGAGTCAGGGGCAATATTCCCTTGTTCCGGTTAGGCCGAAAACGCCGCTTCAGCCCTATTCATCATCTCGATTGAATCCCAAGTCCTGGCCTGACGATGCTGCGGACATGAGATCTTCTGTCCAAACAGGTATCCGGTACGCGCTGTTCTCGCTGCTGATCCTCCATGGCTCTCAATCACCCGCCGAAGCCAACCAGGATCCCGGCGGCTTCGAAGTCGCGGATGTCCCGATCGACCTCTCCGGCCACGAGAGGGCACCCCGTCGACGCGAAGCGCCCCAGAATGAAGCCGAGCCCCAGCCCGAGAACCTCCCGGAAGAGGTGCCCACAGAAACGCTCGGGGACTGGTTTAGTGGCCGGCCCATCTGGGAGTGGCAGCGAGCCACAGGCGACTGGAACAATATCCGGACGCGCCTCGAAGAAGGTGGGCTCTCGATCGAAGGCAGCTACACCATGGACTGGTCGAGCGTGCTCAGCGGCGGACTCGCCCGAGAATCTTCGACGCGCACTCTCTTCGACATCAACGCCACCTTCGACCTCCAGAACATGCTCGGTTGGACCGGCGCATCCGTGTTCATCGACTTCTATTCAATCAACGGCAACAGCGTCAGTTCCGATGCCGGTGATTTCCAGGGAATCTCCAACATCGAAAACGATGAAGACCGCGACCAGATCGCAGAACTCTGGCTCGAGCAAGTGCTCATGGACGGCTCGCTCCGCATCAAGGTCGGCAAGATCGAAGCCAACAGCGAATTCGCCTTCGTTGACTCCGCAGCAGAATTCATCAACTCATCCGCAGGTTTCTCGCCCACCATCTTCACCTTCCCAAGCTACCCCGATCCCGCGACAGGGATCGTCGTACAGGCATTCCCACTCGAGAGGCTTTCGCTCTCCTTGGGCTTCTTCGACGGCGCTGCCTCCGTCGATGGCGTACCGACGGGACGACGAGGCCCGTCAAGCTTCTTCAGCGATGACCTATCCGACGACTACTTCCTCATCGCCGAAGCCGGGTACACCTGGACCATCGGCGAAAACCGCGATGGCAGGTTCTCCGGCGGCCTGTGGCACCATACGGGTGATTTCACGACATTCAATGCCGAGACTCAGGACGGTACGACCGGTTTCTACGCTCTCCTCGAACAACGCCTCACCGTGCGTGAAAGCAGCGAAGACGCCGGGTGGTACGCCTTCGGCCAGTTCGGTTGGGCGGATCCCGATGTCTCGGAAGCCGAGTACCACGCCGGCGCCGGTCTCTCGACCCTCGGAACCTTCTCAGGTCGTGATGACGACGCCGCGGGTGTCTATCTGTCCTGGGTCGGTCTCAGCCAGGCAGCGGGCTACAGCGACGACGAACTCATCGTCGAAGTTTTCTACCGCTGGCAAATCACCCCGTGGGCGTCCATCAAGCCCGATCTCCAACTGATCGTCAATCCGGGCGGTGACAGCAGCGTCGATACGGCGGTAGTCGGATCGCTGCGCTTCGAGGTGGTGTTCTAAGTCATACACGCGAGCAAGAAACCGGCTCAGTGAGGAATAAAGATGAAAGTTGCGCATAAAGTCGGTGGCGGATACGCGGTGATGATCGCACTCGCCATAGCCATCGGTGGTACAGGCCTGTGGGCAGCCTCCAAACTTGAGAGAGCAATCGGTTTCCTATCGGGGCCGGCATGGAGCACCGCCGACGGTGCGATGGAAGCCGTGATCTCCGTGCGCGGGCAGATGCTCGCCGCCAACGACATTGTGAACGGCTCTCAGGATCAGAACGCCAGATCAATATTCCGCGAGGAGCAGGCCCTGGCACAGCAGAACATCGAGCGCATGCTCCATGGAGGGCTGATCTCTCCCGACAGCGTAGAGCGTCTCAAAGAAGGTCTTTCGCAGTACGACGCAGCCTCGGAACATCTTTTCAACGCGTACGACCGATTCACGGCGGCTCGCTCCGAGTTCGAAGAACACACCAGAGTCTTCGTCGCCGTCGGTGAGATCGCCGAGGAAATCGGCGATTCAACCGTCGAATCACTCGAGGCCAACCCCGACGAACCGATCGCGTGGAACGCCGGCTTGTCAGACAAGTGGGCCGCAGCCGATGGCGGCATGGAGTCCTCGATCGGTCACCTCCAATCGCTCTACCACCTGGGCGAACTCCTCCGAGGCCAGGATCCCGACAAGGTCAGTTCTGAAATCGCCGAAGCACTCGATTTCCACGAGGAAGCCGCTTCGGAGATGCTCTCCACCCCCGCCTTCAATGTCCCCCTTTCGCATCCTGGTTTTCAGGGGAAGACCGTTGCAGAGGCATACCAGGACCTGCTCGCCAAGCATCGCGAGCTGATCTCGAAGGTCATGACCTCATACTTGGCTTTCGTTGAATCCAGACATGCGTACACCGCCACAGCGTCGCAGTTCCTCGATACCGTCGGCGCCATCGAAGAAGAGGGGGACGGTGCCGTCGAAGGCATGAGCGCCCAGATCGCCTCGATCGAGCGGGTGGCGTTCACGGGCATCATCGCCGTCACCATCGGGGCCATCGTCACCGGCATGATCTGCACCTGCCTCGTCGTTCGTTCAGTCGTCCGGCCGCTCCGCAAGGTCACGGATCGCATCGTGGACATCGCCGACGGGGAGGGAGACCTCACCAAGCGAGTCGAGCACAGCGGCAATGATGAATTCGGTGATCTGGCCCAGGGCTTCAACCGACTGATCGCCAGCATCGCATCACTGGTCTCCCAGGTCCGTGATTCTGCCCGCGCCGTGCTCGAATCCTCGGTCGAATCTGCAGAACTCACCGGGCGCGTGGCATCCTCCATGAACGAGCAGACCGGACGCATCGGCCAACTCGCCAGCGCCTCGACCGAGCTCTCCGGAAACGCCGGCAAGGTCGCCGAACAGGCACGAAGCGCATCCACAACCGCCGAGCTTTCCGGCCAGACCGCAGCCGACGGAAGTGCCACCGTCGGCCGTGCCGTCGATGGCATCGAATCGCTCCGTGGTCGCATGGAGAGCAGCGCAACCAAGGTGCAAAACCTCGCCAACAGTGCCGATCGCATCGGTGAAGTCATGGATGTCATCAACGACATCGCCGATCAGACCAACCTCCTCGCGCTCAACGCCGCCATCGAGGCAGCCCGAGCAGGGGAGCACGGTCGAGGCTTCGCCGTCGTGGCCGATGAGGTGCGTAAGTTGGCCGAGCGCACGGCCTCCTCGACCGACGAGGTCGGTGCACTCGTGCGTGAAATCCAGGAGCAGACCGCCGTCGTCGCCTCCGACATGAACACCAGTGTCGAATCCGTGTCCGAAAGCGTCCAGCACGCTCAGGAAGCCGGTGCCGGCCTTGGCGAGATCGTCTCACGCGCCTCCGAAACCGCATCCATTGTCCAGACGATTTCCGCCGCGGCGTCCGAACAGAGCACCGTCGTCGAAGACATCTCTCGCGAACTCAGCCTCGTCTCCGATGCGATCGATCGTTCGAGTGAGGACGCATCGAACTGCCGACAATCCACCGACCGACTCACTTCAGAGGCCAGACGCCTGGAACAACTCGTCGGCCGCTTCCGCCTCGAGACAGATTGATCTCAGCATGCCATCAATCGCCACGAACCTACCCGCTCGATTCACTGTTATCGGTTCGCTCATGCCGACAGAGGCAAGCAGCAAGTGGCGCGAAAATCACTTCGGCGGACGCTGCAAATCAAACCGCCGGCTCAGCGTCGTCGAGATCGGCGGGTACGCCATCTCGAACCGCGAAGCGTTGAACTCCCTGCCGCAGTTCCTCTCCTCCAAAACGCTGCTCTCTGGGCAGCGTTTTTTTATTCATGGTGTGGCTTCAAGTTCACCATGAAAAAACCCGCCCCCGTCGAAACGGGAGCGGGTTCTGGTGTCAGGACGGCCGGGGGTCACAGCCGCCTGACGGGAGGAAAAGTAGTTCGTGTTCTTCGCTGGCAATCACTCGCACGAAGTGCCGAACGCCGCGAGCACCGCGTTCAGGTCCGCGAGATCAACCTCGCCGTCACCGTTGGTGTCACCATCAGCGGTCGTCTGACCAAAGTTCGCCAGAACCAGGTTCAGGTCCGCCAGATCCACACCACCGGAATCGTTCACATCGCCGGGGCAAACAGGACCACCGGGAATCTGAGCCACCCAGGAGGTCAGGGCTCCATCGGTCGTGCGGCCCCAACCCGTGAACCAGGTGCCGTCTGACGACACATCAGTGACGAATGCAAACTCGTAGCTCTCATCAAAGTTCACACCCTGACCCGAGAGCCAGTCGGCGAAGCGGATCGTGCCGGTTTCCGCGGTCCAGATGATCGCAGTGCCGAAGAACGCCGGGCCGAGACCCCAGGTGCCACCCGCGATGATCGAGCCGTCGTCGGTGATCGCGTTGCCACCCGCACGCGACTGCCCCCCAGTCGCGAGGTTACCGAGGTTCTCGTAGGTGTCCGTGATCGTGTTGTAGCGCCAGAATTCAGCAACGCCGAAGAAGCCCGCGACATCGATACCAGTGACCCACTCGCCATCGTCGGTCACCTTGTAGGCTTCCTGAGCGGGAGTGCCGTTTGTGCGGAAGATCAGTTCCTGTACCCCGTTCACCCAGACCGCGCCCTGGCGCCCGGCACCGTCCTGCCAGCCCGTGACGACCGAGCCATCAAAGTTCACACCGTTCGCACGCGAACTTTCGCCGCCCACGGTCGAGCCCAGATCAGATACGCCTTGCCCAACGGTCCACTTCACCGCGTGGGCACTCCCGGCGTTGATCCAGCCCAGCCCGACCACAGTGTGGCCATCGCCAGAGATCGCCCAACCAGAACTGGCTTCTGTACCCGAGAACGAGCCGAGACCACCAAGATTCGTCCAGATACCGCTCGCGACGTCGTAACGGCTGAACTCGTACAAGCCGGAATCGCTGTTGAACGCGGTGCCTCCGACGAACAAGCCGTCATCCGAGATATCAGCCGTCCCACCGATGCCGTTGCCCGCGACTTGCCCACCGATGTCCATCGATCCGGTGGCAGAGGTCCACATGAAGTACTGCCCGCTCGCGTTGTTGTCACCAACAACGGTCCCGTTGTCACTGATTGCGTTGGCGAGCTTGCCGGAACCGAGATCCCAAAAACCACCGCCGGCCAGAGCGGCCTGAGCAAGCATCGCGGCGGTGAAGGAAACGGTGAGGATTCGCTTGGTCATGTTGTGCTCTCCTGATCCTGTGTAGAGGGCGGGTCGTTGAAGTGACCCAATGCGTGTCTGGATCGCGGGCATTTCAGGCCCGTCAAACGGAGACTAGCACACAAATCGACTTTCACCAAAACTTTCACCAGTGAAAATTCCAGAAATTGTTGGCGGCCCCCTCCAGTAGGCGGTAATCTTCTGCCGAAAGACCGGTAGGAGTCCCAAAAACCACAGAAAGTGGGGGTGCAGCGTGCCACAGCCCGCCGTCGCCGAACTCAAATTCGATGAACACTGCCGCCGATCCGTGGACGGCCTGCGTGGAGCCCTCCTCGAGCTCTACCGCGCCGTCGGCGCAGACCCCACCCGTCCCCAGGATGTCTCACGCCAGTACAAGGTCAATCGCAACCTCGCCTGGAAAGTCTCGCGCATCATCGGTTCCGAGGAGCCCCTCGACGCCGTCCCCATGATCCCCGGACCCGGCGGCCTCGACATCCTGATGTACGCCATGGCCAAAGCCGGCGCACCCGAAACCGCCGTCGACCGCCTCCGCAAGGCCGTCGACGAGTTCGATCGCATGATCGAACTCCACACCGGCGATCGAAACCAGCTCGAGCTCGTCCTCGACAGCATGGGGCGCGGCAACGACGCCACCGAGATGAGCCGCAAGCTCGCCTACCGAGGCAACAGTGGCGTGTGGGGCATCCAGGCCGGCGTCCGCCTCACCGCCCACTTCCTCGCCCCGAACCCCGATCAGCCCGACCTGCTCGACCTCGCCATGATCGGCGGCCTCACTCGCATCTGTCGCCTCCGTCCCATCGAGCGCTGGCCCGTGTTCCAGATCCGCCAGTACTTCGACGACGGCTCTGACGCCTTCGGAACTTCACGCGATCCGGTCGAGCCGGTCCCCGGAGAGGATGCCACCGATCCCTGGCTCATGCGATCCTTCTGCTCAGGATCACTCCCAGAAATCCATCTGTCCCAGAAGGGCGACACCACCCTCTACGAGATCGGTGCTGGCCCCGTCGGGCGCACCGGCCAGTTCTCCTGCATGTTCGGCTTCGCCGACATCGCCGCGGTGCCTCGGTACCGCGACGAGCGAAACTCCGTCGCCGAACTCATCTCCTCCGTCACCGTTCCGTCCGAAGCGCTGCTCTTCGACCTTTTCGTGCATCGCGATCTCAGCGAGGCAATGAACCCCTCTCTGGCCATGCACGGCACCCTCGGCGGCGCCCTCGACAGCGTCGGCTCCGTCGAACTGCCCATGCCTGAACGCTTCCGCGACCTCGGCATCGACCCCATGATCGACACACCCCTCGTCGACAACTACGCCGACGCCACCCGAGCCGCCATCGCCAAACTCGGCCGCAACCCCGCCGAATTCCGCTGCCTCCGCCTGCTCGTCGAACACCCCCCGATGTCCTCGCGCGTCGTCGTCCGTTACGACCTGCCCGAGAAGTGATGGCCAGTCCAACCGATCACTCACCGATCGGCGCTCGTATAATGCAGCGATCTCACATCGAGCCTCGCTCTTGAACCCACCCAACCAATCCCAAGCCCCTCGCCGCACTGCTGCCAGCAACTCACTGCCGTCGCGCATCATGCTCGCGCTGCTCGTGCTCGTCTGGAGCATCACCCCGGCCCTGCCGCGCGTCAACGCAGCAAGTGCCGGAGCGCCCAGCTTCCACGCCGCACCAACCGCGCCCGCCATACTCGTCACCGAAGGACACCGCGGCACACTCGTCACCGACGACTCTTCCGCCGATTCGGATCGATCCTCCGGATTCGGCCCCGCGCTCTCCTCCAGCGCCGAAGCGCCGGCGCATGCACAGCCCGGGCCGTTCATCGCGCCCGCCCACCCCGCCGGTGTGCGCCTGAGCCGCACGCTCCATATCGCCGGCCGCGCTCCGCCGCGCGCCTGAGCGCACCGTCCCCCATCACAAACCACACAAAGCGGATCGCGCGCCGGAACGGCCGCGTCCTGTCGCATACGCACACACCCGGCCCTTCCGCGTGCCGGTCACAAAACCGAGATTTCCAATGTCAAACTCCACGCCCCGCGCCGCGGAAACCGCCGCGCAGCAGTCGCCCGCGCCCACTACGCCCTCGACCCTCAATCCCGAAGAACACTACGAGACCGCCAAGGGCTGCTTCCTGCTCTCCCTCTTCATCCTCGGAGCTCTCGTGCTCTGCGCCATCGTCGCCTACGCCCTCCGCATCTATATGGAAACCAGCGTCGGCTGACCACGATCGCGCAAACCCGTCCACTCGCACCGAGCCGCGCCAAGGAGCGCACGGACTCGGCCAGTGGCCGCGCGGAATTGACGGACCATCCATCCCCGCGACAATCATGCCGTGCTCGCCCTCCTCCTCAAAGCACTCGCCATCTGGCTCCTGCTCATCATTGCAGAAGCCATCCACGGCGCCCTGCGCGAGGCCTTCCTCAAACCGCGCCTCGGCGATAAACGCGCCCGCCAGGTCTGCGTCTTCTCCGGTGCCGCCATCATCTTCGCCATCACTGTCCTGACCATCGGCTGGTTCGACAAACCCTCGCGCCCGGCCCTCCTTGCCATCGGCGCGCTCTGGGTCGCCCTCACCATTGCATTCGAACTCGCCCTCGGGCGTTGGGCCATGGGCCTCACCTGGAAACGCCTCGCCGAAGACTTCAACCTTCGCCGGGGCGGCCTCTTGCCCATCGGCCTCGCCCTCATGCTCGTCTCCCCGCTTCTGGCCTCCATCCTCCGATCCGGACTCGGATAATCCCGAATTCTCTGATTGCGACTCAATCTCAACAACGCTATCATTGATCTCACCACCCGGAGACTTCCATGGTCCGCCCGTCCGACACAACCACGCCCCAGCCCGTCGCCATCCCGCTGACGCAGCTCCAGCGCGGCCGCACCGGACGCATCGCCCTCTCCGACGATTCCTCCCCCGACGCCGCCATGCTCCGCGCCATGGGCCTCAAGCCCCAGGCCGAAGTCCGCATCTGCCGCCTCGGACAGCCCTGCATCGTCGCCGTGAAAAACCAGTGCGGCGGCGGCTGCCGCATCGGCCTCGACCGCTCCATCGCTGAACGCGTCATGGTCTGTCCGGCCGACTGAATCGATGAACGAAGCAGCGAAGCCAGACCACCAAGCGGCGCTCGCGGGGCGCATCGCCCTGCTCGGCAACCCCAATGTCGGCAAGACCACCCTCTTCAACCGGCTCTCCGGCTCGCGCCACAAGACCTCCAACTTCCCCGGCACCACCCAGGAAGCCATCCTCGGGCGCATCACGATCAACTCCGTCGAGCACCGGCTGATCGACCTCCCCGGCATCTACTCCCTCGCCCTCGACAACTCCGAGTCCAGCGTCTGCCGCGCCGTCCTCGCCGGCAACCTCGCGCCCGAAGGCGAGTCGCCCGCCAAGCCCGACACCCTCGTCGTCGTCGCCGACTCCACCAACCTCCTGCGCAACCTCACCCTCGTCGCCGAAGCCGCACGCTGCAAACTGCCCACCGTCGTCGTCCTCAACATGATCGACCTCGCGCGCCGCCGCGGCATACACGCCGACGCCGCCCGCCTCAGCGAAATCCTCGGCTGCCCCGTCGTCGCCATGTCCGCCAAGTCCGGCGAGAATGTCGACGCCCTCACCAGCGCCATCGCCCGCGCCACCCCGCCGACCGCCGCAGTAGGGGACTCCGAAGCCGACGCCGAGCGCTGGGCCGATGACACCTACGCCGCCATCGCCGCCCCCGCGCCCGAAGACATCGACGACGACCACGACGCCCTCACCGATCGCCTCGACCGCGCCTTCACGCACCCCGTCCTCGGCATCATCGCCTTCGCCGCGATCATGACCGGCCTCTTCTGGGTCATCTTCTCCCTCGCCGCGTACCCCATGGACTGGATCGACGGCATCTTCGCGGGCCTCGGCGGATGGGTCGAAGCCACCCTCCCCGAAGGCGCCGTGCGCGACCTGCTCGCCAACGGCGTCGTCGCCGGCATCGGCGGCACAGTCATCTTCCTCCCCCAGATCTGCCTGCTCTTCCTGCTCATCTCGCTGCTCGAGAGCACCGGCTACCTCGCGCGCGCCGCCTTCGTCATCGACCGCGTCATGCGCCCCTTCGGCCTCTCCGGTCACTCCTTCGTCCCACTGCTCAGCTCCCACGCCTGCGCCCTGCCCGGCATCATGGCCTGTCGCGCCATCCCCGACCGGCGCGACCGCCTGGCGACCATCCTCGTCGCGCCCTTCATGAGCTGCTCCGCCCGCATCCCCGTCTATGTCCTGCTCGTGGTCATCCTCTTCCCCGAGAGCCCGACCATGCAGGCCGTCGCCTTCGCCGGCTGCTATGTCATCGGCGCCCTCGCGGGCCTGCTCAGCGCGCTCATCGCCCGGCGCTCCTTCCTCAAGGGCAAGTCCAGCGGCATGGCCCTCGAGCTGCCCACCTACCGCACGCCCGACCTCCTCCTCGCCCTGCGCACCGCCGCCGAACGCGGCTGGATCTTCTTGAGGAAGGCCGGCACCGTCATCCTCGCCATCTCCATCGTCCTCTGGTGGCTCGGCGCGTACCCCCATGTCGGCCCCGCCCCCGAGTCCGAAGCCCTGCGCACCCAGGCCGCGCAGGTCGAGACGATCGACCCAGCCCGCGCCGCCGAACTCACCACCGAAGCCGACACCCTCGACCAGCGCTACGCCACGCAGAATTCCTTCCTCGGGCGCATCGGCTCCACCATCCAGCCCGTCTTCGCGCCGCTGGGGTATGACCGCCAGCTCACCATCGGCGTCATGGCCTCCTTCGCCGCCCGCGAGGTCTTTGCCACCACCATGGCCGTGCAGGTCGCCGGCACCGAAGACCTCGAAGACGAAGGCGTGCAGGACGCCATCTCCACCGCCACCCGCGACGACGGCACCCCCGTCTTCACCCGCGCCACCAGCTGGTCCCTGCTCATCTACTACATCCTCGCCATGCAGTGCCTGCCCACCCTCGTCGTCACCGCACGCGAAGCCGGCGGCGCCAAATGGGCCTTCCTCCAACTCGGCTGGATGTGCTCCACCGCCTACTTCAGCGCGATGATCGTCTACCAGACCCTCACCGCCGCAGGCCTCGGCTGACTCCGATGCCGTGGTCCGACTGGCAATTCTGGGTCGTCACCGCACTCGCCCTCGGCGCTCTGTGGATCCTCGTGCGCATGTTCCTGCCGAAGAAGAAGCCCAAGGGCAGACGCACGACCCTTACGGTTTCGGCTAAAACACGCCACAAATAACCGGGTGGCGTGGTCTGAGCGAAGCGAAGGCCACGGGTATCAACAAGTGTAGTTTTCGCGAATCTCAGTGATACGGATGTAGACTCTGCTCGCTAACGGTAGATCCTGCTCATGATCGGAGTTTTTAATGTACGCGAGAACTAGGCGCCCACGGTCGCTGATCGGACATGTAGGACTGCTTGAAGGGTGGCCAGCAGGGCGGTGCTTGCCAGTCGTCGTTTCGGGGGACGATCAGGACACCGCAGCGTGTTTCTCCGCTCGTGCAGGTGTTCAGAGTATCCTCGCCAAGA
>CAZIXS010000021.1:22651-32626 GCA_964543335.1 uncultured Phycisphaeraceae bacterium | reverse complement strand
GCGACGGCCTCGATGTCGAGGTCAGCCCCGGCGCCGCCGGTTTCATCGAGCAGGCGGATCTCCTCGATGGCCTCGTGATGGACCGGCTGATCGAGGCGCTTGAGCAGGGCGGGGTCGTCGAGGCCGCCCAGTTCGACCGGAGCCGCGAACGCGCCCCGAGGCGTCCGCTCGAAGAGGTGCAGGCGCTGATCGGTCCGGTCGTACACGCCCCGGAACTCCGGTCCGGAGCCGATCGGCCAGTTCATCGGGTAGGCCCCGATGCCGAGGACCTTCTCGAGCTCGTCGAGCAGTTCGAGAGGCGGGCGTGTCGGCCGGTCGCACTTGTTCATGAAAGTGAAGATCGGGATCCCCCGCTGGCGGCAGACCTCGAACAGCTTGCGAGTCTGGGGCTCGATGCCCTTGCCGGCGTCGATGACCATGACCGCCGAGTCGACGGCGGTGAGGACGCGATAGGTATCCTCGGAGAAGTCCTTGTGGCCCGGCGTATCGAGCAGGTTGATCCGGTAGCCCTCGTAGTCGAACTGCAGCAGCGTGGAGGAGACGGAGATGCCGCGTTGGCGCTCCAGCTCCATCCAGTCGCTGGAGGTGGACCGCTGGTCCTTGCGGGCGGTGACGCTCCCGGCGAGCTCGATCGCCCCGCCGTAGAGGAGGAATTTCTCGGTGAGGGTGGTTTTGCCGGCGTCGGGGTGGGAGATGATGGCGAAGGTCCGGCGGGGCATTTTCGAAGAACTGCTCATGGAGGGGACCTGTCGCGAGACGCGGAAGTTTGCATCGAGGTGGAGAAAAGCATGACCGGCCGGGAGCCTCGCTGGACGGGGCCAGGCCATGCATAAGGCACGGAGAGGACAGAGTCTACACGGGAGCGAACCCCAGAGTTCCGACCCCATTGGAGTGCAGAAAATCGCCCTCAGCGGCTTGATGCGACTACACTAAAACCGCCCCTCAGCGCGGCTACAGCACGGCCCACAGTTCGGAGAGATTCATGACGCAGACCCCCACCGCCCCCACCGGTCGAACCATCCGAGCCCCGCGCGGCACGGAGCGATCCTGCCAGTCCTGGGCCGCCGAGGCGGCGATGCGGATGCTGATGAACAACCTCGACCCAGAGGTCGCCGAACGCCCCGAAGACCTGATCGTCTACGGTGGCCGAGGGAAAGCGGCCCGCTCGTGGGAGGCGTTCGACGCCATTGTCGAGACACTGAAGCGCCTCAAGCCAGACGAGACGCTGCTGGTGCAGTCCGGCAAGCCTGTGGGCGTGGTCCGCACCACCGCCGACAGCCCGCGTGTGATGATCGCCAACTCCAACCTCGTGCCCCACTGGGCCACGCAGGAGCATTTTGACGAACTCAGCGCCAAGGGCCTGATGATGTACGGCCAGATGACCGCCGGTTCGTGGATCTACATCGGCACCCAGGGCATCCTGCAGGGCACCTACGAAACCTTCGCCGAAGCTGGCTTCCTGCACTTCCCGAAGCAGAAGGACAACCCCAAAGGCCCACTGGTCGGCACGCTCAGCGTCACCGGCGGGTGCGGCGGCATGGGCGGGGCCCAGCCGCTGGCGGTGACCCTCAATGGCGGGACCTGTCTGATCGCTGATGTGGACCGCGCCCGGCTGGAGCGTCGTCTGCACGATTCCTATCTGGATGAGCTGCTCCCCTCGATCGATCAGGCCATCGACGCCGCACTGGACTACAAGGACCGGCAGATGAATGTGTCGGTGGGCGTGGAAGCCAACGCCGTGGATCTGCTGGAGCGGATGATCGAACGGGGCATCACCCCGGACCTGCTGACCGACCAGACCTCCGCCCACGACCCGCTGGTGGGCTATGTCCCCACCGGCCTGACCATGCACGAGGCGGACCTGCTGCGAGCCGAGGAGCCGGAGGAGTATGTCCGCCAGTCGATGGCGAGCATGCACCGCCATGTCGCCGCGATGGTCGAGCTGATGGACCGCGGGGCCATCACCTTCGATTACGGCAACAACCTGCGCCAGCGGGCGAAGGACCACGGCTTCGATCGCGCCTTCGATTTCCCAGGCTTCGTGCCGGCGTACATCCGACCGCAGTTCTGCCTCGGTCGCGGCCCGTTCCGCTGGGCAGCCCTCTCCGGCGACCCCATCGACATCTACAAGACGGACAAGGCCCTGCTGGATGCCTTCCCCGAGTCGGACGGTGGGTACAACACCCGACTGCACCGGTGGATCCTCGGCTGCCACGCCAACCCCGAGGCGCTGCTGGCCGGCGACTTCGCCAACTGCAAGCCGAGTTTCGCCTTTCAGGGCCTGCCCGCGCGGATCTGCTGGTTCGGCTACGGCGAGCGCGACAAAGCCGGAAAGATCTTCAACGACATGGTCGCCTCGGGTGAACTCTCGGCCCCGATCGTGATTGGGCGCGACCACCTCGACTGCGGCAGCGTCGCCAGCCCCAACCGTGAAACCGAAGCCATGCTCGACGGCACCGATGCCGTCAGCGACTGGCCCCTGCTGAATCTGATGGTCAATGTCGCCTCGGGCGCGAGCTGGGTCAGCTTCCATCACGGCGGCGGCGTCGGCATCGGCTTCTCCCAGCACGCCGGCCAGGTCATCTGCGCCGACGGCACCAAGGAAGCCGCGGCCCGAATCGAGCGCGTCCTCACCAACGACCCGGCCATGGGCGTCTTCCGCCACGCGGATGCGGGGTATGAGGATGCAATCGAGTGCGCGCGACAGCGGGGTGTGGACATTCCAATGGCAAGCGAGTGAACTGAGGGATCCGTCATGCGTGCGAGCCGTGTTCTGCTGTTCTGCGCGGTGATTCTCTGTTTCGGCATCCTGCCAGCCCGGGCAGGTGTTGAGCTGAGCGTGATGAGTTTCAACATCCGGTACGGCACAGCCAATGACGGCGAAAACCGGTGGCCGAACCGAAGCCATCTGGTCATGCGGGTGCTGCGTGATCGGCAGGCCGATGTGGTCGGTGTGCAGGAAGCGCTGGCGTTCCAGATCAAGGAGATCACGAGCGCGTTCCCGGAATACGGCGTCATCGGGGTCGGTCGCGACGACGGCAAAACGGAGGGCGAATACAGCGCGATCCTGTACCGCACCGATCGGTTCACCGTTGACTCCTCCGGCACATTCTGGCTGTCGGACACACCGGAAGTTGTGGCCTCGACCTCGTGGGGTAACTCGATTACGCGCATCTGCACATGGGCGAGGCTCATCGAGCGGGAGTCTGGGGAGGCGGTCTACATTTACAACACCCACTACGACCACCGCTCGCAACCGGCTCGCGAGAAGAGCTCGGAGTTGATCCTGCAGCGGATCAGTGATCGATCCCACGCTGATCCGGTGCTCCTCCTGGGTGATTTCAATGCGGGAGAGTCGAACAGGGCGATCACTTTGCTTCTTGATCAGACCGAGCTCGTGCACACCTATCGAGCTCTTCATCCCGACGCGACTGAGGTCGGCACATTCAATGGTTTTACCGGCGAGTCGAACGGCGAGATGATCGACCACATCTTCGCGAGTAACGGTGTTGAAATCCTTGAAGCGGATATCGACCGCTCGAATGACCATGGGCGGTATCCGTCGGATCACTTCCCGGTCTGGGCGCGGTTGCGGCTGCCATGAGTCTTGAACACGCACAGATCAGCGAAGTGGCCTCAATGATCCGCGGAGCGAGATCCGTCGTCATCCTCACCGGTGCGGGTATCTCTGCCGAGAGCGGCCTCGCCACCTTCCGCGACCCTGAGGAAGGTCTGTGGTCGAAGTACGATCCGATGGAACTCGCGACTATCCACGCGTTCAACCGCGATCCGGAACTGGTCACTCGCTGGTACCATTGGCGGTTCACCAAAGCCGCGGAGGTCGCGCCGAACCCCGGCCATCATGCACTCGCTCACCTGGAGCGGTATCTCGGCAAACGCGACCGCTCGATGACCATCGTCACCCAGAATGTCGATGGCTTGCACCAGAGGGCCGGATCGCACCGCGTCATTGAGGTCCACGGCACCATCCTGCGCTGGCGTTGCACGAAGACCGGTGCCGAGAAGCCGCTCGATGACCTCACTTTCGAAGTCTTCCCGATCCCTTCCGAGCACGGCGGGCTGATGCGACCCTGCGTCGTCTGGTTCGGCGAGATGCTCCCGGAGCAGGCCCTCGCCGATACTTTCAGCGCTCTGGAGCTCTGCGACCTGTTTCTGAGCGTCGGCACCAGTGCCACCGTGCAGCCCGCCGCGAGCTTCATCGAGGTGGCCCGAGCCGCGGGCGCAAAGACCGTGGAGATCAACCGGGACGCGACCGTCAATACCGGTGCGGTCGATGTGGCAATCCAGGGCCTTAGCGGCGAGATCCTGCCCAGGATTGTGGACGAGCTCATCCAACTGGATGATTCCTGACCGACCCGCGATACTGCCCGCGTGCAGATCCCACATACCCAACCCGGCACCTGGCCCGAGATCCGCCCCGGAAGCGTTGCGGATCGGCTCCTTGTCAGTACGTGTGATCTGAGCGATGCGATGGCCGGGCGAGACCGTCCGGCCTCCATCGCCCTTCTCGGCCTCCCCGACGACACCGGAGTCGCCCTGAACAACGGGCGGCCCGGCGCATCCGGAGGGCCGACCGCCTTTCGAGCGGCACTGGCCCGCTTCGGGAACCCCTTTGACGCTGGGAGCAGCCGGGTTCTCTCGACCCGAGTTCTCGACTGCGGCGACATCGTCTGCTCGGACCATCCCGATCCAGAAACCCGCCTGCACGAAACCCACGACCGGGCATCGGAAGCCGTTCAGACGCTGCACGATGCCGGCTTCGCCACCGTCGGCATCGGCGGCGGACACGACGGCACCTTCGCGTTCGCACGCGCCCTCGCACGACATCTCAAGACCGAGTCCCCCGATGCCCGGCTCGCAGGCCTCAATCTCGACCCCCACCTCGATGTCCGCGAGACCGTCGGCTCGGGCATGCCCTTCCGCGAGCTCGTCGAGCAGGCGTTCATGAACCCCGCCTGTTTCGTCGAACTCGGGATCGGCCGATTCAGCAATTCGCGCGAGCATCTCGAGTATCTCTCGTCGCGCGGTGCGCACCTTGTGACCATTGATCAACTCCTCGCCGAGCCGAAGCCTGAAATCGATCGGGCCTTCGCCAACGCCTTCGGATCGGGTGAATCCGGCTTTGTCACGATCGACCTCGATGCCCTCGATGGATCATTCGCCCCTGGGGTTTCCGCAGTCAACCCGCTGGGGATCTCTCCCGCCATCGCCGCAGCGGTCGCGGAGCGCGCCGGCGCGACTCCTACGGTTCGCCACTTCGACATCATGGAACTCAGCCCACCCTACGACGACGGGCGAACCGCGAGGATCGCGGCGATGCTGTTCCTCCATTTCCTTGCTGGTTTTGAGAGGCGATCCCGCACATGAATCCATCCAGTTCCACGCTGATCACCAACGCGCGTGTGCTCTCCATGTCGGCGCGGACCGATCGGGGCAGCCCTTACGCCGCCCGGCGTGGGCGTGACCACACTGAACTCGGTGTGATCGAACGGGCCGATGTCCTGCTCAGCGGTTCGACGATCGCACGGGTAGAACCCAGCGGCACCATCGATTTGCCGGAGAACTGCCTGGTCGTGAACTCCGATGGAAGGGTTCTGATGCCCGCCTTCATCGACGCCCATACCCATGCCTGCTGGGCCGGCGACCGACTTGATGAATGGGAACGCAAACAGGCCGGGGCGACCTACCTTGAGATCCTCGAATCGGGCGGCGGCATCATGTCCACCGTCCGTGCGGTGCGCGAAGCTTCGCAGGAGCAGCTCTCAATCTCACTGCTCGATCGGCTCCATCACATGCTGCGCGAGGGAACCACTGCGGCCGAAGTGAAGTCGGGGTATGGCCTATCTACCGAAGCCGAGTTGAAGATGCTGCGAGCGATCCGAGTGGCCGGACAGCAATGGCCGGGCACCCTGATCACCACCGCCTGCATCGGGCATGCCATCGATCCCGGTGTGGACCGCACCCGCTTTATTGAGACAACGATTCAGGAGACGCTCGAAGCCGTCCACGCTGAGTTTCCCGGTATCGCCATCGACGCCTACTGTGAGCAGGGTGCGTGGTCGTTCAACGAAACCGTTCGACTCTTCGAGCGAGCTATGGAACTCGGTCACCCCGTTCGTATTCACAGCGATCAGTTCAATGAGCTGGGCATCACTCGGTGGGCGCATGAACACGGTGCGACCAGTGTGGATCACCTTGAAGCCACCTCAACTGAAGAACTGGCACTGCTCGCTGCGTCCGAATCCTTCGGGGTCATGCTGCCCTGCTCAGGATTTCACGTTGACAGCCGCTACGCCAACGGGCGTGGCTTCATCGACTTCGGTGGAAAACTCGTCATCGCCACCAACTGTAACCCGGGCTCGGCCCCCACATCGTCCATGCCGTTCGCCATCGCTCTGGCGGTACGCCATCTGGGCATCACCGCGGCTGAAGCCATCACCGCGTGCACCCGCAATGCCGCGTCCCTGCTGGGTCTCGATGACCGGGGCGTGATCGAAGAAGGCATGCGTGCCGACCTGGTACTCCTCCGCCACACCGACGAGCGTCAACTCGGTTACGAATTCGGCGGCAACTCGGTGGATGCGGTCTGGTGTTCCGGAAAGAGGGTTCTCGATCCCGCAGCGGGCGGCTGAAGCGTGTACCCTGTCCCGCCATGTCCCGCATACCCCGCCTGAATGAACAAGATTCACAGCGTGCCCGCGAAGCCGCCTCGCGCGTCGCCGAGACCCATTTTGCGCTGGCGGAATTTCTCCGTGCGGGCCTGACGCTCGCGCAGATTGATGCCGAGGTCGCACGGGTTCTGTCCTCTCTCGACTGCAAGAGCTGTTTTCTCGGCTATCGCGCCGGGGGCCTCCCGCCGTTTGCCAGCCATGCCTGCCTGAGCGTGAACGAGTGCATCGTCCACGGAACAGCCGGGATGTCGAGCCAGCCGCTGCAGCCCGGCGATGTGATCTCGATCGACATCGGGGTGACGCACAAGGGCTGGATCGGCGATGCCGCGTGGACGTACGCCATCGAGGCCTATCCAGACGAACAGACCGAGCGACTGATGGACGCGGGCAAGCAATCACTCCGGCGCGGCATCGAAACCATCGCTCCCGGTAAACCCTTCATGGACTGGGCCACCGCCGTGCAAACCGTTGTGGAGCGCGAGTACGGCTTCCACTGCGTGCGCGGGCTGGGTGGCCACGGGTACGGGCGACGGCTACACGAGCCGCCCTACATCTCCAACCTCGTCCCAAGTTACCCCGGCGAATGGCCGGAAGCCTTCGGTCGATGGGAGAGCGGATTCCTGGTTGCGCTGGAGCCGATGCTGGCGGTCGGAACCGGACGCACCAAGCAGGACCGCAAGCGCTGGCCCATCTTCACCGCCGACGGCTCGATGAGCGTGCACTACGAGGCCGATGTTCTCGTGACCGACGATGGCCACGAGAACCTGACCGGAGCGATGTGGAACCTGCCTGATATCGTTGGCAGGAATTGATCCGGTTCAGTTCACAGGCCGGGTGATCTCGACGATCAGCGAGTCATCCTCCGCGGGACCGAACCGGAAGCCGTTGACATACTCCAGAAGCAGCTTCGGCACATCCTCGTCCCGTCCACCAGCGCGGCAGTGTCCGGCGATAAACTTCTCGAGCCCCTCGATGCGCAGCATGCGACCCTGATCGTTCTTGGCCTCGATGACACCATCCGTATACGCAAGAAGCGTGTCGCCCCGCCCCATCGGCAACTGTTCTTCCACGGTCTCAAAGTGTTCACCGCGCGTCGCTCCGAGCACGATCGTTGTGGAGTCGAGGTGATGGATGGTGCCATCAATGGTGCAGAGGAATCCTGGTGGGTGACCGGCAGAGGCCCAGACCACCGTGCCGGCGTCGGGGTCGATCCGCATCACCAGTGCCGTGGCATAGACGGAGTGACGGGCGAGCGTATGGTGCAGGTAGTCATTGAGCCCGCTGAGCACAGTACCTGGAGTGACCGAACGGTTCAGGCTGACCTGCCGCTCAATCTCGCCTTGCAGCCGGTTCACGGTCAGTGCTGCGGTGATGCCGTGTCCGGTCACATCCAGCAGCACCACGAGCAGGCCGCGGCCCTCTCCAGCCCCGGTATCGACACGGTGGGCAAAGAGATAATCACCGCCGATCTGACGCATCGGCTCGTACGAATAGCGCATCCGGACCGGCCCCTCGGTGATCGGCTGCGGAAACATCGCGTCGTGGATCTGGCGTGCCGCGCTCAGCTCGTCTTTCATCTCACCGTAGCGGCGGGTGATCATCTTGAAGTGGAACTTGGATCGGAAGCGAGAGTTGCGGAGCCAGCACACGATGAGGCCGGGTACTGCCGCCATGAAAACCAGCAGCACGAACAACGCGATATAGACCGGGCGGTCGAGCGAATAAAAGGCTGAGACCGCAAGCCCGAGCACCGCGAGGGGGATGATCGGTCGCAACGATTCCCGGGGTGTCCACGGGAGGAACAACGAAGCGATGAAGTGTGTCGCCAGAATACCCGACAGGGTCTGCCGTCCGATGACGGTACCGGCACCATCCGATCGGATGATGCCGTAGAGCTCGGTCGCGGTCCAACGCATGCACTCAAGACCGAGGATGGAGTTCAGGATACCGATGCACCCAGACAGGATGATCAACTGGGAAACCAGTCGCAGTAGATCTTCCCGGTTGATGTCCCTGCCTTTTACCCGTCGGAACGCAAACAGGTACATAAGCAGAATCAAGAGGGTAGCGACCGCTGTGAGGATCAGTGTCGCGATCTGAGTGCTGCGGATCGGCTGGACGCCAACCTGCTCGAGCACCTGCGAGGAATCCAGATCATCGCCAAGGTCTGAATCACCGCCTCTATCCGTGATAATGATGCCTGCGATCCGGATACCCGATTCGCGGTACGACTCTTCGGCCGACTCAAGATCGGTATTGAGAAAGACGCCGAGACCAATCGATCCGAACACAAGTGTCAGGGCGTAAACCGCGATGATCACGCCCGAATACCACAGGAAACGCCGGCGCAACCAACGCCCGCGCTCCTTCTCGTACTCATGGCCGAATTCGAGGGTGAATGTCGAAGACACGCCGCTGAAATCCCTTTCCGACCTACAGAGTACCAGCCTCGGCGGGGTCAGGGCGAGCGGCGACTCGGATCATGTCTCGCGAGATGAGCCCGGGACCCAGAGCACATCGCCAGCACCGCCAAATGGCTGTGTGTTGGCGATCCTGGCGAGGACAAAGAGCAGGTCAGAGAGCCGGTTCAGGTAGATCATCGCCAACGGATTGGTTGCATTCGGCTCGGCGTGCAGCAGTGCGGCGACCGCCCTTTCCGAACGCCGGGTCACGGTCCGGGCGAGGTGCAGGTCGGCCGCAGCCTGAGTGCCGCCCGGGAGTACGAAGGAGTTCAGTGCCTGGAGATCAGCGTTGTAGGAATCGATCTGGCGCTCCAGTCGGTCGATCTGGCCCTGCACGATCCGCAGCCGGCCGCCCTGCTGGCCCGGCTCCGGCTCGTCCGGGCTGCGTGGCACGCAAAGGTCCGCGCCGCAATCGAAGAGATCGTGCTGGACGGTCGTGAGCAGTTCCGCCATCAGCTCGGGGCCTTCACCAGACATGGAGCGGATGCGAGCAATGGCGATGCCCAGTGTGGCGTTGGCTTCATCCACCTCGCCGTATGCCTCGACCCGAAGCGACTCCTTGGGGGTCATCGACCCGTCGCCGAGCATGGTCTGTCCGGTGTCTCCGGTCTTGGTGTAGATCTTCGATAGGCGGACCATGGAGAGCTCCTCGGGTGGGATGATGGGGGACAAGTCTATGCCGCCTGATCAGGCGATGCGATCCGCCATCGGGCACTGCACTCGGGACAACGCGTGAGTGATCCATCATTCGGAATGCACTCGCGCAAGTCGAACGCACAGCTTGCACACCGAAGCTGTGCTTTCAGCTCTCGCGCGATGTC
>CAZIXS010000021.1:4453-22641 GCA_964543335.1 uncultured Phycisphaeraceae bacterium | reverse complement strand
CATTGCCAAGCCCCCTCAGAGTCACGAACCCGGCAGCTCCGATGGCGAGGGTGATCGCGACTTCGATCACATCAGACATCTGAAAACCTGAGCGGAGGATGGAGATCACGGCTTCGACCGCTCGGTACGCCGCATATGCGATCATGAACCAGCCGATGAATACGCCGAGCGACAAAGCCGCCGAACGATTCCTCAGGCGTCTGCGCAGTTTCGCGTACGCCTTCGCCGACATGGCCCCGCCCGTGATGTCATCGCCGCATTTGGTCAGTGCCGGACGGAAACACCGCACCGGTTGCTTGAGATCGTCGGCGATCCACCACGAGCGACCATGCAGAAAGCGGTCGGTGACCCACACCCATGCGGCAACGAGCTTTGGTCTTGGTGCGGATGCCATGGCGACAACAAAATAAGGGCTTCCCGAACATTCGGGAAGCCCTTGGTTTGCGGTCTCAGGACTTGCAGGTTCGATCAGCGGGCGTCAACGACTTCCTTGACGAGGTTGGCCGGCATCGGACGGTACTCGAGCGGCTCCATGCTGGAGGTCGCCCGGCCCTGGCTCATCGAACGGAGGGTCGTGGTGTAGCCGAACATCTCCGAGAGGGGAACCTCGGCGGTGATGATCTGAGCGTTGCCACGCTTCTCGGTGTTGACGATCATGCCGCGGCGGCTCGACAGGTCACCGGTGACGTTACCGAAGTAGTCGTCCGGGGTGGTGATCGCCACCTGCATGATCGGCTCGAGCAGGGTGACCTTGGCCTTGGAGCAGGCATCGGTCAGCGCGAGACGGGCGGCCTGTTCGAACGCGACCTGCGACGAGTCGACCGGGTGGTAGGAACCGTCCACGAGGGTCGCCTTGATGTTGATCAGCGGGAAGCCGATCAGCACGCCCGACTTCGCCGTGGCGCGGATACCAGCCTCGATCGAGGGGATGAATTCCTTGGGAACCGCACCACCCACGATCTTGTTCTCGAAGGCGACGTTGTCCTTGAAGTCGAGCTTGGCTTCGGCGGCCTGCTCGGCGGTGAAGGGTTCGAGGTTGATCGTCACATCGCCGAACTGACCGCGACCACCGGTCTGCTTCACGAACTTGCCGCGGACGGTGTTCGCCGTGCCGGTGATGGATTCGCGGTAAGCGACCTGCGGCTTGCCGACTTCGACATTGATCTTCTCGTCGCGAGTGAGCTTGTTCTTGATGATTTCAAGGTGAAGCTCGCCCATGCCCGCGATGATGGTCTGGCCGGTCTCTTCGTTGTACTCGGAGCGGAAGGACGGGTCCTCGCGCCGGATCTTCACCAGAGCATCGCCGAGCTTGCGCTTGTCATCCGCGGTCGCCGGCTCGATGGACATCGAGATCACGGGGTCCGGGAAGGTCATGCGCTCGAGGATGATCGGGTTGTCCGGATCGCACAGGGTGTCACCCGTGATCGAGTCCTTGAGACCGACGACCGCCACGATCGATCCGGCCGATGCGGCGTCGAGCTGCTTACGATCCTTGGCGTGCATCTCGAACATGCGGGATGCGATTTCCCGCTTGCCGTTGCCCGGGTTGAGCACACGGGTGCCCTTCTCCAGCTTGCCGGAGTAGATGCGGACATAGGTCAGGTCACCGTGCTGGTCGGGAACAACCTTGAACACCAGCGCGGACAGCGGAGCGTTCGGGTCGTGCGGACGGGTGAGCTTCTCTTCGGGATCGCGGGGGTTGGTGCCGTTGACCTCGGGGACTTCGATCGGGGCCGGGAGGTAATCGACCACGCCATCGAGAAGGCGCTGCACACCGATGTTCTTGAGGGCCGAGCCGGTGAAGACCGGGTTGCACTCGCGAGCGATGCAGCCCTTGCGGATGGCCTTGCGGATTTCTTCGTTGGTCGGGGTCTCGTCGTTGAGCACCTTCTCCATCAGATCGTCGTCGAAGTTACACGCCTGATCAATCATTTCCTGGCGGTGCTTCATCGCCAGTTCCTTCACGGAATCGGGGATTTCGCGCTCTTCAACCTTCGCACCCTGCGACTCCACATCGAAGTAGTAGGCCTTCATCAGAAGCAGGTCGACGATGCCCTCGAGCTCGTGGCCCGAGCCGATGGGCAACTGCATCGCGATCGGGTTCGCACCCAGACGATCGCGGATGGAGTTGAAGCTGAACTCCCAGTCGGCACCGATCTTGTCCATCTTGTTGATGAAGCAGAGACGGGGCACGCGGTAGCGGTCGGCCTGGCGCCAGACGGTCTCGGACTGGGCTTCGACGCCCTCCTTGCCGTCGAACACGGCGACCGCACCGTCGAGAACACGCATCGAACGCTCGACCTCGATGGTGAAGTCCACGTGACCGGGAGTATCGATCAGGTTGATCTGGTACTCGACGTCAAAGCGGGTCCAAGGGCAGGTGGTCGCCGCCGACTGAATGGTGATACCACGCTCCTGCTCTTCCTGGAGGAAGTCCATGGTCGCGGTACCCTCGTGGACCTCACCGAGCTTGTGGCTCTTGCCGGTGTAGTAGAGGATGCGCTCGGTGACGGTGGTCTTGCCGGCGTCGATGTGGGCGCAGATTCCGATGTTGCGGGTTTTGGAAAGGTCCATGATTCTCAGCTTCCGTGATGGCCCTTCGAGGGCGGTTGCAGGAACAAATAGTTCGGGTGAAAAGTACTTTTGAAAACTCGGCCGCACCCTTCGGGTGCAGTTTCGAAACCTGCCTACAGAGCAGGCACTTCGATGTGGTACGCATGGAGTCGGTGGAGTACCGACGATGACTTGGAGCACACGATCGAGACAGTCGTCCAGATCGGGACGCGGATGGGTTGGGCATCAGCCCCACTCGGGGTCCGCGTCGGGTCAGATGTCAGGGACGAACGCAGCCGTCCTCGTCGTCAGATTCCATGACCATGCTCCCAAAGGCCCAACCGGAGGTCGGGACTCACGCGGCAACAACGAACCGATCGCGCCAGTTTCCGCAGACGCATAGTGTAACACCCCGGACCAAAGGGTCAAATCGGCCGAGCATGGTCCACGAGATTCTCTCGGTCAAAGGGGATCGGCGGCTCCAGGGGACTTGTTCTCAGGGTCCGAAAAACCATCGGTCAGAAGCCCAGGAAATTCCCTGTTTATGTACAGGATTTGGCTTTGGCTGAGCCCGGCCAAGGGGTCCATTCGAACCTGCCCCAGATTACGGACGACGCGCTGAGCGTAACGGAGAGCCTCTTGGGTGCTCCCCACCTCCTGCAGCATGAATGCTGCTCGATACGCAGGCTGGACATCGTGCGGAGCAAGGTCAGCAGCCCGGGCTGCGGCCAGGGCTGCAGCACGGGCGTCGTCCAGCCCGTGATCAGGATCGCCTCGGAATGCCCAGAGCGACGCGGCCATCACCGATTGAGCCTCGACGGAGTCTGGCCATCGCGAACGCACCGTGAACACCGCCGCATCGAAGCCAGCACGGCCGCCTCCGCTTGACGCGATCCTGGCTTCGAACCGCAGACGCACGAGATCAAGTTTCAGCCAACTGGGGGCCTCCGGTGCAGCAGCAGTCAGTAAATCACCAGCAGTACGCGGCGGTTCGGATGCCGCGCCCTCCGGCGATAACCCGGGCAGTGAGAGTTCGCTCGCCCCTACTCCAGCCGCGCGTGCGGCTTCCGCGAGCAACGGTTCCGCCTGGGTCGTCAGTCGCAGACCTGCCCAGCCGATCACCCCGGCTGGGATCAGGCCGACCACCACTGGCAAGATTGCCCAACGCCTTCGCAGGGCAGCAGTGTCACGCAGAGGACCAACCGCCGCACCCATCAGGAGCCAGAACAGCATGGTCGAACTGGCACGCGTCGCGGTGACATCGAACATGCTGTGCGCCATCAGAACCGAGGCGCCCGCCAGTGCTGCCCAACGCAGCGTACCCGGGTGACGATGCCACACGCCGAGCAGCACTGCGACCACACCCGACCCGACACCAAAACCGATCGCCAGCACGAAAAGCAGGTCGGCCACGCCGCCGACAACGCCCCACTGCAGCGCCAGCGAGGTCGCCAAGACAGCAGCGCCCACAGCGGTACACCACGCGAATTCCGATCGGAAGTGGTGCGTCGGCGCTTGTCCCCCAGCATCATCCTCCGTCTCGCTGCAAGAGCGGATGGGACTTGCCAGCCAGAGCCAAGCCGCCAGCCCCGCCATGACCAGAATGCCCAGCAGCCCGTACGCGCCGATCCAGTCGGCGATGAGCACATGGGGCGACTGGACATTCTCTGGCGAAATCGGCGGCTTCAGACGCGAGTACGCGTCCTGAAAACCTCCGGGTCCGGCTCCCAGCAGCAGGTTCTCCATCCAGACGCGGCCGGTGCCAACGAGGTAGTGCCAGCGAAACAACACACTCCGCTCCAGCGACTCCGGGAGCACAAGCGCCCGGACCAGAATGCCCAGCAGAACCACGGCGCCCGCCGCGGCAACCGGTGTGCCTGGACGCCCGGAGATCCACAGGAGGAGCGGCTTGCTCATGGAGGCCAGCAGAACCGCGACCAACACCAGACCCGTGCAACCGATCGCACCGAGTGAACCGGTGAACCACAGCGTTGCCGCGGTCCCGAGGAGCAGCAGCCCCAGCAGGCCCGGCGCTCCACCGGAGGCTTCGGCACGGCGAGACTCCCTGAACGACCGGAATACTGAAACGAAAAGCAACAGAACCATCGCGCCCAGGTAGCTCGCCAGGACATTGGCAAGGCCGAACCAGGCCGTCGGTTGCTGGCTTCGCAATCGTCGCTCGTAGATCGCTGCTCGTGGAGAGTCGGGCTCGATGCCGTTGGCCAGAAGAATGCTCTCGCGTTCGCGTTCGAACAGCGCGATCGTGCGAGGCAGTTCAACGAAGCGCTCGAAGAGCGCCTTGGCGACCATCAGCGTCCCGAGCAGGATGAACACGCTAAATAGAAGACGCAGAACCTGATCCCGAGGTTTCAGGGTAGCCACCGCGAAGCCACCCAAGAGCGCAGAGACCCAGGTGGATCCGGTCACGAGGCTCTCAAGGTCGCCTCCGGCCACCGCTTGCGACCCCCGCGCCACGATGGGAACGAGCATGAGACCGTGCAGGATGGCTCCTGTACCAGCAATACCGATGGTGCAGACCACGAAGGCCGAAGCGGTGCTCAGCTCGCCCCGACGCACGCTGCCCACAAGCAGGCCCGTGCTGGCCAGCAGTGCAATCGAACAGATCAGCAGCACTTGCCCCGGGGTGAGCGAAGTCTCGGGCAAGTCGCTGAGCATCGGGTCGGCATCCCACCACGGCACCGATGCGATCGAGTTCATCGCCAGAACTCCAGCGCACCACATCAGGGCACCGAGCAGCGACCAGCGGCACACGCTCACGACACTCCCGCCCCCGAACGAGAACGCATCGCACCTCGCTCGTACACCGCGAGAATGACCAGGATGAACACCACCTGCATTCCCGCGACCGGCGCGAGCGCTGGAGGCAAGGAGAGCATCAGCAGGCCGGACATCCCGGTAATCACGGCACACCCGAGAACCACAAACAGCGTGCGTCGATCGGATAGACCTCGCTGGCGGATGCGATGGGTGAAGTGCTGCTGATCACCCACAAGCGGGCTCTTTCCCTGCGAGATTCGGATCACGGTCACGGATACCAGGTCGTACACCGGGACCGCGAAAACCGCGAGCGGCACGAAGACCGCCGTCCACGGGCTTTGCGATTGCTCCGCGTCAAAGTAGGTCAGTCGCACCGAAGTCACGGCCAGGGCGAAACCGAGCACCAGAGAGCCGCCATCGCCCATGAAGATCAACGCCCGAGGGCGGTTCCAGACCATGAACCCGAGCGAACTGCCCGCGACCGTCGCCATGAGTGCCGCCGAGGTGAGATCGCCGGTCCGAAGCGCGACCACAAGCAGAACCGCCCCGATGATCGCGGTGATCCCGGCGCAGACGCCATCCATGTTGTCCAGAAAATTCATCGCGTTGGTGATCGCGAGGATCCACAGGATCGACAGCAGCGTGGAGAGCAGCACTCCGCCCGGCTGCGCATCGAGAAAGGTCAGCAGGCGTATGTCAAGGATAGCGACTGGGATCGCACCAAGCAGCGCGAACGCCGCGAGTTTCGGCAACGCTGGGAGTGGGTGTCGATCATCGACCAATCCGAGCGTGTGCAGGCCAAAGAGCGACAGGATCAGCACCGCGAGCGCAAAGCGATCATCGCGGATGGCCACCGCAAGTCCATGATCAGAACCCGCGGCCGCCCAGACCAGAAGCCCCACCATGGGCAACGCTATCGAGGCGAAGATCGCGATCCCCCCGATGTTCGGCACGTTCCGGAGTACTTTGCGGTGACCCGGAGAGCCGGAGGTGTCCAAAAGTTCATTCTGGCGACCATACGAGACGACAATTCGCGTCAGCAGAACACCGAGCCCCATGGAGACGCCAGCGAGAATCAGGATCGCGAATTCCGCCTGTGGCACCCGCGCACTATACCCCCACTCGACAAGGGATCACATAGCCAAACAGCCTCGACCCGGAGCGATCAGGGCTGGCGGTACCGCTGCGGGAGTTCCATATCGAGGTACCAGGCGGTGAACGCGAAGATGTCGGCAACCTCCTCGATGACCTTGGAAATCGGCTTGCCCGCACCGTGGCCAGCCCCGGTCTCGATGCGGATCAGCACGGGGTTGCTGCTCGATGGATCGTGCGCTTGCTGTAGAGCCGCGGCGAACTTGAATGAGTGAGCCGGCACCACGCGATCGTCAAAGTCAGCGGTCGTGATCAGCGTCGCCGGGTACTCGGTGCCCGCCACCAGGTTGTGGAGGGGGGAATAGGCGAGTTGCGCCTTGAACTCCTCTTCAATCTCGGAGAGCCCGTAGTCGTTCGCCCAGGCGCGGCCGATCGTGAACAGGTGGTACCGGAGCATGTCCAGCACCCCGACCGCCGGCAGTGCCACGCCGAACAGGTCCGGTCGCTGCGTCATGCACGCAGCGACCAGAAGCCCGCCGTTGGAGCCACCCTGGATCGCGAGTTTTTCTGGCGATGTGTAGCCATTGCTGATCAGTGCTTCCGCCGCGCCGATGAAATCGTCGAACACATTCTGCTTCTGGGCCTTCGTCCCGGCCTTGTACCACGTCTCGCCGTACTCACCACCACCGCGCAGGTTCGCGACGGCGTAGATGCCACCCATTTCGAGCCACGCCGCGCGAGTCGTGGAGAACGAAGGTGTCAGCGAGATGTTGAATCCGCCGTATCCGTAGAGCAGGGTCGGGTTGGTGCCGTCGAGCGTGATGTCCTTGCGGTGCGTGATGAACATGGGCACCCGCGTGCCGTCCTTGGAGGTGAAGAACTTCTGCTCCACGACATAGTCATCCGGGTTGAAATCGACACCCGCACGCTTGAACAGGGTTGATGCCCCGGTGATGAGGTCGTAGGCGTAGATGCTCGGAGGCGTCGCATAGGATGAGAAGCTGTAAAAGGTCGTGGTATCCGTGCGCTCGCCGCCGAAGCCCGAGGCGGTACCGATGCCCGGAAGATCGACCTCACGCACTATGGTGCCGTCGGTGCGATACATCCGAACGCGGGTCGAAGCATCTTGCAGGTACGAAGCGATGAACTGATTACCGACGAAGCTGACTTCCTCGAGGACCGATTCCGATTCCGGGATCAGCGTCCTCCAGTTCTCCTTCGCGGGCTGACGGATATCCACGGCAACCACACGCTGGTTGGGCGCTTCATAGTTCGTCAGCAGATAGAAGATCGGGCCATCATTTCCGATGAACGAATGATCGTTCTCGAAGTCGCCAACGAGCGTCACCGGGTACCCGAGCGGTTCAGACAGGTCCTTGTACAGCAGCATGTTCCGGGAGGTCGCTCGCGAAACATAGATGATCAGATACCTGCCGTCTTCGCTGGCGTACGCGTAATGATTGTGTTCCGGCTCCGAACGGTTTTCGTACACCAGAATATCGTCGCTCTGGGGCGTACCGAGCCGGTGGAAGTAGATCGCGTGGTTGGTATTCTTGCCAGTGAACGCGGCACCCTGCTCAGGCTCGGGATACCGGGAATAGAAGAAACCGCTGCTGTCACGCTTCCACGACGCGCCGGAGAACTTGATCCATTCCAGACGATCGCTGAGATCCTCACCGGTGTGCAGATCGCGGATGTACGCAGTCCGCCAATCCGACCCACCCTCCTGCCTGTAGTAGGCCATGTACCGACCGTCGGGACTGAAGAAGGTCCCGGCGAGCGCGGTCGTCCCATCGGGCGAGAAGGTGTTCGGATCGATCACCACGCGCGGCTCGCCGGTGAGCGACTCCCCGGTGGTGAACAGCACAGAGTGGTTCTGCAGACCGGTGTTCTTGGTGTAGTAATATCGCCCTGACGCGATGAACGGCGAGCCGTACCGCTCGTAATCGAGTTTCTCCATCAACCGGGCACGAATCGCATCCCGATACGGGATCTGCTCCAGTACGCCGTTGGTCACACGGTTCTGCGCCGCAACCCAGGCCTCGACTTCTTCGGATTCCCGCACATCGGCTTCCAGCCAGCGGTAAGGATCCGGAACTTCAACGCCGTGATACACATCGACCACATCGCCCTTGCGCGTCTCGGGATACTCGATTGGCTGGGTGCTTGCGGCAGATGCGAAGGCAACAGTGGTCGCGGCGAGGAGCAGATGAAGCGACATGTCGTGAGTCTCCGTTGGGCGAAACGAATTACTGAACGAGACCCTGAGTGAGTCTCATGAAGGCGGTTTCAAGGTTCACGGGCTCCTCACCGAAGCTGGTGAGACGAAAACCCGCGTTGATCAGGCGATTGGGAATATCCGAAATGCTGTGCACCGCGGAGTCCTCAAGGGTGAGGTGGATCACGGTCTTGTGCGCGTCGCCTCGGGCGAATGCGCCGCTCTCATCGGCATCGACCAACTCCACCTTCTTCGCACCGGGGACCTGATGAAGAAGCTTCGCCGCCTCTTCCGTGCGGTCCGCCACGGCGATGTGCAGTACATGCTCAAGCTTTGCCTTGCGCATCACCTCGCGCACCGAACCATGGAAGACCAGGTTCCCACGCTCGATGATCCCGACAACGTTGCAGAGCTCCGCGAGTTCGGAAAGGATGTGGCTCGAGATGATGATCGTCTTGCCCATCCGTTTGAGCTCTTTGAGCAGCTCCCGCATCTCGATGCGGGCACGCGGATCCAGGCCCGATGCCGGCTCGTCCATCAGCAGCACCTTGGGATCGTGCAGGAGCACGCGTGCGACCGACAGTCGCTGCTGCATGCCTCGCGAAAGACTGTTCACCTCGGCGTTCGTCTTATAGGTCAGATCCGTCAGGTCGAGCACATCGGCGACCACACGCTTGCGCTGCCCTCCCTGGATGTCGTACGCCGCAGCGAAGAATTCCAGGTACTCGCTGACCACCATGTCCTCGTACGCGCCCATGAAATCCGGCACATAACCGATGATCGGTCGGATCTGGCGGTTCTGGTAGCCGACCGTGAGCCCGTTGATCATGGCCTGCCCACGCGTCGGCTTGAGCAGCGTCGCGAGGATCTTGATGGTCGTCGTCTTGCCCGCGCCGTTGGGACCGATGAACCCGAAGCAGTCCCCCGCTTCGATCGTCAGGTTCAGGTTGTTCAGCGCGACCAGTTCGCCGTATTCCTTGGAGAGGTTGATCGTCTCGATCATCGCCATGTTCAGTTGCTCCCTCGTCGCGGCCGTGTGCCCTGACTCTCTACTCGCAACCCCTGAAGCTGAAGCGGATCGTCCTCGAGCGGGAAGATCCAACGCACGATCGTCCGGCCGGTCGTTTCGAATTCGCGTCCGTCCACACGCAGCGGCGTTGGGCATTCGTCGATGACCTCGCCGGTCACGATGATGCAGGGCCTCATGAGCTGCTTTGTCAGGTCGAGGCCGTGTGTCGTGCGGAGCATCGCCACGGTCGGGTTCGAGCGTGCGATCCCTGACAGCGTCGGACCGGGAATGTGGCCCAGCCAGGAGGCGAGCGTGATACCAGCGTTCGCATTTACTTCTGGGGCAAAGGCCAGCGACGACGCAGGAATCAAACTTTCGAGACGCTTCTGAAGAAACTCGTCCCCTGCGATGCGATAGGCGGAAAGGTCCAGTGGTTCACCAGGGGCCCAGTCAGCGCCACCCGGTCCCGCAGGGTTCTTCCTCCACGCGTAGGTGAGCGTGCGGGGATCCTGCCCTCGCCCGTCGAGTTTGCGATAGGAATCCACCATCGCCTCCTCGCTGACCATGCCGAGGTTCAGCACAATCGTGACATCGGTCAGCGGGCCGGGAAGGTTGTGCACCAGGCTGCCACGCAAACCCGCCTGCGTCGCACTCGGCCGCTGCTCCGGAGTTGGCGGGAAGGGCATCTCCCAAACGGCAGGCCCGAGCCAGTCCGCCTGGAACTGCTTGACGGTCGAGCGTGTGGGCACTTCCAGTTGCCACGGGTCGGCCGAAGCCAGCACATACGACCGGGCATCCGGGAAGGAGATCGTGCCGGTCTGGTCAGGAGATTTCCACGGCTTGATGGCGTTGAACGCCGCGTCATCCGCGGCGCCGACGGACACGGTCTGCTCGTTGTAGTCCGGGAGCAACACGGAAACCCATGTTCGCGTTCGCTGCACCGATTCGCCGTAGACACTGTCGATGAAGGTGATGTGTTCGCCGCTGACCCGAACCGGGCTCAATGCCCGCGCTCCGATCCAGCCGATCACCGCGAACAATCCGGCAGCCATCACGAACACCATCCACGCGAAGTGGCTTTTCCCTCTCGCCTTGAGCACCGCAAAGCCGCCGGGACCGGCAACCACCCAGTACACCGCAAAGACCACGATGGCCAGCAGAAGGCCGACACCGACCGCCGTCGATCGGTCGATTTCACCAGCGATAAAGGCATCCACCGCCAGATCCTGACCACCGGTCGCCAGCGTCTGAAGACGGACAAGCATCGGATTCTGGCCGGTTGTGCTCACGGTCTCGGCTGAGGACGGGATCAGGAACCGCTGCGAGAAGATCCGATGCCAGAACTGGTCCGCACGGATATCCGCACCGCCCCCCAACGCCCGATTCCGAAGGTCAAGACCAACCACCGTGACCAGACCGGATCCGAGGTTCCGAGTCGCGACGACGGTCCCCTCGGTCCCAGCAATGATCGAGCCCGCTTCGGAACGCTGAGCATCCACATCGGGCGTGAAGATGTAGCCGACCGTTTGCTTCGGAAGGGTCAGATCAACCTGCGGACGGATGAAGAGGTTGTGGAACTGGTCCAGATCGATGTCTTCGCGTCTTTCGAATGCGCCGACCGGGAGAATGCGCGATAGCGGACTCCCACTCGCGAACCATTCCGAATTCACCTGATCCGGCACGATGACCAGATGGCCGCCCCGTTTGACCCACTCCTCGATCGAGTTGGCTCGGGCCTCGGTCAGCCCTCCGAGGCTGCTCTCGCTCCAGATGAGGATGCCGTACGAGGCCAGCCCTAGCCAGCGATCCGGCAAGTCTGTGGGCGCGAGCCCGGTCACCACGCGGAACTCGCCATGTCCGGTACGCACCCGCTCGGGCTGCGACCTCAACACCGCCATGAGTTCGTATTGTTCGATCCCGAAGCTTTCGGGGCCGACCACGCCGATCAGCGTTTCCGTGGCTCGCGCGACCTGCTGCGGGAAAATGCTCGTCGCCTCGACCTGCTGCCCGATCGCCACCTCACCGCCCGTCGCTTCTTCGGGCACGGCACGAACGGTCACCGTCATCGCGTCGGAATTCCGCAGCGACCAGTCGGTCGGTACATAGAGCCACACCGTCCGATCGGCCCCCTGGCCGAGCGTCACCTCTCGTCTCACCAGAGCGGTATCGCCGTCCGGGTCACGCTGGTGGACCTGCACGACAACCCGAAGCGGACCCCCCGAGGAGATCTGCCTGAGATTCAACTCAACGCCCGTCCAGTCGCCCGGGCGGGTGACTCCGCCCACACCGAACTGGCGAACGCTCACTTCGACAGCACTCTGACGCTGAACCGATCCGTCGCTCGAGGATCGCGGCTCCTGACCCGAAGCCAGCGGGATCAGTCCGAATAAAGCGACGAGGAGTCCCACCCATCGCCGCGAGATGCGAAACGAGGTGTGGCTTGGGGACGAACGGAATCGACGCAGGGAAACTTGCACGGAGCGGCAGTATACGCCTTCACCCCGGGTGCAACCGGGCCGATAAGCCGGATATGCCCAGTGGAGCATGGCTCAATCTCATCCTCATCGTTCTCGCTGCCGCGGGCATCGGGGCGTTCCTGTACACGCTCGCCGCCCGGATCGCCTGGGAGATCGGTGTCCACGAACTGCGGGTCGAGTCTCACCGGCTCCGCGTCGAGTACGCCAAGCGTCTGGCCATGCTCCGCGGTGACAACACCGTGGAAGCCAGCGAGATCAATGTGGACATTCTCGATGATGACGGGAACGCGATGAACCTCGATGATGTTCTGAGCGGCGACTCTGACGAGTCATCAGCCCGCAAGGCGGCATGATCCCTGAGAGTCGGACACGCCCGCTACACTCGCACCATGCGAGTGACCACTTGGAATGTGAACGGGCTGCGTGCGGCACTTCGGAAGGGATTTCCCGAGGTCATCGAGAGGCTTCAGCCCGATGTGCTGCTTCTGCAGGAGGTCCGAGCGACTCCGGACCAACTGCCAGCGGAGTGGCGTGACCCAGACGGCTGGCATGTCCACTGGCACCCCGCCCAGCGTCCCGGATATTCCGGCACCGCCATCTGGTCCCGTGAGCCGATCCGCATCCTCGGTGTTGGCCACGGCATCACCGGGACCGAACTCGGAGAGGGCGACCCCGAGGGACGACTCATCCTCGCCCAGACCGGCCCAATCCGAGTGGCGAGCGTCTATCTGCCCTCGGGCTCATCCGGTGATCATCGCCAAGCCCAAAAGGACCTCTGGCTCGGCGTATTCCGGCAGTGGGCAACCGGAGTCTTCAAAGCACGAACCCCGACGCTGCTCGGTGGCGACTTCAACATCGCTCATACCGAGAACGACATCTTCCACGCCAAGTCCAACCAGAACACCTCCGGCTTCCTCGCCCATGAACGAGCATGGATTGGCGAGCTCTTCGAATCCGGTTGGCACGATTTCGTGCGAGCGCATGCCGGCGAACGCCCCGGCCCGTACACATGGTGGAGCAACCGAGGCCGCGCTCGCGAGTTGGACCGCGGCTGGCGAATCGACTACCTGCTGGGCAACAAAGCCGCCTCGAAGCTTGCCGAGGGATACCACATCGACCGCGAGGCCGGGATCACCGTTTCCGACCACGCCCCGGTCAGCGTAGACCTTGATCTCTGATATCCACCTGTGTCCGAGTCCAGCCTCAGCAGCCGGTCCCGAAGTTGGCCAGCACGAGGTTCAGGTCAGCCAGATCGACCTCACCGTCGCCCGTGACATCGCCGGAGTTCCCGGAGACACCGAAGTTGGCAAGCACGAGGTTCAGATCCGCCAGATTGACCATGTCGTCGCCGGTCGCATCACCGGGGCAAACCGAGCCGGCATCTTCGATGAGGGCCGGGCCGGTAATGGTCAGGGTAAACGGCTGGGCCGCACCGAATCGGTCCCACTGCGAAGTGACGAAGTAGTAGGTCGTCCCCTCGAAGAGCAACGCATCGATCTTGGACTGCCCACGGGGGAGGCCGAACGGTCCGAAGCCGTTGCCAAGCGAGTAATCCAGGAGATTCTCCAGCGGCTGGGCCGGATCAAACGAACCCTCGTAAATGTAGGTGAAGTTGTTCCCGGAGGCGACGATCGAGTCGAAGGTGTACCCGCCCGAGACCGGCACCGTGAACTCGATCACATCGTAGGAAACCGGGCCGAGCCCGGAGATGCCCGCGATGAAGAACGGGCGGCTCCAGATCTGTTCCGGCGAATTGGCGATGCCTTCCCGCACCTCGGTCTGATCTTCAACGGTGGTCGTCAGGTGAAACTCGGCACCCTGGAGGCCGATCACCCACGGCGCAGGGTTCCCGGAATCGATGGAGAAGCTGACGGTGCCCCCTCCAGAGAGATCCAGAGGCATTGAGAACAGTGGGCCGGAAGTGTCCGCAAACGGGTAATCCGCGATCGTGACATCTCCGCCAATGGGACCAGCCCAGTTGAGCGCTTCGCCTCCCGGTCCGGTCGCCTGAATGGACATATCCAGTGACCATGGGCGGATCCCGTCGCTCTCATCAGCCACAATGCCGGTCCACAGCGCGGTCAGCCCGATGCCGGTGACCGGTTCGCTGATCGGCCCGAATTCGAGCCCGACCACGAGACCATTCGTGTCAATGACCAGATCGCCCGCAGCAGCGGTGCCCACGAGTTTCTCGGCTGCCATCGCCGAGCCCGCGGCGAGGGCCAGAACAGACGCTGCAGCAGCAGCGACGCTGAATCGGAGTGAAGAAGACATGTGAACCTCTCTCTCGGGTACGGCGCTCGCGAATCTGGGGAGAGCCGCCACAAGCATACGCGCAGAGGGGACTGATGCGAACCGCCTTGGTGCCGAAGCGGTCAGGAGCCGGAAATTGGGTAGTTTTCGAGCCCTCAGACCCCTGGGTTTCGGGCCGAACACCCACCCGAAGCCTTACAATGAGTCACGCAAATCCTCTCAACCGAAAGGTGATTGTTCAGGATGGCCTACTACACCAAACTCGGCACGATCCCCAAAAAGCGCCACACACAATTCCGCCGCCCAGACGGCGCGCTGTACTCCGAAGAAGTCTTCGGCACCGAGGGCTTCGTCGGCCCGACTTCAACGCTGTACCACATCCATCCGCCGACCCAGGTCACCGGCTGGAAAACGCTGTACTCCACGGCTCCCGAATATGTCGAGCAGGAAGTGATGCGGATGCGTCACCTCGTCTCCAAGGGTCTGCCCGTCGAAGGCGACCCGGTGACCGGTCGGAAGGTTGTCCTCGGCAACGCCGATGTCGAACTGGCGATCTGCATCCCCGCCGAAGGCAAGACCCCGTACTTCTACAAGAATGGGCAGGGCGACGAGTGCCTGTTCATCCACTACGGCTCGGGCGAATGCCGCACCATGTTCGGCACTCTGAAGTTCGGGCCCAAGGATTACATCGTCATCCCCAAAGGCACGATCTACGAGCTCGAGTTCAACGACCTCTCCAATGCGGATCGCCCCGAAGGCGTTTCCGCTGCGGAGATGCCCTACGGCAAGTTCCTGGTCATCGAGACCTGCAACGCCAGCCACATCGCGCCGCCCCCCGGGTACCTCTCCAAGAAGACCGCGCAATTCCTGGAGCACGCTCCCTACTGCGAGCGCGACCTGCGACTGCCCGAGATGCCCATGACCTGGGACGAGGACGGCGAGTTCGAGGTTCGCGTCAAGGCACGCAATTGCATGCACTCCTACACCTACCACTACCACCCGCTGGATGTGGTCGGTTGGGATGGCTGTTACTACCCGTATTGCTTCAATGTGGACGACTTCAGTCCGATCACCGGTGAGCTGCACATGCCGCCGCCGATCCACCAGACCTTCGAAGCACACAACTTCGTGATTTGCTCGTTCTGCCCGCGCATGCTCGACACACACCCGCGTGCGATCAAGGTGCCCTACAACCACTCAAACCTCGATTCCGACGAGGTCCTCTACTATGTCGAGGGCAACTTCGGCTCGCGCAAGGGTATCGACATCGGCTCGTTCACCTGCCACCCGCAGGGCATCCCTCACGGCCCGCACCCCGGCACGATCGAGGCCTCGATGGCCCACGATTACACCGCGGAACTCGCGGTCATGGTCGACACCTTCCGTCCGCTCTTCCCGACCAAACTCGCAGTCGAGATGGATGATCCGAAGTACCCCGCCAGCTGGGAAGGCGAGCACTTCCCCGGTGCATCCAAGTCCCGCCTGAACGGGAAGGCCGGCAAGCCCCGCTTCCCCGCTTCTCAGGAGGACAACGCCGAACTGGTTCGGGTCGACCGGATCGATGTCCGCACCGGCAAACCCACCGGTCGCCGGCACGAGCAACCCGGGGCCAGCAACGGAACCATCGAAACCCCTGCGCATCAGTAATTCTGTCTCCATAAGCATCCACTTTTCTCAGGACCACCGATGATCAAGACGACCACCGCCCGCCTTCTCCTGTGCGCCACGGTCTGCGCCACATCCCTTCTGGCCTTCCACAGTTCGGCCGATGCACAGACGCGCCGAGGCACCCCGCGGGATGCGCAGGTCAACCCGGCCCAGAAGAGCCTTGACGCTGCGGTCCGGGAGAAACTCGGCACGATCCTGAGGCCCGACGGCAAAGCGCTCTCCGGCCAGCAGTTCTCCTCCGCGCTTCAGCAGATCACCACTCTGATGACCGATCTGATCTGGTACGCCGACGGCTCCAATACGGATCTGTTCCGCGAAGTGGCCAAGGCGGAGCGGATGCTGCGCTTGATGGTGGATGGAAGGCAGATCCAGAACGACGCCATGTGGCAGATGCTGCTCGACCACGAGGACCTCGCCTCATCGCTCGCATTCGGCCTGCAACCCGGGCGTGACGAACTGCCCAAGGCCATGGAAGTCCTCGAAGATCTCCGTGCACAGTTCGGAGCGGACAAACTCGCCCAGTATCCCGACCTCACCGCGGCGATCTGCGCCGTGCACGACACCCCCCGATTCCCCCCGGGACGCAACCCCACGACCGCCGCAACCCCGAACGAGCTCTGGGCGTACTTCGTGCGCTACGAGGATCGCATGGCCCTTGGTATTCGTGGCATGCCCATTGACCTTCTGGCCCACCTTGTCGATTCCACCGCCTCCATCGCCGAAATGCAGTGGGCACTCGAGCGGTACGGCAAGGACTCTCAGGTGGGAAACCGCTACTCGGAGATCTCGTACGACGACAATGCCTTGAACGAAGGCCAGCAGAAGCGCATCGACTCCGAGCAGTACACGCTCCAGAACATCCGGCGCATCGGCGGCGTGTGCGCCGAGCAGGCCTACTTCGCGGCCCATGTCGGCAAAGCCATGGGTGTGCCCGCGGTCGAAGTCTCATCCGTCGGCCAGTCCATGGCCCACGCATGGCTCGGCTTCCTTCGCGTCCGCGGTCGTCAGGCCGCCTGGGACTTCGACAGTGGGCGTTACGACGAATACAAGAAGTATGTGGGTGACTTCCGTGACCCGCTGTCCGGACGCATGTATCAAGAGGGGCATGTGGCGATCCTCTCGCAGATGGTTGGCGTGAAGCCCGAAATGCTCCACACCGCAGTTGCCATGCACGATGCCGCCGCCCTGCTCGCGACGAGTCGCGAAGGCTCGGATGCTCCTCCGCTTTCGCTGACGATCGACGCCGACGCATCCTTCGGACCGGTCCGGACCGCCGACGACGCCGGCATCAGCGAACTGCTCACCGCAGCTTTCAGCGCCACGGGTGCCGAACGACGTATCTGGGAACTCGCCGGACGCCTCGCCAGGGAAGGGCGACTCGCCGGTCAAGAGCTGGAAGCCATCTTCAGCTTCCTGGAGAAGCTCTGCGGGCGAAACGAATCCAGCTACTTCGCCATGATCGCCCCGACGCTGCTCTGGGCGATCCCGGATGTCCGCCAGCAGTCGCGGATGTTCGACCGGGTAGCCCTCGCCGTGCGCAATGTTCCTGGACAGGAAGCGGAAGTTCGTTTCCTTCAGGGTGATGGGCTTCGCGACCGCGAAATGTATCAGGAGGCCATGGCGGCCTACCTGCTCCCTACGAAGTACCGCAACCTCGATGGCCCGTGGACCCTCAAGGCCGTGGACCGTGTTGCGGACCTGCTCAACCGCACCGGCAAACAAGCCCATCTGCCCGAGTTGCTGGAAGACATTTTCCGGCGTATCCCCCGCCCGAGTACCGAAGGATCCTTCGCCATGCGCCGTGGTTCGGTGTGGGCACAAGTTGGCGAACGCTACTACCGCGCGCTGATGCAGGTCGGGCGTACGCGAGACGCCGAGCAACTTCGTCGCCAATTGGACACCATCGTCGTCCCCCGGGAACTGCCGATGGATCCGCGTCGCCGCTGAATCCACAGCCCTCATCGCGCCTTGTGCGCTCGCATCCTTGAACTTAGCATCCACTCACCATGCTGTGTGCGGTATTCACGCAGCAGATGACGGGCAAGGGGAACGAGCGCGTGAAGCCGAGGCGATCAAATCGAGAGCGAGCCGCGGCCTGCCGGGTTGGACTACTTCCCGCCGCAGCACTCCTCGCTCTCGT
>CAZIXS010000021.1:0-4353 GCA_964543335.1 uncultured Phycisphaeraceae bacterium | reverse complement strand
CCGCCCCCCCGGCCGGCACCTTTGACGGACGGACCTTCGGCGAGACCAACCTGCCCAGCGACGCTCAGGCGCTGCCGATTGCCTTCCGGGCCATCCGCGCCTGGTCGTGGGCAGAAGCCTCCGAATCCGGGGGCACCGACCGGCTGCTGCTCGAGGGTGATGTTCGCGTCGAGGTCGGCGGCTACAGCTTCACCGCGACCCGGGCCGTCGTCTGGATCGAACCGGTGGAGGTGGTGTCATCCAGTGGGGCCCGTGCCGAGGCCGACCAGCTCGCGATCTACTTCGAGAATGTCCGTGATCCTGGTGGACGCCCGGGCGCCGAGCCCGGCGTCGGACAATCCGCCGACCGCCTGCTCGTCACGGGCCTGATCGTCCGCCAGCCCTCCGGTATCGCGCTGCGTGCCGATGAGGTGATCCAAACCCGACCGGATACCCAGCGGATCGGGGTCTCCCCCGCTGCCGCACTCAACGCTGAGGGCGAAGCAAGGCTCGCCACTTACCTTGCCGGCCTCCAATCGACCGCGGGTGCGGGCTCCGACCTCCAGCGTCCGCCCAGAACCGATGTCGTCGTGGAGCGAGTGCCTCCTCAAGACCCATTTGCGCTCGCCGATGCGGCCACCTTCAACGACACGCGCCCCGATCTGCCCGAAAACCCCGGACGCGTCGTTCAGCCGGGCCCGACCACCGGTACCGTGACTTTCAATTCGCCACAGATCGTGGTTGAACCGGACGATGAGAGCGGCGGGTACGCCGTCATGTTTACCGATGGTGTCGGTGTCACCTACGAGCTTGACGGGCGTGCGGGCACACGCCAGCTCACCGCAGAGCGAGCGGTTGTTTTTCTCGAAAGCGGTGCAGATGCCGCGTCCGGCACTTTCCGTTCCACCGAGGTGGCCGGCGTGTATCTCGAAGGTGATGTCAACCTGATCGCCGTCGATTCCAGATCATCCGTTCGCGACCTCAACGCCGCCGGGGCCAACCGCTACACCCTGCGTGGTTCGCGCGTCTACTACGATCTCCGCTCGGACCGAGCGGTCCTGCTGGACGCGGTGTTCTGGACCTACGACGCCGAGCGGGGCATGCCGCTCTACCTGCGGGCCGAATCCATACGCCAGGAATCCGACGCGCAGTTCAGCGCCGAGAAGGCCACACTCGCCAACGTAGCGTTCGCCGACCCGCACTTTTCGATCGGGGCCGACTCGATCACCCTGTCTCGTCGTCCTCGCGCCGACGGCAGCATGGCCAACACGATCGATGCCAAGGGGGTCGGCTTCAAAGTCGGTGACTTCCCGGTGCTCGGCCTGCCGCGTCTGCGAGGAGAGGTCCGTGCTTCACCGCTGAGGCGCATCGGCTTCGAGAGCGAGGGCGGTTCCCCGATCGTGCGCACCGAGTGGGACCTCTACTCCATCTTTGGCATCGATACCTCACCGAACCATGAAGCCCTGCTGCTGCTCGATGGCTACCTCGAACGGGGCGTCGGCGTCGGACTCGACATGACTTGGAGCACCCCCGACACCGACGGATCTGTACTGGGGTATTACATATTCGATAACGGCGAGGACCGTTTCACCACCGGCGAAACTCTCGACCGCGATTCCCAACACCGGGGGCTATTCCGCACCGCAGGCCGTTACCGGCTCGACGAGGTCTGGACGCTCTTCGGCGAGTTAAGTTATGTCTCCGACGAGGGCTTCGTCGACGCGTTCTTCGAGCGCGAGGCCGAGGTCGGCCGCGAGTTCATCAGCTCGCTCTATGCACGGCGCATCGATCCGAATGGCCCGGAGAACTCGGCACTTGAGTTCGAAGCCCGGGCGAGCCTGAACGACTTCCTCGTCAACGAGCACCTGCTCCAATCACCCGGATTCCAGACCCAGCGACTGCCCGAAGCGACCTATTCGGTCATCGGCGACGATCTGTTCGGGGGCGCACTGACCTACTACGGCCAGACTCGTGCTGGATTGCTCAAGCTGAATCTCGCTGAGAACGACCTGCGCGATCAGGGGTACACCAACCAGATCGCTCAAGACGCTTTCGGCATCAACGCCAACCAGACCATCGCCGATCGGCTCCGTGCCGAGGGGTACAACACCGACAGCGTGCTCCGCTTCGATTCCCGCCACGAAATCGAAATCCCGATGACCCTCGACCGGGAAGGGCTGATCAACTTCACCCCATTCGCCGTTGGTCGGGTCACGGCTTACGACACCGACTTCGATTCCTACCGGACCGCCAGCGGCAGCAGCGAAGAGGACGAGTACCGGTTGTGGGGTGCCGTCGGCGCTCGGCTCGGCACCTCGTTCGTCAAGGTGGACAACTCATTCGGCAGCGAGCTTTTCGACCTCACCCGAATGCGTCATATCGTCGAACCCACCGCAACCGTCTGGTTCAGCGATCAGACGCTCGAGAGCGATTCGCTTCCGATCTACGACGACTCGGTCGAGGGCATCGCCGATGGGTTCACCTACCGGCTCGGCCTGCGCAACACCTGGCAGACCAAGCGCGGCCCGACCGGGAACATGCGCAGCGTGGACTGGCTGGTACTCGACACGACCTACACATGGTCGGACGACGATGTCCAGGTCGATTCGCCATACGGACGATTCATCGAGTATCGCCCCGAGTATTCCAACTACGGCGAATTCGTCTCGAACCGCGCGACCATGCTCCTGACCGATGCGCTCGCGCTGACCGCCGACTGGACCTACGACACCGATGCGAATACGACCCGGCGCATCACCACCGGCGCCATGATCGATCACGGGTACGGCTACAGCAGCTTCTTCGAGTACCGCTCACTGGATGTGGTGGACTCGGACCTGCTGCAGGCCGGGACACGCTACGAACTGACACGAAAATACGCCGTGGAGGTCTACGGCAGCTGGAACCTCGACGAGGACGAGTTCCAGATCGTCGGCAGCCGCATCGAACGCCGCTTCCCGCAGTGGACGCTCGATGTCGGTGTCGACTACGACAACATCGAAGAGAGCCTCTCCCTGGGTATCTCTCTTCGCCCCGTGGGCCTCGGCAGCGAAACCCGAACGCGGGTGTTCACACAGGACGAGGACGCGATCGATGTGCTCGCCAGCCCATCGCGTCTGCGGGCCACACGGCTGAACTCGGGGCCGTTCGCCCGATAGCCCTTCTCAAGCTCTGGCTCAAGACAAGCTCCACAAAAACGAAAATCCGGATCCCAAGGATCCGGATCGATTCGTATCGATTTGCGAGTAGCGATCAGGCGTTGATCGCGGTGACCTTCACCTTCAGGTAGCGCTGACGGTGGCCCTGCTTGCGCCGGTAGCCCTTGCGACGCTTGAACTTAATCACATCGATCTTCTCGCCCTTGTACTGGAGCGAGTCCACGGCCTGACCGGTGTTCTTGTCGGTGTAGGTGTTGCGGACGATCTCCGCGACAACCGTGGCACCCTCGACATACGGGCTGCCGAACTTCGCATCGTCTCCACCGATCGCAAGGATCCGATCGAAGGTGATCGAGGACGCATCATCCGCGAGATCACGGAGGTCGATGGTGAGCTCGTCACCAACGGAGGCTTTGATCTGGGTCCCGCTGTCTTCGATGATGGCGTACATCCGACGCTCCTTGACTGAAAACCCGCAGCGTGGCTCCACGCGGCGGCAAGAGATGGTGTGAGATCGGCGACTCAGGCCAGAGGAGGCGGTTTTTGACACCTCACCCGGACCGGAGCGAGCCGCACAAGATACGACTTTGACTGGGAAAAGGCAAGCGGACGGCATTTTCCCTTTTCGATTATGGGGATTTGCCAGCCGTCGATCAGGATCCGATCGAGCGAACCGGGGCTGGCACGGGACGCCAGCACGCTTCCATCGGGGCTCCGAGGTCCGCGGCGAGCTCCGCGAGCCCATGTTCATCAAGGTCCGCCAGAGGGGTATACACCCGGATCACCGAATCTCCATCACCGCAAAGGAGATCTTGCTCCGTCGCGGCCAGTTCGGTCACCAAAGCAGCCTGCTCGGTCACCCGCTGCAGAGCTTCAAGATCGTCTCCAATGCTCACCGGCCAGATGACGCGCTCGCAGCGGTTGTCGGCCGCGATCTCGACCGCCCGGAGGAGCAAAGAGGACACGGTTGGCCTGTGCCGGGATCCCGCCGGGTCATCAGCGAAGACCTCTCGGAAACCGAACAGCTTAGCTTGACGATCCACCATCTCGGCCCGGTTCCGAGCCGAGATCGAGCCCTGCACGTAGGGCGGCTCATCCGCGAACAGACCGGATCCGACCGTGGGGAGCCAGGCGTACAGGACTCCTCGCCCCGCCCCCGCCGTCTCCGCGCTGTTCGCTTCGGATTCGGCGATCAATGAGGCGAGGAGGGAGGCGT
>CAZIXS010000020.1:27379-33721 GCA_964543335.1 uncultured Phycisphaeraceae bacterium | reverse complement strand
GGTGTGCGAGCACACATCGTACCCAAGTTAGCGTCTACATACAAAGAGAATTTCTGCGGATTCAGAAGGGCAGATCAAAGGCGAAACTGAAGATCTGCGTGTCGTCGGTGTCTTCCTTCATGATCGGGAAGGCAAAGTCAAAGGCCAGCGGAGACTGCCCGAAAGCGGGGATGTACATCCGCAGGCCCACACCGGCGGTCACTCGGTACTCGTCGAAGGTGAAGTCGTCGGCGACTGTGCCGGAGTCCACGAAGAACGCCAGGCCGAGGATGTCACGCCAGACCGGGCGCTCGACCTGCGCCCCGAAGAAGAAACTGAAGTCTCCGCCGACCTGATCCTCACCGGGGGTGAGGGTGTCGTTGCGCAGTCCGACCGGGCCGATGCCTCGGAAATCGAACCCGCGGAAGGTGCGGCCGCCGAGGTGGTACCGCTCGAAGATCGGGGATTCGCCGTCCTGGGGGATGTAGCCCACGCGGGTATCAAAGGAGAGCACGGTCGGGCGGCCCAGATAGTCTTCGTCGATCTTGATGAAGATGGCGTGCTCGAGGTTGAACTTGGTGAAGTTGTAATCACCGCCGAAGACACCGATCTGCTCGACGCCGAGTTCAAGACGGGTGCCCTCGGTCGGTCGAAAACGCGAATCGACCGTGCTCCGGGTCATGCCCAGACCGAGACTGCTGATGTTGCTCTCGCCCTCGACCGCGAACAGATCGACGGTCGAGAAGGACTCGATCTCGGAGATATCGATTTGCTCGAGGCGCCCGGAGAGGAAGCCGGTCCAGCGGGTGCCGAACGATCGACCAAGGCGAAGCCGGGTGCCGAGACGCTCCTCGTCGTAATCGTCAAACTCGCGGGTGCGGAAGTAGGCCGAGCCCGAGGCGGAGTACGGGCTCTCGAACAGGCGGGGTTCTGAGAGCGAGACCGAGTAGGTGGACACGCGGTCACCGGGCTGCAGGGCGAGGTTGAAAGTCTGGCCGGCGCCTCGGAAGGCTCGGCCGCTCAGGAATTCGCCGAAGGAGTCGGGCGTGTTGGCGATGTCGAAGTTGCGCTGGTCGAGCGTGATGGCGCCGACGAGGCCGGAGTCGGAGTTCACCGCGGCACCGAACCCGATGCGTCCCGTGTTGGTTTCTTCCACGCGCACCAGCACATCGCGATAGCCGGGGTAGGCGGGGTTCTCCGGCTGCACGATGACCGCGGGGCCCTGCGTGTTCTGGCTCGGAGCAGCATACAGGCCGCTGTTGCGCAGGCGTTGCTCGCTTTCCTCAGCAGCGGTGCCATCGAGCCAGCCGTCGGGGACGAGATCGATATCGCGCCGGATGACCTTGTCCTTGGTGTGCTCGTTGCCCTGGATGTTGACGGTTCCGACGCGGTAGCGCTGGCCTTCATCGATATACAATCGCAGGTCCACCGTGGGGCTGTCCACGGCTCGGAACTGCTCGCTGGCGACGCGGGCGTCGTAGTAGCCCATCTGACGCAGAGCGTCTCGAACCGCGGTTTCCGAGGCGCGGATCTCGCGCATGTTGAAGACTTCGCCCGGGCGGACCCGCATCAGCCCGGCCACCTGATCCGGCGCGAGCACGCTCAGGCCGGCGGCGGGGTTGTCACGCGTACCGGCGATGCCCCAGGCCTGCACGGAGCGGAGCGTGTACTGCGGGCCCTCATCGATGATGAAGGTGATGATGGCCTCGCGACCGTTGGGTGCCGGGAGGAGTGATCGCGAGACGCGGACATCGAGAAACCCATCGTTCATGTAGAACTGAACGAGTTCGGCCACATCGGTGTCGAGCTGGTCGTCGTCGAGCGGGGCTTTCTGGAACAGCCCCTTGGTCTTGGATTCCACGATGGCGCGGAGCTGGTTGGCGGTGAAGGCCTCGTTGCCGTCGAAACGGATGTCGGTCACCTGCAGCCGCTCACCTTCGCGGATCCGGAAGATCACGACCCCGGTCTCGGCGAGTTCGGATTCGTCGATGTCGACGCTGACCAGGTAAAAGCCTTGGCTTCTGTAGTAATCCTCGATGAGGCGGGTCGCGAGACCGATGCGGTAATCATCGATCGGAACCCCGATGATCAGGCTTCCCTGGTTCACGACGGTGGCGAGCTGGGAATCGGTCACTCGCCGGTTCCCCACGACCACGATGTCCTGGATGATCGGGGCTTCGGTGAGCTGATAGAGCACGGTGACGGTGCGATCCGGGTTTTCTTCGATGCGGGCTTCGATGTCTCGAAACTCGCCCAGTCTCTCCAGATTGCGCAGATCCTCACGAACGGTGTCCCAACTGAGGGGTCGGCCGGGTGCGGTGCGGATGGTGTTGTCGATGAGAGTGCGCGGCACACGCTCGAGCCCCTGCACTACGATCTGCGCCACGACGCGGCCCTCGCCGGGATTGCCTCTGCCGACGGCGTCGGCGTTGCCGGCATCCTGCGCGATGGCGAAGGGGACCAGTCCGCCGCTGGTGGCGATCAAGGCAGCGGCGAGCGCACAGACCACGCGACGGGTGCGCAGCGATTGCCCTTGCTTGGACAGAAGGGGCACATTCCTTGGCGCGACGCGGTTCGGCACGGCGTGGAAGGTATCGGCACGCCCCTCCCGCCACAACTGAGAGCACCCCTCAGCCGCGGCGGATGCCCACCATCTTTCCACACCCGCTGGTGGGATGAGGATGCGCCTTGAGCAACCGCGGGCTTGTGCGTACTCTTGCCTCTTGGCCCCTGATGTACGGGCCGGAGGAGCGTTCGGGCGAGTCGTTTGCCCGGAGTGAACGAGGGTGAGGCGGACCACACGGATCGTGGTCGCGCAGCGAAACGGATTTCTGATGAAGGCCCGCTACAGCCGTTGGTGGAGACGCGTCATCCTCGCATGCGTCGGAGGGGTCTCGGTCGCCTTTGCGATCCTGTTGCAGTTCTCGCACCTCGGCATCAGCGATCTGAGAAACGCGACCACGGTGGAACTGCTGGTGCTGTTCGGCCTGATCGTTTCGCCCGCGCTGACGATGATCGGCCTGCGTCTGGACCGGCGCTGCCGCCATCGGGCTCAAAGGCTTCAGGCGAACTGTCAGACGAACTGAGGGTTCGATCCGAGTGGATTGAACCGTCGCTCACTTCACCACAACCGGGATGAGCGCCGTACCCCGCTTGGTGTAGTCCGTCTCGGGCTGCAGCCACCAGAACGGATCCTCTTCGCCGCTCTCTTCAATCACGGTCGGCTCATCGGAGGCGTCGAAGGGCAGTTCGATCAGACGCAAGCGGGAAGGATCGGCCCCGGCGTTCATCGGGGAAACGACCGCCGCGATGAGCTCAACCATGGTGGCGCGCTCAAGGTCATTGACCTGCGCGGGCGAGCCGTCGGCTTCGAAGCTGTAGCTGGCCAGCGCCTGCGGGGAGAGCCCGAGGGCCTCACCGACTCGTCCCGTGAGGCCGGTCACCCGCTCTGTCGCGCGGAACTGTTCGACCTCATCGGGGCCGCCGGAACCAAGAGCTGTGGCGAACACGGAGTATCGCTGGTGGGCGTCGGCCAGATAGCCGCCGGTGAGCGCGAAACCGAACTGTTCGGGAGCGTCGATCTCAATCGCCAGACGCCCGGCTTTGGCCAGGGCCGCGGCTTCGTCCAGCGTATATTCACGCTCGATGCCGAGCGGGTCGATGCCGGCAAAGCGGATGGCTCGATCGGACTCGGCGCGAACGCCAGCGCTCTGCAGCGCGGCCATGGCGGCGGCGATTTCCTGCTCGGTCATAACCTCGCTGAGCCCGCTGCCCCCGGTCATCTCAAGAGGGTCGATGCGGAAGGGTTCTTCGAAATCCGGCTGATCATCAACGGTGACCTCAGGCCACTCGAAGCCCGGATCCGGCTCGCGCGTCGGGAAGAGGTCCTGCGCGAGTCTGCGGATGGCGTCGCGGTCGCGGACATCCGCGGGGAGTTCTTCCTCGGAGCCGACGACCTTGGCGGAGCCTTCTGCGATGCGCTGCTCGATGTCGTCGGGCAAGCGGCCGTCGGGGTTGGTCTCGGGTGAACCGGAAATGACCACACCGATGGCGATGAGCGCGGCGATGCCGGCGGTGGCGCTCAACGGGCCGATCCACCACGCACGCTTGTCGGATTTGGGTTCTACCGGAGCGGGGACCAGAGACTCGCGCTCGGCGGCGGCGATCGCCGCGGCGACGATGCCCTCAGGCGTGGTGGCGCTCTCGGGGTTGAGGTCGGCACGATCGATCTTCATTTCGCGCAGAAACTCGCGGTGCTCGGCCATGTCGATCAGCCGACCAGCGAGTTCCAGATCGCCATCGCGCACCGCGTCCCGGAGCGCTTTGGCCCGTTCGGCGGGGAGATCGCCCTCGATCAGGGCGAGCAATTCTTCATCTGAGAAGCGAGGCGGTGTCATGGCTGAGTGCGTCCGAAGATCCGATCCGAGAACTATTCCCCACACGATAGCCGGATCAGCGGTCCTCGGACGACCACATGCGCTGCTCGATGAGGTCTCGCAGCGCGGCTCGGGCGCGGAACAGCCGGGATTTCACCGTGCCTTCTGGGATTTCCAGGGCTTCGGCGATCTGGCTGTACTCGAGCCCGTGCATGTCGCGAAGGATCAGCATGGCCCGGTGCGAGGGGTCCAGACGCTCGAATGCGCCGTAGAGGTCCGCTCGCAACTCTTCCCGTTGGACGGCCTCTGCCGCGGTCTGTTCCGAGGAATCGAACAGTTTCGAGGCCAGCGAGGCCCCGGACCCCCCACCGATGCCCTCCCGACCGTCGCTGGAGGCCTTTCGGACATCCAAGGACACAGTTTTTCGGATCCTCTGGCGGCGCATGTCCGTCAGGCAGGCGTTCATGGTGACCCGGATCATCCAGGTGCTCAGACGAGAACGCCCGGAATACTGCTCCAGCCCCTGAATGATGCGGACCATGGCGTCCTGCAGCAGGTCCCGGGCCCGTTCCTTGTCGGTGACCATGCGGACGCAGATCGCGAATAGGCGGTCCTGGTACATCTCCAGGAGTTTGGCCAGAGCCGTCCGATCGCCCTGGCGGTAGGCCAGAAGCAGGGCGATTTCCTCGGTTTCCTGCTCGTCATAGCCCCGGCGCTCGGCGATGGAGCCCAGGTACTCGAACTGCTCGGCCTCGGTGGCATCCGCTCCGGGAGCTGAAGCGGCGTCCGGCACCGATGGGCGGTGTTTGCTGGGGGCTCGGGATTGATCGGTCCCCGCTGGTGCGGAGGCATGGTCGGTCATGAGCGTGTTGGAATCGTCTGCGACGAGGCGGGTTCCGGCAAACCGGCGGGCCGATTCCGGCCCGGGCAGGCCTGAGAGAGAGGATCGGCCACCCCGCCGAGAGTTGCGTCACGATACGATCCCCAGCCGAAACGGATCGACCCAATCCGAGAAAATCGCCCATTTCCATCCGATATCGCGCCCTTCCGCGCCAATCTTGATCAGCAGGACCGCCCGCATGGACTCCTCCCCCCACGACCGCTACCAGTCCCCCCTCGCCGGGCGATACGCCTCGGACGAGATGCAGACCATCTGGTCCGCCCGCCACAAGTTCGGCATCTGGCGGAAGATCTGGCTCGCAGTCGCCCAGGCCCAGCACGAGTGCGGCCTGCCGGTCTCCCAGGAGCAGATCGACGAACTCAGCGCCAATCTCGATGTCACCGACGACGACATATCGGCTGCCGCGAAGTACGAAGCCGAACTCCGCCACGATGTCATGGCCCAGGTCCATGCCTGGGGCGATCGCTGCCCGAAGGCGCGGGGGATCATCCACTTGGGGATGACGAGCCAGGACATCAACGACAACTGCGAGCTCCTGCTGCTCCACCAGGCCACGGGTCTGATCCGCGAGCGGGCAGCCCGTCTCCAGATCGTGATGGCATCCTTCGCCGAGAAGTGGATCGGCACACCCACCCTCGGATTTACTCACTATCAGCCCGCGCAGCCGACCACCGTCGGGCGTCGCGCCGTTCAGTGGGCGTATGACCTGCACTGCGCCACCCTGCCCTTCGACGCCGTCGCCGGACAGGCCCGGGGCCTGCGCGGCGCGACCGGCACACAGGCCTCGTACCTCGCGCTCTTCGATGACGACGCTTCCAAAGTCGCCACACTCGAAGACACCTTCCGCGCCAACATGGCCAAACTCCTCGACGAGGCCGATGCCCCCCTCTTCGCCAGCGCCCACCCGCTCGTCTCGCAGACCTACCCGCGCATCTTTGATGCCCACATCGTCAGTTCGCTCGCCGCGGTGTGTGCCGTCCTCCACAAGTGCGCCACCGACATCCGACTGCTCTCCAACCGCAAGGAACTCGACGAGCCCTTCGCCGAGAAGCAGATCGGCTCATCGGCCATGCCCTACAAGCGCAA
>CAZIXS010000020.1:0-27279 GCA_964543335.1 uncultured Phycisphaeraceae bacterium | reverse complement strand
CACGAGGCCATCCGCCAGCACGCCCAACTCGCCGGCAGCCGCGTGAAGGATGAGGGCGCGGAGAACGATTTGATCGAGCGCCTGCGCAACGAACCTCTCCTCGAAGGTGTCGACCTCGACGCCGCACTGGATCCCAGCAAATATGTCGGGTTGGCGGTGGAGCAGACGGAGGCGTTCGTTCGGGAGTACATCGAGCCCTTGCGTGAGGACTATGGGGAGCAAGTGGCGGCGGCGGACCTGAGGCTGTAGCTGCCCGAACCGTCACAAACAACAGTCGCAGTGGCTCTTGCAGCGTCAGAACAGCGAACTTCATGATTCGTACCTAGTGCGCTTAGGGAAAATCCCTGACTCCGACTCGACATTAGAACTCGATTCCTTGCTTTGACTCGTCGATTGCCTCCGGAGACCGGCAGGGTGCCTGGTCTCTAAGGGTGGGTCCATGTTCAGCAGTTTGCGCGTCAAAGTTCTTGGTGGCTTCGGCCTTGTCCTGCTCGTGGTGGCCATCATGGCGACTGTGAGCCTCTTATCGCTCTTCAACCTGTCCGATTCCGCATCGCGAACGGCTACAAAGAGCATCCCGGTATCGCTCGGCCATGCGACGGTGAAGGAAGAAATCCTTCTCGCCCGCAACGAGCTCGCGAGCTATCTGAACGATCGCGACGAGGAGTGCGCCGAGAAGGCGAGCGACCATCTGAACCTGGCCCGTCAGGCACTGGGCGAACTGGAACAGCTCGCCGAAACATGGGACAACGCTGAACTGCTTAAGGAAGCTGGCGACATCCGGAGTCAGATCGGTGCGATCGAGCAGAACGCCGAGCGCGTCCGAAGCCTCACCGCTGCGCTCGGCGAGAGCCGCCGCAGGATGGATGCTGCCGCGTCCGTGCTCGTGCGGACGACTGACAACATGCTCGAACTGCAAAGCTCGACCCTCCAGCAGGCCATCGAAGCGAAGGCAGCCCCGTCGGAACTCGCGCGGATCCGGGATCTCATGGAGGAATCCGCTCACCTGATCGGCGCGGTGGGTCGCATGCGTGTCGCCAACTTCAAGGGGCAGGCCGATCGCGACATTGTGATCGTTCAGAACGCGCTGTCCATCTTCGACGAGATCCAGAACAGCTGCGATCGCATTGCTGAGCAGACGCAACTCGACTCGATCGGTACAGCGATCGCGGAGGTCAGGAAGAACGCCGCGCGATACGATGGAGCAGGCCGCGTCTGCTCTGACCGAATTGACCGATAGCGTCGCCGAGATTGCTACCGCGACTCTCGAAGAGGCAAACAGAGCGACCATGGCGACCGCGACCGGGAATGTGGTCACGGCCGACCGGGCGAAGATGAAGCTCGTGGGCTTCTCCGCGGCCGCCCTGCTCGTCTCGATCATCATCGCACTCCTGCTGACGAAGATGATCACTTCCGGCGTCGCGCTTGTGGCCACCCGGGTTCGCGAGATCGCCAGCGGCGATCTGCGCGGAGAACCGCTCTCACACGACTCGAAGGACGAAATCGGCCAACTGGTCCGTGACATCAACATCATGCACGCTTCGCTCCGCGAAGTGATCGAGAACCTCGCCGAAGCGTCCGACACCGTCAGCACCGGCGCCGGGGAGATCAACTCCCGCATGGGGGATCTTGCGGGGATCATTCGCCAGCAGGCGGACGGCTCGAACCAGGTCAGCGCTGCCATCACCGAGATGAGTGAGAGCGTCCGCGAGGTATCAAACGGCGCCGAAGAGGCGTCGCGCATGGCCGCCGACAGCGGCGAACTTGCTCACAGTGGAGGCCAAACCGTCCAGAGCACAATCGTCGCGATGCGCAACATCGACGAGGCCGTTACGCTCGTTGCCAAGACCATCGACGAGCTCGGCGCCAAGGGCGACCAGATCAGCCAGATCATCACGGTCATCAACGACATCGCCGACCAGACCAACCTCCTCGCGCTCAACGCGGCCATCGAGGCTGCCCGCGCCGGCGAGCACGGTCGAGGCTTCGCGGTTGTTGCTGATGAGGTTCGCAAGCTCGCCGATCGGACGACCACCGCCACCGCCGAGATCGCGCAGTCGATCGAGGAGATCCGGTGCAGCACCTCCGACGCGATCGAGCGGATGTCCGAGAGCAAGTCACTCGTCACCGGGGGCGTGGAGCGCGCCGAGCAGTCTGGCATCAAACTCGGCGAGATCGTCGAATCGGCCGGATCGACGGCGCAGCGGATCAGTTCCATCGCTGCCGCCGCCGAGCAGCAGTCGGCCGCGAGCAACCAGATTTCCTCGGCGATCGAGGAGATCGCCACGCTCAGCAATAATTCGACCGACGCTGTAGATGGCGCAGCCGCGGCGGCCACGCAACTGTCAGGGCGCGCCGAGGAAATGCGGAGGCTGGTGGAGCGATTCCAACTCAGTTAAGGCCGATGATTGGGTGCGGGGGCCCGAGCCGACGGCGAAGGCCCCGCCCGTCCTACACCCTCCGAAGACCCGTGCGGGGACTGCTTGCCCGTCACGCCCGGCGAGATCTCTTCGTCCACCTCATGATCCGCCGTGGCATGCTGGTCGATCTCATCGAGCGTCCAGAACTGCATCTTCGACTCCTCCTCCGGTGTACCGCGTGTCGCGCACCGCCGCCGCAGCGATCGCCGCGTCCTCGAAATGTCTGTTCAACCGACGCATCAGCGCCACAATGTCCTCGGCATCGTGTAGCCGCCCCCGGTGTGCCGAGTACGAAAGCAGGATGCTGCTCGACGTGCGTGCGAGTGCCTCATCGGCCTCGGTACGCACATGATCCAATGGGGCCGCGTATGTGAACCGCCCGTTGTCTTCCGCGAAGGTCGGAATCTGGATGAACTGACGGTCCTTTCCGCCACCGACCTCGCGTCCGTCCTCGGCGGCAAGCCCGGCCTCGACGAAGAAGTCCACGGCATCGGCTGGGTACCCGAAGAGATACCCATACCCCCGCCAGCGATCCGCCTTCGGCATCCGGTCCACCACCGCCACAATCTCGGACGGGTGGGTGCACGGCGTGATGCCGTAGGGGCTCCAGAACGACTCGAAACGCTCGATCATCCGTGCCAGCGCAGCGCGGTGCACGACGAACGCGTGCATGGAGCGCTCGCCTTCGTGGATGTTGTCGAACACCTGCACATCGGCGTACCACAGGTCGTTGCGCAGCGGAGCGAGCGAAGCGCGCACTGCCATGAGTTCGCCAAGGTCGGGATGCTCCACTGAAAACGAACCGTTCCAGATGCCGGTGCTCATCGGCTTCAGGCCCCCGGCGAGCGTGTACAGCGCTTCGTGATCCGCCGCCTCAAGCAGCAGCGAATACGAGTCGATCTCAGCCGAAACGGCGGAATGCGGCGTCGCTGTATGGGAGTGAGACGAGGCCACGCACCCGCCCAGCATCAACGCGGCAGCAAGACACGCAGCGAGCCCACCAAGACAAACCGTTCGAAACCGCCGGTTCTTCAACGCACGCTGAGACGTGTCACGTACCGTTCTGGATGATCGAACACTGGGCACGAGAGTTCAGATTACGCCAGGGACGGGCGTTTCGTGAGGAACAACCCGCCGGATCGGCGGAGCAGGTACCGAGCCGCGATCGTGGAAACCGCGGCGGCCGCCGCCACACCGAGCAGCAACGGAACGCTAAACGATGCCCCCGCAACGGTCGCCGTCGCGCAATGGGTGCAGATTGAAGAGACCTCAGTGCCAAGAACAGCAGCGGAACAGTTGGTGCAGCAAACAGCCATGTCAGTCCTCCTTGTTGATAATGAAATATCAATATCATAGTATCCCCCGACCCCAGTCAAGCATGGAGAAGCGTGTGCCCCTCTACGACTACCGATGCCCCGCAAACGGTCGCACCATCGAAGTTCGCCACTCGATGAGCGAAACCGTTGCGTCCTGGGGTGACCTCTGCCGCTTGGCCGAGTTGGAGCCGGGAGTGACCCCTGCGGATAGCCCGGTCGAGCGGCTCGTTTCCGCCCCGGCCATGCTCGTCAAGCCCGGCACTCCCAGCAGCGGCAGTTGCTGCGGCGTGGCGGGTTGCGGCCCCAATCACTGACGCGAAAGAGACATCGATATGACAGTCACCCCTTCGAACCCCCTCGGGAAAGCCGACCGCCTCCCCGTCACCGTCCTCTCCGGCTTTCTCGGATCGGGCAAGACGACGCTTCTCAACCATGTCCTCCGCAACCGCGAGGGGCTCCGCGTCGCGGTCATCGTGAACGACATGAGCGAGATCAACATCGACGCAGAGCTCATCAAGCAGGGCGACGCCAAGCTCGACCGACTCGAAGAAGAGCTCGTCGAGATGTCCAATGGCTGCATCTGCTGCACGCTGCGGGATGACCTGCTCAAAGCCGTCTCGCGGCTCGCGCGGGATGGTAGATTCGACTACCTGCTCATCGAATCCACCGGAATCTCCGAGCCGCTCCCGGTCGCACAGACCTTCACCTTTGAGGACGAAGATGGAGAGTCGCTTTCGCAACTGTCTCGCCTCGACACCATGGTGACCGTCGTCGACGCCTCGAACTTCATCACCGACTTCAAGGGACACGATGACCTCGTTGATCGCGAGATCGGCCTTAGCGACGAAGACGAGCGCTCCATCGCCGACCTGCTGACCGACCAAGTCGAGTTCGCCGACATCATCCTGCTCAACAAGTGCGACCTCGTCGGCGAAGACCGACTCCAGACCGTCGAGCGAATGATCCGATCGCTTAACGCCGATGCGGATATCATCCGCACGACCAACGCCGAGATCGATCCCCGCGAGATCCTCAACACCGGTCGCTTCGACATGGATCGCGCCATGGCCTCGCCGCAGTGGGTCAAGGAACTCAACTCGCATCACACGCCGGAGACCGAGGAGTACGGCATCTCCAGTTTCGTCTATCGCGCCCGGCGCCCGTTCCACCCCGAACGGCTGTACACCATGATCACCACCGGGCACCTCCCAACCGTGCGTTCCAAGGGGTTCTGCTGGCTCGCCAGCCAGCCGGACATCGCCGCGATGTGGTCGCAGGCCGGCGGCTCGTTCCGCATCTCACCCGCCGGACGCTGGTGGGCCGCGGCACCGCGCGAGCGCTGGCCTGAAGACCATGAGTCACTCGCGTGGATTGAGTCCAAGTGGTCCGAACCGCACGGCGATCGCAGGCAGGAAATCGTCCTGATCGGGATCGATCTCAAGAAGGATCAACTCTGCCACCTGCTTGATTCATGCCTGCTCAGCGACGCGGAGATGGAAGAAGGCCCGTCGGTTTGGCGAACCTGGACCGATCGATTCATGCAGGTGCCGGATATGGCCCACTGAAGTCGGATCGATCACTCAATCCTCACTCTGCATATCGTTGTTGTCCTTCTCCGGCAGCACTTCCCCTTTCAGGGCACTCAGCACCACCAGCACCACCCCCAACATCGCGAACATCACCACCGCCAGCTCGTACAGCCCGAGCCCGCACGCGATCCCGAGCCCAGCCGACGCCCAGATCGACGCCGCAGTCGTCAGGCCGTGCACCTTGCCCGCGGATTGAATGATCGATCCCGCACCGAGGAAGCCGATCCCACCGATCACGCCCGACACGACGCGCAGCGGGTCGTGGGCGTTCTGCGTCGCGGCGGCGACCTCGACCGCCGCGACCACCATGCCTGCGGCGCCCATCGACACCAGCGTCATGGTGCGCAGCCCCGCCGCCTTGTTCTGCTTCTCGCGGTTCCAGCCGATGCACAGGCCCATCACCATCGCGAGCGCGATCCGGAGCAGCATCTCCCAGAATGACACGGGCTCGATCATGCTTGCAGCATAACCCCAGTGAAGTGCGAAGTATGATCACCGTACATCGGCAGCGGTATCTGCTCACCGCCCACGCCACGCCGGGAGCGACAGGTCTTTGCCGTCCGGCGCCTGCGGCTGCGGGATCGGCTCTTCCTCGATCTTCTTCAGCAAGAACTCGATCGCCGTATCCAGCTGACGGTCCGCACCGTGGAAGGTCTCGTGCGGCGGGTTGTCCACCTCGATGTCCGGCTCCACGCCGATGTTCTCGATCAGCCACACGCCCTCCGGACCGAACACGCCGAACTCCGCCGCCGTCGCGATGCCGCCGTCGACGAGGTAGTTCGAACTCGTCAGCCAGATGCCGCCGCCCCACGAGCGCATCCCGATCACCTCACCCAGGTCCAGACGCTTCACGCCCTCGGCAAATGCTTCGCCGTCCGACGCGGTGTTGTCGTCGATCAGCACCACCAGGTGCCCGCGGAACGCGTACTGCATATTCCAGTACGGCGCGCCGGCGTTGCCCTGCCAGAACGACCATGCCTTGCGCAGTAGGCGCGAAATGATCCACGAGTCGATGTTGCCGCCGTTGTTGTGGCGCACATCGATGATCAGGCCCTCGCGCTGGAATACCGGGTAGAACCCGCGCACGAAGTCGGCCATGTCGCCCGTGCCCATCGCACGCAGGTGGATGTATCCGATGCGGCCATCCGAGGCCTCCTCGGTCCGCTGGCGACGGGTGTACTCCCACTCGTGGTAGCGCCGGTCCGCCGAGGCGCCCTGAGACTCGGGGAACACAATCACATCGCGCTGCGTACCGTCCTCGGCATCGATGATGCGCAGGCGGACCTGGCGGCCTGACTCTGCGCGCAGCAGCGCGCCGTGGTCGGGCACATCGAGCACGCGCACGCCGTTGATCATCGTGATGACATCTCCGGGCTGAATATCGAGGTCCATGCGAGCCAGCGGCCCGCGCCGCTCCGGCTCGTCGGGATCGTTGGCGTAGATGTGGTCGATGACCACGCCGCCCGCGTTCTCATCACGGCGCAGCTTGGCACCGAGTGAGGCAGGAACGATCCGTTGGTCGACCTGCTCCATGTCGCCGCCGTAGACGAAGTGATGCAGCGCGCCGATCTCGCTGACCATCTGGGCGATCAGGTCGCTGAGTTCACGCCGATCCGCCACACGCTCGACCAGCGGCAGATGGCGGTCCAGCTCCGCCCTCCAGTCGATGTTGTGCATGTCCCGGTCGTAGAAGTAGTCGCGCATCAGACGCCACGACTCCACGAACATCTGGCGCCACTCCTCGCGCGGGTCGAAGGACATCGTCCAGCCGCGCAGGTCCACATCGCTGTCGTTGTTGAGCTGCACCGGCCCGCCGCTGGTGGGCACGATGAACAGACCGCTTCCGCGGCGCACCAGCATCTTCGAGCGGTCATCGCTCGGCTGGAACGATCCGATCCCGCTCGCCACCGTCGTCAGGTCCGGATCGGTGCCCGAGAGCTTCAGCGACTTCAGGTGCGGCTCGCGCCCGTGGAGGTCGTCCACACTGTCGAAGAACGCGTGCGACTCGGTCACGAACAGGTTCGAGTAGTTCCCGGCCGGCGCGGGCAGGCGCATCAATCGGCGCTCGATCCCATCGAAGGCGATCGCAATGGATTTCGGCTCGTCGGATGCCTCGGCCACTTCGGGTTCCTCGGTGGGTGCTACCTCGTCGCCAACCTCCTCGGCGGTCTCGTCTTCGGCACCTTCGTCCTTCGCGGTCTCATCCTTCTTTGCGCTTTCGCGATCGAGTTCCGTCTCCGGCGCGAACGGCGACTCGAGACCCGGCTGCAGCGCGATGCCCATCAGTACCACTTGCCGGTCGAAGAACGGCTCGGGTGCGCGGCTGCCCCACGGGCTGCCCACCAGCGAGCGCAGGTTTCGGTCGCTGAGGAAGTAGATCCACTCGCCGCCGGGGTGCCACGACCCGCTGAAGCTGTTGTAACGGTCGGTCGTAATCTGGTGCTTCATACCCGACTCGGCGTCGTACACGCGTAGCACCGCGTTGCGGTTCATCTCCGGGTAGGTGTAGAGCAGCCAGCGCCCGTTCGGGGCCCAGCTCATCTCGGTGATGTTCCAGGTCGGCGACTCTTCGATGAGCGTGCTCTCGCCGGTCTCGGTGTCGAGCATCCAGAGCCGGAAGAATTTGTCGGTGTGCGCGATCAGCGTGCCGTCGGGCGAGGGCACACCCTCCCAGCGCAGGATCTCCGCATCGTCGGTGACCTGCTCGAAGGCGCCGAGCCCGTCGGCGCTGGTGGTCCAGAACTCGACCTCGCCGGACTCGTCCGAGAGCAGCAGCAGCGTCTCGCCGTCGGGCATGAATCGGGCCATCCGGTAGCGGACATCCGGGCGCCGGGTCACGCGCACGATCCGGCCCTCGCCGGCGGGCGCGACGAACACCTCGCCCCGAGCGACCATCGCGACCCGGTCGCCGCTGGGCGATAGGTCCGTGTCGGTCAGGTAGTCCATCGGCTCGGTGATCCACCGCTCCTGGGCTCGGTCGAAGTCGCTGGCGATCGTGATCGGCAGGCCGCGGTCCTCACCCGACGCGAGGTCCAGCACGCGCAGCCCCGCCTGGTGCTGGTAGACGATCCGCCCGCCCGACTGCTTGGGGCCGAGCACATCCCAGCCCACGTGCTGCGTGTGCTGCTCGAGGCCGGTGCCGTCGGGGCGCATCGACCAGATGTTCAGCGCGCCGTCGCGATCGGTCGTGAAGTACACCCGCCCGTCCCACCACATCGGGTCGCGGCTGGTGCCGTCGTAGTCCAGCGTCAGCGCGGTCGCCTCGTCGTCACCGGGCGCAAACGACCAGATCTGCTCGACCGAGCCGCCGACGTAGCGCCGTGCGTGGCTGCCCTGGAAGGGCAGGCGGGTGAAGAAGAGCGTGCCGTCGCCCGAGAACACGCCGTCGGAGGCCTGCGACAGCTCGACCAGTTCGTGCGTGTTCTCGTCGAGGTCGGCCACGACGAGCTGCATGTCCGGGAGCGTCGAGTGGGCGCGGGTGGTGTAGACGAGGTCCCCGTCGGGCGTCCAGCTGACCGGGCGTAGGCGCCGGTCGCTCCCCGCGCCCTCCCAGGTGACGCGTTGGGGCAGGCCGCCGGAGATCGGCATGACGTAGACCTCGGTCGGCCCCTCGTACTGCGCGCTGAAGGCGACGCGGCTGCCGTCGGGCGAGATGACCGGGTAGCTCTCGACGCCGTCGTGACTGGTGAGTCGGGTGGCGACCCCGCCGCCGAGGCCGACCTTCCAGAGGTCGCCCTCGCTGACGAAGACGATGGTGTCGGCGTGGATGGCCGGCTGGCGGTAGTAGCCGAGGGTGCCGGCCTGAGCGGCGATCGCCTGGGGCCGCTCGGGGGCTGGGTCGGCGTTCTGCCGGGCGACGGCCTCGGGCGCGACGGTGCACGCCGCCAACCCGATCGAAATCCCAAACGCCCCGCCCAGCATCCAGCCCGACCCGACCATTCCCGTCCGCTTCATCCGCCTGCTCCTTCCGATTCTGGCGTCCAGACTCGGCACGCCTTGGGCATGTGATACCACAGGGCGAGGCGGAGGATCCGCAAAGATCGGGGTTGAGCCAGCCAGAGGCGTTTACTCATGGGAGGCTCGAAATACCTGTAAAAAGAAAGGTGATGTCGCCAGGTCACGAAAAAACCCGGCTTTGGGCCGGGCTTTCTCGAAGTACGCGCGAAGGGAGTCGAACCCCTAACCTCCTGATCCGTAGTCAGGTGCTCTATCCAATTGAGCTACGCGCGCACGCGTTGGACCGATGACTATACCGACAAACGCCCCCGCGGCTCAAGTCCTCTGGGGAACTGCCGCCCCGGAACTTGCAGAATCTCGGAAATCTTCGATAATGCTCGGCCCGACTTGTCGGGACCGGGCTGGCGGCCTCTGGTGGAGCCGCGACCCGTCGTTTGCTTTCAACCCGTCCATCCGCACCCGTTGGGGTCATCTCCCCTGCTGGTGCCATCGGCCTCGCCCGAGCGCGTCGCCGTCACGCATCTCTGAGGAATTGTTCGACCTATGGCCCACTCCCTCTCCGCGAAGAAGCGCGTTCGTCAGAACCTCAAGCAACGCTCCCGCAACCGCTGGCGCCTGCGCACCATGCGCGAAGCGCTCAAGAAGTTCGACGACAAGATCGTGCACGCTTCGGTGGAAGAAGCTCGCGAGGCCTTCCTCGAGGCCTGCAAGGTTCTCGACAAGACCGCCAGCAAAGGCGTGATCCACAAGAACCAGGCTGCCCGTCGCAAGAGCCGCCTGAACGCGCGTCTCAAGGCCAAGGCCACGGCCTAAGCCGACCTCCCTCAGCGTGACCATAGATGAGCGCACCCGAATCGGGTGCGTTTTTCGTGCGCGGGCCTCTTTGATCCCGGTGCGCGCCGATGCCGCAGCACCGCGGTTGCGAGTACGCTTCCGATCGATGATCCGTCTCCTCTTGTTGATGATCGCGACGGGATCGCTGCTGCTCGGCGGGTGCACGGCTCCGTCGCCGGTGCTGTTTCGGGTGACCGATGCGCAGGGCCAGCCGGTTCGGGCGGCTCACGCTCGGATCATCCTTCTCGATGCGGGTGTGCCGCTGCCCGTCAGCGGGCGCGCACTCGAAGAGGCGGGCATGATCACGGTTGCCGGGGGTTGGGTTTACGGATGCCGCGGGGCGTATCTCGCTGCCGGTGGTGGGTGATCGCGAGCACCTGATCGAGATCGAGGGTCCCGTGCTCGGGACGGACGATCCTCGGAACGCCCCGATTTCGATCTGGGTTTATCGGCCCGGCGACGGTTCCCTGCTGGCTCAGGGTGAAGCAGCGCAGACCTTCCGGGTCGAGCGGGTGGAATGATCAGGATGACGGAGCCCGTCTGAAATACCTGCTGGTGCTTCGTTCGAACGAAAGGGAATCTCCTGATCCGCCGATGAGCGGGCACGGCCTGGGTGTCCAGTCTGCGCTCTCCGCCTCCACAGGGAGTCCATCACCATATGCTGCGTGTCCCCTTGATTCAGGCCCGCCCGGGTATGCAACTGGCCACACCCGTTCTGCACCCGGACCGCCCGGACACGATGCTGCTGCGTGCGGGGTTCACTCTGGATGACCGCTCGATCGAACGCCTGCGCAGCATGTTCCTGCCGGAGATCTGGATCGAGTACCCGGACCTGAGGTTCATCGAGAAATTCATCAGCCCGAAGATCTCCCAGCAACGCGGTGCGACGCAGAAAATGCTGACGGAACTGTTCGAACGGCTGAGCTCGAACGCGAACGCCAAACTGGATTACGCAACCTATCGCAACACCATCCGCGACTTCGTGCAGTCGCTGATCGATGAACCGGACGCGGCTCTGTACATCCAGGCGATGAGCGAGGGCAACCGCCCCCTGATGCGCCATTCGGCGCATGTCACCTTCCTGAGTCTGCTGATGGGCCTGAAACTGGATGCGTACCTGATCGCGCAGCGCAAGCGTCTGGCGGCGCATCGCGCCAAGGAAGTCGTCGCGTTGGGCGTGGGAGCGATGCTGCACGACATCGGCCTGCTGGAAATCGAAGAAGAAGCCCTGCAGCGGTTCTACAGAACCCACGATGAGAGCGACCCGGAATTCCGTCGCCATGTTGAGCTGGCGTACGAGCACATCAACGGCGAACTGGACGCTCCGGCCGCGGCAGCGATCCTGCACCATCACCAGCACTTTGACGGGTCCGGTTTCCCGGCCCGCCAGGATTGCAACGGCGAGTTCCGCGGATTGGCGGGCGAGGAAATCCACATCTTCGCCCGGATTCTGACCGCTGCGGATCTGTTCGATCGCCTGCGATACCCGGATCCCGCTGCGGGCCCGATCCCAGCGGTCGCGGCTCTGAACACGCTGCGCCAATCGCCCTATCGCGACTGGATCGATCCCATCGTGTTCAAAGCGCTGCTGTCGGTGGTGCCGGCGTACGCACCGGGGACGGTCGTGAAACTGAGCAACGGTGAGCGCGGAGCGGTCGTGGACTGGGATCCTTCGGACCCGTGCCGCCCAACGGTGCAGCAGATCGCCTCGCTGGAGGAGATCTGCAGCGGGGCCAACTCCTGTGCCGGCGTGAAGTATGTGCTGAGCGAACGGCGCGACCTGTCGATCGTGGAAGCGGACGGCGTGGATGTGACTCCGCACAACTTTTTCCCGGGCCATGACGCGGAGTTCACTCTGCTGGGCACGGAGACTCAGGCTGCTGCCTGAGTAATTCAGAGCAGATCGCAGCATTTCGCGACATATCGAAGCATATCAATCGCATTTGTTGATTTTTGACCCTCTCGCGCCTAGGGTTCGCCCCGGCGCGATGCACCATTTGTTTGGTATGCGTTCGCATCTGCCGGCTGTTCTCTCCGTGAAAGCGAACTCCGGATGGCGACCATTTCCAACGACGGTCAATCCCTGCTGATCGATTCCAAGCGGCACTGGATCATCTCCGGCACCGTGGGCTACGCCGGGGTTCCACGCCCACTCTGGGGAGCTCGCCTGCGCCAGGTCCGGTCGGCTGGCCTGAACACGATCGTGGTGCCCGCGGTCTGGTCACACCACCAGACCAAGCCGAAGTCGTTCGATTTTGAGGGCGACCGGGATATCGCGGCATTCATCAGAATGGCCGGGGAAGCAGGCTTGCATGTGGTCGTGCGCGTCGGTCCGGTGGTTGATCGCGGGCTTGACCTTGGCGGGATGCCCTCGACGTTGCTCGGCACCATCGATCCCGCCGAATCCTTGCGTTCGGACGGCACGGAGTTCCTCAGTGCTCTGTCTCTCTGGATCCGGGCGCTGTGCCAGCAGATTGCGCCGCTGCAGGCCACGGAACGCAAGGACGGTTCTCCGGCCGGCGGCCCGATCATCGCGATGCAGGCCGAGCACGAATATTCCTGCGCCGATCCCGAACTCGCAGAAAACTACCTGGGCGCGATCACTCGCTACCTGCGTGAGGGATCGATCAAGACGCCGATCCTCAATACCAACAACCTGATGGTCAGCGGCGAGGGGGAGATCGAGACCTGGGCCGGGTATGCGAACCTGCACGCCATCACGAGGCAACTCCGAGCCGCCAAGCGTGATCAGCCGCGAATCATCGGAGACCTGTGGAACGGCACCGAGCCGCGGTGGGGAGTCGAGCAGCCCAATCACAAGACCGCGCTCGCCGTCGAGCGAACCCTTGCCGAGGTGCTGGCGGCTGGCGGTCAGTTCAACATTGCCCACTTTGCTCGGGGCGGACGGCTGGGCTTTCAGAGTTCACTGGGAATCACAAGTTCGACGGCGGGCTGCGACCTCATCGATGAGGCCGGGCGCCAGCACGAAGCGTTTGCGACCGTACGGCGTATCTGTACCTTCGCCTCTTCCTTCGCCTCGGTCTTGGCGGGCAGCGAGCCCGATTTCCAACCGGCGATGATTTCGCCCGCCTCGGTCGCTCCGGCGGTCATCGACGAGCGTACGGGTGAACGCGCTCCCGGAAAGAGCGCGACGCCGGGGTACGCCGTGGATTTCTGCCGCGGCTCGCAGGGTTCGATCGCGTTTGTGTTCGCCGATGACACTTCGAGTACCAAGCGCGGACCGGCACAGCTCACCCTCCCCGACGGCACGGACCTGGAGGTTGACCTGGGCAAATCCGCGGTGGCCTGGGTGCTGTTGCGCACTCACCTGTTCGGGCGGGCGACGCTGGACTACTGCTCGCTGCGACCGCTCTGCAAGTTCGGCGAAGTGTTCGTCTGCTTCGGCAGCGCGGGCTCGACCGGAGCGATCTCGATCAACGGGACCGTTGAAGAGATCGTCGTCCCGAAGGGCAAGACGCCGTCGGTCGAGATCATCGAGGGTGTGAAGGTTGTGGTGTTGAGCGAGCAACTGGCCGACGCGGCGATGCTGGATCACTCGACGGGCGAGCCGCGCCTGGTGATCGGAGCCGCGGCGATCACGGATGCCGGCGAACCGATCCTGGGTGCAGGGCACAAGACGGTGCTCTCGATCGATCGGAAGGGCGAACTCTCGACGCTGTCGGCACAGGCTTCGGTGGACGCAGAGGCGAAGATCAATCTCTCGTCGTGGGAGCGGGCGGACGAATCGGCGCACACCAGCGGCAGCGCGGACCAGTTCGTGCTGATCGATGGTCCGGCGAACATGGACAACCTGGGCGTGCCCGAGGGGTACGGCTGGCTGAAGATCGATCTCAAGAACAGCGCGACCAAGAAGACCACCTGCGCGATATTCGAATCGGCGGACCGACTGCACCTCTTCTTCGAAGACGACGCGGCTCTGATCGTCGGCGATGGCCCAGGCGCGACCGATCGCGTGCTGCCTCTGCCGCTCAAGAAGGGCGAGCAGACGATCGGTGTGCTGGTGGACAACCTCGGACGCGCTTCGGACCGTTCGGATCTGCGGGCGCCCAAGGGGCTCTTCGGGCACATCTACGCGAGCAAGGCCTTCAAAGCGGGCAGCGCGAGCGTCGAGAACGGCGAGCCGCTGGATCTCATGCAGCACTTCAAACCCATGCTCAACTCGTATCGCGGCGACAAAACCAGCGCCAAGCGCCTGAGCTGGTCGTTCATGCACCGGCGCAAGTCGCCGCTGGCGCTCGTGCTCGAAGAGGTCAAGTGGCACGGAGCACTCATTCTGAATGATGAGCCGATGCGGTTGATCGAGCCGGGCGTGCCGATCCGGGCCGTGCTGGACAGCGAGAAGCTCCGCCAGGGCAACAACACGGTGCAGATCGCGCTGCTTGAGCCGAGCGAGGTGGTCGAGAAGTCGCTGGGGGAGATCCGCAAGCAGGCGGCGTGGTACGAACTGGCGACGAGTGTCACCGAGAAGGCGAGCTTCTCGTTCGCGCCCTGGGGACCGCCGGACGAGGAGCGGTTCGAGGCGGTCGCGAAGACCGCGATGAACGGAGCGGCGGCGAAGAAGCAGCGGGGTCGCCCGGCGTGGTGGCGCTGCCGCTTCGAGGCCCCGAAGACCGATCGCCCGCTGATTCTGGACCTCAGCGGCCTGAGCAAGGGGCAGGTGCTGCTGAACGGGAAGAACGCAGGTCGCTACTTCGTGCAGACCGCCGATGGCAAGGCGGTGCCGCCTCACAAGGAACTGTGGCTGCCCGAGTGCTGGCTGAACGACAAAGAGCAGCCCGCGAACGAGCTGCTCATCTTCGATGAATCGGGTTTTTCGCCGGACAAGGTGAAACTGGGGTACGCGCCGATCGGGTGATTACTCGCGGTCGTACTCGATGAGGAAGAGTTCGAGGTCGGCCGCGTTAACGACGCCGTCACGGTTGCGGTCGGCGCGCGGGGCGTTGTGGTCGTAGGCGTCGATGAAGGCGGCAAGGTCGTTGGCTGTGCGTTCGCCGTCGCGGTTGAAGTCGCCGGGGATGCCGGATTCGACTATACCGATACGAATCGCCTGCGCGTAGAGACTGGCTTGCTCATCGCGCCACTCCAACACGATCGGCAGTGAATCGGTCCGAGAAAGTGTCTCGAACGATGCGACATCAATGCTGATCTCGATTATGCCGTCATTGCCCGGCGAAAAATCATCGATTTCTACAACCTCCATAGCTCCGTTGATCCACTGAGCGGTACTCACGATGATGCGCATGCTTGAGTCGTGATCGCGGTTCATCGGCATCCAAAGCAGTTCACCGACGGTCTCCCCGGCGGCGACATCAACGACACCGTGTTCGAAGATCCCTTCAGTGAATATGCCGGACTCGATATCCTCGGCTGATCGCGCCGAAGGGGAAAACACCAGACTGGCGCATCTTTGAAACGCCGCATAGGCCGACTGCTCGCAGTACTCCTGATACAGCGCTAATCGACCCTCACTGAGCGTTCCGGTGTTTGGGCATCCGGATGTGGCTTCGCATTCCTGCAATCGATCGGTCAAGGCCTGGATGCAATCCCCGATGGTTGGTTCCTGAGTTGTTGCGACGACAGTTTCGACACAGACAGCACTGAGGCAGGTATTGAAAGCGATGAGCATCTGGTCCAAGCATCGGAGCAACTGCCGATTCAGCGCTTGGAACTCGGGATCAGCAACATCGTAAGCGCTCTGCCCCGGGTCCGGTTCCGGAATAGGCTGGGGATCACCAAACTGATTAAAGCAAAGTTTCAGTCCTGGACAGAGAACCTCATTCACACACTCAGTCGGTGTCTTACAATTCGGATCCGGTTCTGTCGGCGGATTTCCTGCTTGGTGCGCCAGTACGGTCGCCCCTGCCACGAGCACGAAACCGACGCCAATCCGAGACTTCTTCACATCGTTCTCCTTGGAAAATGACCTGTCATCCTGTCCGCACCTTGCGGACGGATTTCAAGTTACCCCCCCCTCCCCGGGGACCTGCAAGGAAAAAATCGGAAAGTTCGAAAAATATCCCTGTATTGAACTTCGCGACCACCGCTGATCCCGCTACTTCGCCATCCGGTGCAGCACCCAATCCGTCCCATTCGGTGCCAGCGTCAGCAAGCCCGCCATCAACTTCACCGGCGTACTCGTCCACACCTCCGCACGCGGCCTGCGCAGGCATTTCACGATCGCTTTGGCGACCCGCTCTGCGGGCTGCATGAAGAAATCCGGCGTGTTCTGTTTGGTCTTACCGTCCGCCTCGATGACGGGACCTTTGCTGTGAAACTCGGTGCGGGTGCCGATGGGGTACACGCCTGACACGACGATGCCCTTCGGGCGGAGTTCCGCGTTCATCGCCCGCGCGATGTGCGACTGCGCGGCCTTCGTCGCGCAGTACGCGCCGAAGCGCGGGAGCGTGAACTTGCCGATCGAACTCGAGCAGATCAGCACATGCCCCGCGCCGGCTTCGAGCATGTGCGCCAGGGCGGGGCGGATCGCGTTCAGCGTGCCGAAGAAATTGGTCTCGAAGATGGCGCGGATCGGATCGGCGTCTGCGGAGTCCAGCAGGCACTCGTGAACGGGGCGGTCCAGGCCGTAGCCCGCGTTCGCGTAGACGCTGTAGATGGAGCCGAAGCGCTCGATGCATCGCTCGACGGCGCGGGCGCAGTCGTCGGGCGAAGTCACATCGGCGGCGATGGTCTCGGCGGTGCCGCCGGCGCTGCGGATGCGCTCGGCGACCTGCTGGAGTTTGTCCTCGCGCCGCGCGCTCAGGAGCACGGGCATGCCCGCCTTCGCACAGGCCTCGGCGGTCGCGGCCCCGATGCCGCTGGATGCGCCAGCGATCAGGATCGGTTTGCCGTTGAGGTCGATGCGGGGCATGGTCGGAACTCCTCGAGTCGCCACGATACCAAGACACGGGTTGCCCTTCGGATCCTGTTCCCCAATAGGCCGTGGCACCCAAGTTTTATGTGAGCAGCGAACGCCCGGTCATTGCGGGTGGTTGGTCGAGGCCCATCATCTCGAGCATGGTCGGCACGATGTCGCCGAGCACGCCGGCATCGCGCAGCGCGCGGCCTCGGAAGGATTCTCCGACGACGTACAGCGGCACGGGGTAGATGGTGTGCGAGGTGTGGGGCGAGTTGTTCTCGGGCGACCACATCTGCTCGGCGTTGCCGTGGTCGGCGGTCACGATGAGCGAGCCGCCTCGGGCGAGAGTCTTCTCGACGATCTCGCCGACCAGCGCATCGACGGTTTCAACGGCCTTGACGACGGCATCGAGGTTGCCGGTGTGCCCGACCATGTCCGGGTTGGCGAAGTTCACCACGATGAACGGCTCGCAGTCGGGCGCCTCGAGTCGCTGGAGAACGGCATCGGCCACGCCCCGGGCGGACATCTCCGGCTGCTGGTCGTAGGTGCTCACACGCGGCGACTGGATAATCGCGCGCTGCTCGCCGGGGTAGGGCTCGTCGCGGTAGTCGTTGAAGAAGAAAGTGACATGCGGGAACTTCTCGGTTTCCGCGCAGCGGAACTGCGTCAGGCCGAGCCGGCTGATGTAGGCCCCGGCGATGTCTTCCATCTTGGGCGGGCGCGGGAAAGCGGTGCGGACCCGCGGCATCGCGGCGAGTTCTTCGGAGTATGGCGTCATGCAGACAAAGTCGAGGTTGATCTTCTCGCCTCGATCGAAGCCCTTGGTGCCGCTGTCCGGCGAGGGCGGTGCGTTGTCGGTGAAATTCGGATCAACGAAAGCACGCACGATCTCGCGCGGGCGATCGCCCCGGTAGTTGTAGAAGATGACCGTGTCGCCGTCGCTGATGCGGCTGCGACAGGCGTCTTCGGGGCTCTCGGCGATCATGGTCGCGGGGACGAACTCGTCGCCGGCCATGTTGGGCGAGGTGGGATGGTCGTAGTGGTGCTGCACGGCATCGGCGGCCGATTCGACGGCGGGGATGGCATCGGCGCTCGGGCCTCGCCCGGTGAGGCAGGCGTACGCCTTCTCCACGCGCTCCCAGCGATTGTCGCGGTCCATGGCCCAGTAGCGCCCGATGACGCTGGCGATCTCGCCGACGCCGATCTCGTGGAGGGCCTGCTCGACCTGTTCGATGTAGCCCGCGCCGGTGTAGGGACCGGTGTCTCGCCCGTCGGTGAAGAGGTGCAGGTAGACCCGCTCGCAGTTGAGTTGGGCACACAGTGCGACGACGGCGGTGGCATGGGCGATCAGGCCGTGGACGCCGGCATCGCTGACGATGCCCATGAGGTGGATGGCTTTGCCTTCGTCGCGGGCGCGGGTGATGGGCTCGGTCAGGGCCGGGATCTCGCGCAGTCGGCCCTCGCGGCAGGCCTTGGTGATGCGCACGGCGTCCTGATCGACGATGCGACCGGCGCCGATGTTCTGGTGCCCGACTTCCGAGTTGCCCATGGTGCCTTCGATCAGGCCGACCGCTTCGCCGCTGGTGGCGACGAGGGTGTGGGGCCACTGCTCGCGCAGGGCATCGTCGACGGGTGTCCGGGCGAGGTTGATCGCGTTGTACGCGTCGTGCTCGGGATGGGGGTTTTCGCCCCAGCCGTCGCGGACGATGAGGACGCAGGGGGTGTTCGTCGGTTGGGTAGGCATGTTCTGGCTCAGATGGTGGGGTGCTGGCGGGTACGATAGCACCATGGGAATCTCCCGATGGAATCTGTGTCATCCCCTGCGGCGTACTGGCGTGGCGATCGCACTGGCGAGCGTCACATTGGCCGGTTGCCAGGTGGACGAGATCACCTTCGGGGTCGGCAACGCCCGCACCGAGGACGCGTTCGGCAACCCGGTGCTGCAACCCTATCAGGAGGAGGACTCACTCCGGCTGTACCGCATCGAGATCGAGCGGGACAAGCCGGAAGAGCCCGAAGAGGCGGTGGCTCAACCCGCACCGGACGGTCCCGAGGACTGAAAGGCCGTGCTGGCGAATCCCAACCAGTGTGCGCCCTGAGAAGGAGGCCCCAGATAACCATTCGACCCACTCTTTGCACGCTCTCCCTGGTCGTGGGATCAATTTTCACCGGGTGCACAACACCCGATACGCGGTTCGGCGTGCATGCCGGGGCTGAACAAGCATCCGAAACTCGTAGGGCAACCCATGCGTTGCCCTACCGGACGGTGTACTACGACCCGAACCCGTTCATCACGGAGCATCATGTCGCCGAGTTCTCGCGCAGCCGCGACGAGAGCGGAAACCCCGCTGTGTCGATGAGACTCACCGATGAGGGCACGGAGATCATGCGCGAGTGGTCGGGGCAGAATGTCGGGAATTACGCCGTGATGACGCTCGATGGGATGGTCCTGAGCGCACCAACGCTGATCACGCCCATCGGACGGATGATCCAGGTCACCACTGGATCGGAGGGTGACGCTGCGTGGCTCAGCACGCTGACAGAGGCCCTCGAAGAAGCCGGTGCGACGGGAGAGGCATCAGCGGGTTCGACACGAGCCGAGTAAGCGAATCACCCGTTCAGTTTCAGCGGCGCCGGCCCGATCGTCACCACGCTGGTCTTCGACAGGTCCAGCGGGGTGGAGCGCAGGTAGTCGTTGAGCTGGTCCAGGGTCACCGAATCCACCTTGGCGGCGAGTTCGTCGAGTGAGCGGCAGCGCCCGAGGCGGTCGAAATCCGCCGCGAGCGCAGAGGCGCGGGCTCGGGAGGATTCGCCGCTGAGCACGAGTTTGCTCTTGAGCCCTGTTCTGGCACGCTCGAATTCGCTGGCATCGATCGCGCCGGCCTCGGAGCGGATGCGTTTGAGTTCACCGACGAGCACATCAAGGGTTTCCTGAGCGCGCTCGGGGGTTGTTCCGGCGTACGCCGTGACTCGGCCGTGCTGCTTGCCGCTCGAATAGGAGGCGTAGACCGAGTAGCAGAGCCCGCGCTTCTCGCGAACTTCGGTGAAGAGTCGTCCGCTCATGCCGCCGGAGAGCACGGCGGTGCCGAGCCGCTCGTACCAGCAGGCCGGATCGTCGGTCTCGCGCGGGGCGTCGTAGCTCAGCGCGATGTGGACCTGGTTGGACTGCTGATCGATGTGGTGCACGCCTCGGACACCCGGCTGCTCCGGCGCGATGTCTTCGGGGTCCCCCTGCCAGTCGTCGAGCATGGCGTTGAAGCGCTCGCAGAGCGCATCGGCATCCACATCGCCGGCGACCGAGATGATCGATCCCATGGGGCGCGAGTTCGCGGCATAGTGGGACGCGGCTGACTCCGCGGTCACCGCGAGTATGCCGTCCTTGGTTCCCAAAGTATGCCGGTTGATGGGCGAGCCGAAGTGAACCGCGAGCAGTTCGCGCATGGCTTTGTCGCGTGGCTCATCGTCGATGGAGGCCAGCGCCTGAAGGCAGAGCGCGCGTGCGCCTTCGAGTGATTCGGGGAAATCTGGACCGCTCAATCGCGGCGATCGAACCATATCGACCAGCATTGGCAGTGTCGCATCCAGACGAGAACCCAACAATTGAGCGGTCACGGTGCTGTGCCGAATGCCTGTCCCGGTTCCCCGAGACGCGCCGAGGGTGTCGAACGCGTCCGCGAGTTCACGGCTGGTCTCCTGCATCGTGCCGCGGAGCAGCAGCTCCTCCAGAAGCGCGGAGAGACCGACCTGCTGCTCCGGATCTCGTGCGCTGCCAAGGGGAAGCATCCAGCAGAGGGCTGCGGATCGCACGCCGGGCATGCGCTCGGTCAGGAGGTGTGCACCGCACTGGAGGCGCTGGCAGCGAATGTCAGACATAAATGGAGGCTCCTGAGGCGACACGGAGTGTGTGAGATCGAGCGGGTTTGGACACAGAGAAACCCGCCTGGCAAGGGGAGAAACCGAGTGTATACCGTCCCGGTGCAGTCCGTACAGGCGCTCCAAACGGACCGGAGCGAGCGCGACTGGCCGTCCGGTCCCGGTCCGGGCTGGCTGCGCCCCCTGAAATGGTCGCTGAACCATAGGGGAAGGTCCGTGCACACCCTTCCCAGGAGGTCACGCGCTTGCGATGGCTGCGCTACATCATGTTCGCACTGGCCCTGGCCGGAGCGATCGGTGCGTTCGCCTACCGGCGGGCGGCGGTCGCGCGTGAGCAGATGATGGTGGACCAGACACGCGACGCGGTGCTCGCCATCGAACAAAGAATCCGGTACCTGAAAGCGATGGAAGAGGTCCAGTTGAACGAACTGGGCTGGCCGGAGGTGGTCGATCCGAGGTGGTTCAAGGGAGAGCCGCCCCGCAACGGCATGCTGAACGCGCGTCACCCGTGGCTCGAGGTGGCCTCCACGCTGGAGTACGCGCTCGACCACCCGGTGCAGCGCGTCGCGATCAACGAGAACCTCGCCGGGCTCTGGTACAACCCCGCGAAGGGGATCGTCCGAGCGCGCGTGCCGCAGACGCTTTCCGACGAGAAGACCATCGAGATCTACAACCGCATCAACGGCTCGACGATCGTGGAATTGTTCGATTCCAGCCCGAGAAAGCGGATTTTGGAAGAACTGCTCGAGGAAGAGGAAGACCTCGAAGCGCTCGAGGAAGAGCAGCGCACCGGTGTGCGGGTGCGACGCCCAGAGGATGATGACGCGCCGTCTGAAGACACTCCCGAGCAGCCCGAGGTTGATGAGAGCGCGCCGTTGCCGAACGAGGACGAGGACGATCCCGCTGGTCCGGTTCGTGAGGATGATCCGACCACGACCGAGGGTGGACCGGTACCCGACGACGAGCAGGGCACCGATGCATCGGACCAACCCGGGGTGAACCCGAGCCGGTGATCGAGCGCGGGCCGATCAGGAAGTTTCATGAAGTGCTTGACCGAATATTTCCGATACGGGTATGGTTTTCATATCCGGACCGCTGTGACTGTTGGCGCTGCGCAGCGATCTGTACCTCCGAAGCTCCGAAACTATTAGGGAGGTTTCAAAGCCATGGCTAAGAAACGCACTGCGAAGAAACGCACGACCAAGAAACGCACCACCAAGAAGGCCGCCGCGAAGAAGCGTCCGGCGAAGAAGGCCACCAAGAAGAAGGTAGCCAAGAAGCGCGTCGCGAAGAAGGCAACCAAGAAGAAGGCTGCCAAGAAGAAGACCGCCAAGAAGAAGGCGGCCAAGAAGCGCGTCGCGAAGAAGGCGACCAAGAAGAAGGCTGCCAAGAAGAAGACCGCCAAGAAGAAGGCCACTCGCAAGAAGGCCACGCGCAAGGCGACGGCCCGCAAGGCCACCGCTCGCAAGGCGACTGCTCGCAAGACCAGCCGCTGATCCGCGTGCCCTCCGGGGCTCGCCTCTCCGCTGCCCGGTCTCGTTGATCAGGCAGCCCCCAGCAGGCGGGTGCAACACACACCCGCCGCAGCGCCAAACCAAAAACACCAACCGGCGGCGTCTTTGGACGCCGCCGGTTGTTTTTTGGGGCTTCCGAAAGCCCGCTCGTCCTGTGAGGTTGAGACTCGGGATCATCTGCTCCCGAGGACGGGATCACCGCCCGCGCAGCACGACCAGAGCGAACGGATGTTCTATAGTCTCGCCCGCGTGCTCAGGGCGATTCCTCGGAATCGCCGATAGGAGCAGGCAACCGCACCGGCGCACGGGCGCCGTGGAGCACACACCCACACTCGCAACCGGCGAGGTACCCATATGCCGCATGTCATTGCCGAACCCTGCATCGGAACCAAGGACACCTCCTGCGTGGAGGTCTGCCCGGTCGATTGCATCCACCCCACCAAGGACGATTCGGACCACGAGACCTCCGAGATGCTCTACATCGACCCGGACACCTGCATCGACTGCGGGCTGTGCGTCGACGAGTGCCCGGTTCAGGCGATCTACCCTGAAGAGGATCTGCCCGCCGAGTGGAAGAAGTATGTCCAGATCAACCTGGAGTACTACGAGAACAAGTAATCACCGATGGACCGGGTTCGGGCGGGGCGATCCGGCCCGCGGGCCCCGCACGAGTGATCGGCATGAAAAAAGCACACCGATTGGTGTGCTTTGTCGTGTTCGTGGTCGGGCGTGTTCGTGATCGGGATGGATCTCAGCCCGCCTGGCGGTGCCCGGGCTTATCCCGGACTCCGGCAGGGGCATCGGGCCTTTCGGTCCAGTCGTCGGCGCTGGGCAGGTTGAGCTGCGAGGGGCAGGTCTTGCGATAGCCGAGCAGGCGGATCACCTCCAGGACATCGGTCCAGGAGGGGAAGGTCTTGCCGTTGGCCCGCTTGAACTCGTCGATGGCCTTCAGGAACAGGAACTGCTCCGGGGTCATCTCGCCCTCTTCGGCGGCCCGGGTGAAGTCCGTCCGGCGGCGTCCGGGGCCGCGACGGCGTTCAAGGCCGGTATCCCCGGCCTCCGCACCCGCCAGAGCCCGCCGGTCGAGACCCGTGCGAGGGTCAACGGTTCCCTTGAAGCCCCGGGCTTCGGGTCCGACGGAGGGTTTGCGACGGTCCGGGCCGGTGTAGTTGCCGTCGGCGTCGTAGAGATCGTCGTACTGGTTGACGAGGTCGAGGTCGGGATCGTGGCGTTCGGCGTCGTCGTACATGTCTGCTCCACCCTGTCTGAAGGCGATCGCGACGGAGGATCGTCGCGCGACGCGGGGTGGACCGGACTGGGCCGGGAGGCCCGCGCCTCATTTAGAAGTCGTCGTCTTCGTCGTCATCCAGGGTGAAGGGGTCCTCGTCGTCGTCGTCGAAGTCGTCCTCTTCGTCGTCCTCGAAATCGTCGTCGTCGTCATCATCGTCGTCGTCGTCCCAGAGGTCGTCGTCGTCATCATCGTCCTCATCGTCATAATCCTCATCGTCACCCTTGGCGGCGATGGGGCTCACGATGGGCGACCACGACTCGGATTCGTGGGGCAGATCGAGCAGATCGACGCCGGAGGCCGTGGTGGCATCGGGATCGAAGCTCGAAAAGCCGACGGGCATGCCGTCAACGAAGGCGGAGTCTTCCATATGCGATTGGATGGTGTGGACTGGCATGTCGGTCGTTCCGTGGCACGGGCTGCCGCGAAATGGGATCCGCGGCTGATGGGGTGAACAGTAAACCGGTGTTCCCTGATCGCACTGATCGGGCGGAGAATCAAATGAGAAGAAGAAACTGCTCTTTCGGCTCGCTCGGGCCCTTCACTTTGACCGGGCCTTCGAGGGTGCGGAATGATGCGGCCGCGGGGTGCCTCTGGCAAACCGTGTGGCCCGGGTCGTCCACCGATGGGCGAACCGCCGGTACACTACTCCCGGCGTGTCCGGTGTCAACGGGCTGGGCCACCCTTTTTTCACGGTTTTGACCCCGTCCAGACCTGATCCATTCCCTCACCATTGCCAACCGGAGCCCGATGCGACGCGCCGACGAGACTTTCCAGCCGATCGCAGCCCTCATGACGCTGGTCGTGCCGGGTTCGGGCTACCTGTGGTTCCGCGAGAAGGCTCGGGCGGTCTACGCATTTATCGGGATCATGGGCCTTCTGCTGGGTGGCCTTTTGATCGGCGGCCTGGATGTCATCGACAGCCGCGAGAGCAAGTACTGGTTCTATGTGCAGTCGCTGAACCCGGCGATCGTGCTGTCCCTCAACCATGCCCACCAGAACTTCTACAAGGGCTACGAGGTGCGGGGACAGGACAGGATCCCAGAGAGCTTTTACCGCAAGCCAGAACGCGGGGAAGATCTTGACTTAATGGTAGCAAGGTATCAACCCCCTACCCAGCGCGAAGAGGGTTATTGGTATGTGGATCCTCGCTCCGATGTCGACAGCGTAAAGCCACAGGCAGGTCTGATCCGAATCGTACGAGTCATTGTGAACGATCCGTCTGCTGGTACCCCCTCCCCCCGGCAGTCGATCGGGCGGGTCTGGGAAGTCGGCTCGCTGTTCGTGGCTCTCGCGGGGATGCTGAACCTCATCATCCTGCTGGATGTCGGTTGGCACTCACCCCGCCCGCCCGCGGGCGCATCGTCGAAAGGAGCCCGCTGATGTCCGGTCTCCAGTGGCTTCTGACGCTCGCGACCCAGGCCCCGCCCCCGGCCCATGAGATCGGTGGGCTGTGGCAGGGCGGAACGCCGTTTCTGGACCCGATGAACATCCACGCGGCCTGGTGGTTCACCACGCTGCCTCTGGCCCTGTTCGTCTCCATGGCCTACAAGGCCTGCAAGCACGGGGATATGTCCACCTACTGGCGGGGCGTGAGCGTGATGACCGCGTCGATCCTCGTGGGGATGATCGGGTTCGCGTTCGGCATGCACGCAATCGTCGAGTGGATCATCCCGGCCTTGCGTGGGTGATCGATCTTTCGAGCGGGAGCGCACGGATTGCCGATTCTGGTGTTGAGTCGATGCGCGCTGAGCAAGCCCAACCCGAGTCCCGCCCGAGCCGTTCGCTCCGGAGGCCGCGCGGCCTGTTCCGGATCGATGCGGGCTGGCTGTTCCTGCTGTGCGGGCTGGCCATCATGTGTGCCGCGGTGCTCATCCCGGCCCACGATGACCTCGCCCTGACTCAGTACGAGCGGGATCGGGCTCGAGCGATCGAGAGCTGGCACGCGGCCCGGGTTGAGAACTACGCCCAGTACCTGGACGCCCTGCGCGATGGCGACGAGACGCTGGTCCTGTCGCTCGCGGCGATGCAGCTCAACCTGATCCCGGCCAACTCGACGCCCCTGGTGACGAGTGTGCGCCCTCAGGGTCGCAGCGCCTCGGTGTTCCCGGATCTGGAGCCGACCTTCGTGCAGCCCCAGCCGCCCGAGTTCTACGACTCGAAGCTTCGGCGCTGGGCGACGGACGGGAAATCGCGCCTGTGGATGATCGCGGGCGGGGCAATGCTGGTGCTGTTCGGGCTGCTGCCGCCGAGCCGGGGGCGGGGTTAGTTTTCGTTCTGTTTTCTGGTCGCTCTTTGCAACTGCTCCAGAACTTCGCCGCCGCGCAGCGCTTCGTTCTCCTCGGCATAGTCGAGAGCGGTCTTGCCGTGATCATCGGTGGCGATCAGGTCCTTCGCTGCGCTGCGGCTGCTCGGATCGGGGCTTTCGAACACCAGCAACAGCAGCGTGAGGACTTGGGGATCGGGGTTTGATTGTGCCGCGATGATCAGGGCATGAGCGCCGTCAGCTCGTCGGGTTCTGAACAGGTCGGGCGAGGTGATCGTCTCGGTCAGCCCTTGCAGGTCGGCGTGGGCCGCCGCTTTCCAGAAACGGTTCACCTGAAACGCGAACTCGAGTCGTTTGAGTTCTTCGGTCCCTTTGAGAAGCTCATTCTCTCTCGCGTAATCGAGCGCGGTCTTGCCGAAGTGATCGGTGATGTCCGGGTCAAACGGGCGGTAGCGGAAGCCTTTGGGGTCGGCGGGTGACTCAACGACCAGCAACGCGAGCAGATTGTCGCGGCAGCGCCCGTACGAAGCCTTCATGAGCGCGGTGCGGTTGAAGCCCTCGCCGCGGGAGAAACGCATCGAGTCGTTCTGGATGTCCTGGTCGGCGCCGTGGTCGAGCAACCAGCGGATCTGGTCGGCGCGACCGGGTGTCCTGGCGCAGCGCATGAGGGCGTTGCGGCCTTCGCTGTCGCGCACCTGCAGGTCGCTGACATTGGCGTAGGTCATCAGCGCATCGAGGATCTCGGTGGAGCGACCCGCTCCCGCCGCGAGCATGATCGGGTTTCCACCATCGAAGCACTGCGGCAATTCGGCCATGGTGGCGGGCGCTCGGGGCGGAGCGTACCGCTCGACCAGCGCCTTGACGACGGCGGCGTTGTTCTTCGTCGAACTCGCAGCGCAGTGGAGCGGGGTCCAATAGTGATACCGAGCGAGCAGGTCGGCTCCCAACTCGTCCACCAGGTACTCAATGACGGCGGGGTCGGTGGCGTTCGCCGCGGCGTACGAGAGCGCGGAAGCGCCGGAGTCCTCACGCCAGTTCACATCGGCCCCGGCCTCGATGGCGGCGCGGATACCTTCGAGCGAACCAGCCTGGGCGGCCTCGAAGAGTGCCTCTTGAGACGCGCTTGGGAAATAAGGATTTCGCGGCTTCTCCTGACTGTGGGCTTGGGGTGTGAGAATGCAGAGGCCAGTGAGGAAGAGGGTGGCGAGTCGGGTCATGGGCGTTGTGCTTTCTCGGTGGCTAAACGCAAGCGCTCCAGCGCTTCGGTCCCTCGGAGGGCTTCGTTGTCTTCGGCGTGTTCGAGGGCGTGCTCTCGAGACCGGCCGATGGCAGTTACCATGCTTGG
>CAZIXS010000019.1:0-34042 GCA_964543335.1 uncultured Phycisphaeraceae bacterium | reverse complement strand
CTTCGCCTTCGCCGATTTCGTGGATGCCCTCGTCTGATCCGTCCCGATTCCAGCGCCCCTACCGCTGCCCGCCCATCTGAAGGATGGTCTGGGGGTACTCCGCCTCCCCGGTGCGTGCGCTGAGGATCGCGGCTTCGCACATCGCCAGCACCTTGGCCCGGTCCATCGGGGTCGGCTGGGGGGCGTGGACATCGAGGGCTCGTTTGAGCTGGTCGGCGATGATCGCCGCGGCCCGGTCGGGGCCGCCGGAGGCCGGGTCAAACGGCGGGGCGATCGATGATCGGTCGAGCAGTTCGCCGTTGATGCCCGTCAGTTCCAGTTCCGCGTCGTTCACGCGCAGGCAGCCCTTCTCGCCAAGGACGGTCACGCCCCGCGCCCACGCGCCGGCCCGGTCCGACAGCGCGAGCGAGGCGGCCCGGCCCCCGGCGAAGCGGATGTTCGCGGTCAGGTCGCCCCGGAGTTTGCGGATGCTGGTGGCGGGCTCTTGGTACACGCCGGGGCCGGTGACGCCGGAGACCACCGCCGCGTCGATGCGGTCGGGCAGGCCGAGCAGGGCGTGGACGATGGCCATGGCGTCGTAGAGGCGGGCGCCGAGCGTGCCCTGGCGCGGGCCGCAGCGGGCGGAGATGGCCACGGTGCGGACCCGCCCGAGCTGGTCGAGCAGTTCCATGGCGTCGCCGAAGATGCGGCTGTCGCGCAGCATCGGCACCATGCGGACCGGGTCGATGCCCTCGGCGGATTCGAAGTTCGACAGGTCCACCACCGAGCCGGGCGACGGCTCCATCGCGAACAGGGCGATCCCGCGCTCGCGGCAGGTCTGGACCAGTTCGAAATCGTCGAGCATGGAGCCGCCCCGGTCGTCCTCGCCGCCCGAGGCCAGCAGGACGACCTTGGCCTCGGTCGAGGCGACGGCGTGGCGCAGGTCGTCGAAGGGCTGGGCGTTCTCGAAGGCGCTGAGGGCGTCGGAGGGTGCGCTGCGCCGGGCCGAGGCGGGCATGCCGGCCCGCACGACCTGGAGATTGGCGTGGTCGGCGACGGCGCGCAGCAGGGGGGCCTGCTCCGGGTCGAGCCAGAACAGGGCCGGGCGCGCCGGGGCCGGCTCGGCGGGGCCGGTGGGGGGCGCGGGGGAGGGATCGGCGGGCTGTTCGAACAGATCGCTCATGGCAGGCGTCAAGAATATCGGGAATCGGTGGGGGAAACGGGTAGAATCGCGGATTGCACCGGCACGCGGCCGCCGACGCATCGGATCGCCCTTTCGGGGGTGGGCCGGGCGCGTCGGAGGAAAGTCCGGGCACGACAGGGCACAGCGGTGGGTAACGCCCACGCGCCCCACGATCGAGGGGCGTGGACAGGCAACAGAAAGGACACCGCCGATGGCCTCGGTTCGGCTTGCCGATTCGGGGCACAGGTAAGGTTGAAATGGTGCGGTAAGAGCGCACCGCGCGCCTGGCGACAGGCGTGGCACGGTCACCATGCTGCGTGCAAGACCATGCAGCCGCCGCCGGTCGAAGGGCCGGACGCCCGGCCCGGGCGGAAGGCGGCGGGTAGGTCGCTTGTGATCGCGTCGGCAACGGCGCGGCGAGAGAAATGGTCGCAGCGCGGAGAGATCCGCGTGAACAGAACCCGGCTTATGCAGGTGCAGATCGAGGCCCCCGCCCCGAAATGGGCGGGGGCCTTTTGATTTGGATGGGGTGGCGTGGTCGAAGGGGCCCTACATCAAGGGGGTGTTTTCCACCAATTTTTTTTTTCTATCGAGAACACCCACTCGTTACGCTTAACTCATGCCCGAAGCCACGCCGCCGGATGATCAACCTACTGCCAGCAGCCAGCCCGACGACGGCGCATCTGCGACCGTGCCGCCAAGTGGTCAGGGCGCTACACGACCATTGCTCGGTTATGGCGTGGGCGACACCTTGGGACAGTACAAGTTACTTGGGGTACTGGGCGAGGGCGGGTTCGGCGTTGTCTTTCTGGCTGAGCGTCGCAAACCAATGGTGCAACGCGTTGCCCTGAAGGTCATCAAGCCAGGGATGGACTCCAAAGCCGTGATTGCACGCTTTGAGCAGGAGCGCCAGGCCCTCGCGGTGATGGATCATTCGTGTATTGCGAAGGTGTACGACGCGGGCACGACAGATCGCGGCCTTCCGTACTTCGTCATGGAGCATGTGAAGGGCGAGCCGATCACAGAGTTCTGCGATCGCAATCGTCTGAGCATCGACCAGCGGGTCGCGCTGATGATCGAGGTTTCGCACGCTGTGCAGCATGCCCACAGCAAGGGCATCATCCACCGCGATCTCAAACCATCCAACATTCTCGTCGGGTATGACGGCGACGGCCACGCTCGCCCAAAAATCATCGACTTCGGCATCGCCAAGGCGCTGAATCAACAGCTCAGCGAGCACACCATTTTCACCAATCGCGGCCAGCTGATCGGCACGCCCGAGTACATGAGCCCCGAACAGGCGGAGATGAGCGGTACGGATATCGACACGCGGGCCGATGTCTATTCCCTCGGCGTGCTGCTCTACGAATTGCTCACGGGCGTTCGTCCATTTGATTTACGGCATGCTGCAACTGTCGAGATCCAGCGCGTGATCCGCAAGGTTGAGCCGCCCCGCCCGAGCACTCGGCTGAGCTCGCTGACTTCAGGTACTGGTGACTCCGAGATGACGACGCAGATCGTCTCGGCCCGCAGGACGGATGCGAGGTCGCTTTCAGGCATATTGCGACGCGATCTCGACTGGGTCGTGATGCGGAGTTTGGAGAAGGATCGCGAGCGACGCTACGACACCGCGAACGCGCTGGCGGCCGAGTTGAACAGGTATCTTGAAGGCGAGGCAGTCCAAGCCGGGCCGCCCAGCGCCGGGTACCGTTTGGGGAAGTTCCTTCGAAGAAACAAGGGGCCGGTGATTGGCGTGGCCGCGGTGATTGCGGCGCTTGTGCTGGGCATCATTGGGACCGGCATCGGTTTGGTGTGGGCAAATGCAGAGGCAGAGATCGCCCGCAAGGCAGAGCAAGAGCAGACGCGCCTTGCCATTGAAGCCAGCCAAGAGCGCGACGAGGCGCAAGCGGCCCGGTTGGAGGCAGAAGACGCCCGTCGAACGATCGAATACAACTCGTATGTGGCAAATGTGCAGATGGCCCAGGCGTCGCTGGAGATGCGCCTGTTCGAGCGCGTCCCCGAGCGGCTCGAGGCGGCTCCCCCCCAGTATCGCGGCTGGGAGTGGTCCTGGCTCGATGCGCGACGGGATGTCAGTCTTGCCGAACTCACCGGGCACACGGGCTGGGTCACCTCTGCCTCGTTCAGCCCCGACGGCGCCCGCATCGTGACCGCGTCGGATGACAACACCGCGCGGGTCTGGGACGCGGCAACCGGCGAATCCCTCGCCGAACTCACCGGGCACACGGACGGGGTCACCTCCGCCTCGTTCAGCCCCGACGGCGCCCGCATCGTGACCGCGTCGGATTACACCGCGCGGGTCTGGGACGCGGCAACCGGCGAAACCCTCGCCGAACTCACCGGGCACACGGGCTTGGTCTACTCCGCCTCGTTCAGCCCCGACGGCGCCCGCATCGTCACGGGGTCGTGGGACTCGACGGCGCGGGTCTGGGACGCCGTGCCGTATCGCATCCGCTTCGCCGAACGCTTGCTTCGCAATCGCGGCGACGACACCAACCTTGGGCTGCTCTACATGCAGGAACTCCGCGGGGAGCGCGAGGCGACTTGGCTCTCGGATCCGACGCGTTCCGAGCATCGCCCGAATCTCATGGAGAACCCGTGATCTGCCACACGAGGGGCGACGGTTCTGCGTAGAAATCCACGCCACCCAAGCCATCACTCCCCCCGCAACTCCTCCTCCGTAAACCGCAGATGCGGCGGGATCCGCTTCTTCTCCGGTCGCTTCTCCGGGGCCGCGCTCCGCTTGAAGCCCATGCCGACGATGTAGATCTCGCGTGAGACATCGCGGCTGGCCGGGGGCTTGTAGGGGCGGCAGTCCTCGAAGAGTTTCTTGCTGGCGACGAGCAGCTCGGGGAAGCCGCTGCCCTCGAGGACCTTGAAGACGAGGTGGCCGTCGGCTTTGAGCAGTTCGGGAGCGATCTCGAGGATCTGGTGGCCCATGGTGACCGATCGCTCGGCGTCGCCGTGCCCGATGGTGTTGGGGGCCATGTCGGAGAGGACGATGTCGAAACGCCCGCCCGCGGCCTGCTTGAGAGTCTCGGTGGGGAACTCGAAGGCGTCGCCTACAAAGTGATGGACATTCTTGTCGAAGTCGTGGCGGACTTCCTGCAGGTCGAGGCCGACCACGACGCCCTTGGGGCCGACAAACTCGCGAGCGACCTGGAGCCAGGCGCCGGGGGCGCAGCCGAGGTCGAGGACCTGCATCCCACCTCGGAACAGGCGTTTGTTGCGCTCGATTTGCTTGAGCTTGTACGCCGCGCGGGAAAGATAGCCCTCTTCTTTGGCGAGTTTGAACCATTTGTCGTGGAGGACGCGTTTGCCCATGGCGGGGTCAAGCGTACCCGATGGTCGGGTCGGTCCCAAGGCGGTGCGATGAGATTGCGTTCTCAGCAAGCAAAAGCACTTGGATCGCGACGCGATGGAGGCCCGTCGGTAGAAAAGGATGGTCTACACTGGTGAATCCCCGAGGGGTCGGGCGTCGAACCCTTCTGGGCGGTCAGGAATCTGTTTTCACATGCAACCTCGCAGGGCCCCATTCGTAGCCCTGTGGGGCGGGTGTGCTTCTCTCTTGGATCTGGAGGGTGTTCGTGGAAGGCGTGATCGGTTTTCTGAAATGGACCGTCGGGATCGTGTTGGTGGTCGGCCTTCTGGGCGGCGCCGCGGCGGTCTTTCTTTGGCCGAAGGTGAACGCCTACTGGGAAGCCCAGGCCAGAGCGAACCAGCCCGCCATGGTGGATGTGGAGACAGTCGATCGGGGCGAACTCGTCCGGACGATCGCGGCTCCCGGCACCGTGACCCCCCGGACCGAGGTGCAGATCGCGTCCCGCGTGTCGGCGACCATCGTGCGCATTCCGCTGCTCGAGGGCGACGAGGTGAAGCAGGGCGATGTGCTGGTTGAGCTCGATCGCAAGGAACTCGAAGCCCGCCTGTCGGCCGCGAACGCTCGGCTGCTGTCGGACGAGGCGTCGCTGAAGGCGGCGGAGGCCCGGCTCGCGGCGGACCGCGCGAACCTGATCGGCATCCGGAGCAACCTCGCCAAGGCGCAGGCCGACCACGAGCGGAACCAGGAGCTCTACAGCAGCGGCGACATCGCCCTGACTGCTTTGGAGTCCAGTCAGAACGAACTCGACAGCCGCAAGGCGGCGTACGAATCGGCACAGGCCAACCTCGAAGGTTCGGTGGCCAATGTGGAGTCGGCCCGCGCGAATGTCGAGGTCGGGCGAGCGGATGTCGAGCAGGCCCGCGAGAACCTGGACTACACGACCATCCGGGCGCCGATCGACGGGGTGATCACGCAGGTGAACTCGCGTGAGGGCGAGGTCGCTCTCGGCACGATCCAGAACGCTGGTACGGTCATCATGAGACTGGCGGATCTTTCGGAGATGCTCGTGGAAGCGCAGCTCACCGAGGTGGATGCGCCGAAGGTCAAAGAAGGGCAGCGGGTGTCGGTGTACCTGAACCCCTACCCGGGTCGCGTGTTCACGGGTCGCCTGCGCCGGATCGGGCTGCAGTCGGTGGCGAGCAACGAAGGCGCGAATGTGTTCGATGCCGAGGTCGTGCTCGACCCGACCGAGGACCGGCTGTTCTCCGGGCTGTCGGCGAATGTGGATATCGAGGTTGAGCGGCTCGAGAATGTGATCGTGGTGCCGAGCCAGGCGGTGCTCGACAAGCGATTTGACGAGTTGCCCCTGGAGATCCGTTCGTCGCCGCTGATCGATACTTCGCGGCCCCGCGTGCAGGTGGTGTTCGTGTTCGAGGACGGTGTGGCGAAGATGCGCCCGGTGAAGACACTCGCGTCGAGCATCCAGAAGACGGCGATCGAAGCCGGGCTGGAAGTGGGCGAGCAGGTGATCAGCGGGCCGTTCGCATCGCTGCGGACCATGAAGCACGATCAGGCCGTGGCACCGCGCGAGAGCGGCGGTGGTGGCGGCGGCGGCAGGCCGCAGCGTGTGGCCTCAGGCGACAGGGGGCGTTGAGCGTGACGATTGAGGTCCGAGGCATCACGAAGGTGTACAAGATGGGCTCCGAGCGCGTTCACGCGCTCCGGGGCGTCGACCTGACGGTCGAAAAAGGTGAATTCGTCGCGATCATGGGTTCTTCGGGCTCGGGCAAGTCCACGCTGATGAACATCCTCGGCTGCCTGGATAAGCCGACCAGCGGCGAGTACATCCTCAACGGCAAGCCGACGCCTCGCATGAGCGGGTTCGAACTCGCACGGGTGCGGAACGAAGAGATCGGGTTTGTCTTCCAGACCTTTGAGTTGCTGCCGCGAGCGAGCGCGCTGAAGAATGTGCAGCTCAATCTGTTGTACTCGCGCAAAAGATTCATGGGTTCCAAGCGGTCTTCGAAGGCCGCACTCGAACGGGTCGGCCTCGGCAACCGCATGGGGCACCGGCCCAACGAGATGTCCGGCGGCCAGCGCCAGCGTGTGGCGATCGCGCGGGCACTCGTGAACCGCCCGGCGATGCTGCTGGCCGACGAACCGACCGGCAACCTCGACTCGCAGACCTCCGAAGAGATCATCAAACTGTTCGAGGAGCTGCACGCCGAGGGCCAGACGATCGTGATGGTCACGCACGAAGAAGACATCGCGGGCCACGCGCACCGCATCGTGCGTCTCAGGGACGGGCAGATCATGAGCGATCATCCGACGGATGAGGACCCGATCCATATCGCTTTCATCAAGCAAGCTGCCGACACGGCTTCGGCCCGAGCGACCGTGAACAAGCCGGCCGCGAATGAACTGCAGGAGGTCTCGTCGTGATCATCCTTCGTCTCCTCACGCAGACGGTGGCCTTTGCGTTCACGCAGATCTGGGCCAACAAGATCCGCGCCATGCTGACCTGTCTCGGCATCATCATCGGTGTGTGGGCGATCACCACGGTGTTCTCCGCGATGACTGGGATGAAGGCCCATGTCATGTCCGGTCTCGAGGAACTGGGCACCAACAAGATCACCATCCGTGGCCAGCGCCCCGATCAACTCGACGGCAAGGTCCGCTGGTCGGACATCAAGATGAACCAGCGCGATGTCGCGCAGCTTCGCCAGCACGCGACGCTGATCGAGAACATCACGCTTGTGGCCGGTCGGGGTATGGAAGTCCGCAGCAACACAGTCGTGAAGCCCGGTGTCGAGGTCATCGGTATCGAGCCGCCATGGCACCTGGTCGAGAAGCGCGACCCGATCTTCGGACGCCCGCTCGACTGGACCGACATGCAGGAGCAGCGCGATGTCTGCCTGATCAACGATCTGGCACTCGACGAACTCGAGCTGCCCAACGACGGCGTCGGTGAGTACCTCCAGATCAAAGGCCGTCGCTTCCTGATCGTGGGCGTCGTCGAGACGCGCGAAGCCCCGATGAGCTTCGGCGAGGAGGAGATCGAGTCTGAGGTGTTCATCCCCTACGACACCTTCGAGAAACTCGAGGACTGGTTCTGGCCCCGCGTCGCCGCCGAGATGGTCGATTCGAACGTGCTCGATGAAGCGACCGCCGAGGTGGACTTCATCCTGCGTCGATCGCGCAACCTGGACCCGAACTGGCCCAACACCTGGCGGGTCCAGGCGATCCAGCAGCAGCTTGATGTCATCAACGACACCTCACGGAGCATGACGATCATCGCGGGTGTGCTCGTGGGCATTTCGTTGCTCGTGGGCGGCATCGGCATCATGAACATCATGCTCGTGTCGGTCTCCGAGCGAACGCGCGAGATCGGGCTCCGCAAGGCGGTCGGCGCGAACCCGCTGGTGATCCTGCTGCAGTTCCTGATCGAGGCGATCATCCTGTGCATCGGTGGAGGGGCCGTGGGGCTTGTGCTCGCGCAGGCCACGACCGTCGCGCTGCAGACCACCGACTGGGAGACGCTGACCGACGGGAAGTTCTCTCTGGCTCAGGCCGAGATCCCGATGTGGACCATGATCCTCGCGGTGGGCTTCTCGGCGTTCGTTGGTATCGTGTTCGGACTTGGCCCTGCAATGAAGGCCGCTCGACTCGATCCGATCCAGGCGCTCCGACACGACTGAATCCCGCTGACCTCACCACCGACCGGAATACAAGCCGAATCATGACGAACAAGACCCTGCTGATCTCGGCGTGCGCTGTCCTGACCGCGTGCGTTGGTGCCTGCTCCAGTCCCTTCAAAACAGTAGACGCGGATTATGGCGTGCGTGTTCGATTGGAGCGTCTGCGCACCATCGAGCCGCTCGATCTGCAGCGTGCTGCGGTCGAACCCGGAGCCGAGCAGATGCCCGCGGGCGGCAAACTGGATGCGTTCGAAGGGCTTGAGCGACGAACTCTCACGCTGGAAGAAAGTCGCGCACTCGCGCTCCAGCACAATCTGGATCTGCGCGTGGCGCTGATCGACCCGACCAACAGTGAACTGCGTCTGACCGAAGAAGAGGCGGCCTTCGAGGCAATCTTCACGGCCGGGTATTCACGAAGCGAGACCGATCAGCCGACCGCATCCAACCTGGATGGATCGCAGACCCGGCGCGATGCGTACAACCTCGGAGTCAGCGTTCCGCTTCGATCGGGAGGCACGATCGATTTCTCGCTGCCGTTCAACCGGTTCCAGACCGACAACATTTTCTCGACCCTGAACCCGTCCTACAACAGCGATTTTCAGATCTCGTACTCCCAGCCGCTGCTCCGCGATTTCGGTCGGCGCGCCAGCACCTTCGGGATCCGCATCGCCGCGATCGAATCCCAGATTACCCAGGCCCTCACCAAGCTCGAAGTGATCCGCACACTCGCGGAGGTGGATCGCGCGTACTGGGATCTGTACGCCGCCCAGAAACTGCTGGAAGTGCGCCGGAGTCAGTATGAGCTCGCGGTCGAGCAGCTCGAGCGTGCCGAACGCCGCGTCCGCGCCGGTGATGCCCCGGAAATCGAGATCACCCGCGCGCAGTCGGGCGTCGCCGACCAGCTCGAAGCGATCATCCTCGCCGAGACCGATGTGAGAAGGTTCCTGCGGAACCTGAAGGTCATCATCAATGCGCCCGGCATGTCCATCGAGGGTGATCCGTACATCGAGATCGGCACCGATCCGGATCCCGTGCCGTACGACCTGAACGCCACGGAACTCGTCACCGCGGCGATGGGCATGCGTATGGAGCTGCTCGAACTCGAGCTGCGTCTGGCCCAGGACGAGTCCACCATTCAGTTTCGCAAGAACCAGCAGTTGCCCTCCTTCGCTTTCGATTACACCTATCGCTACAACGGCCTCGGGCGTTCGTTCGACAGTTCGTTCGATCAGCTCACCGATGGTGACTTTGCAGACTGGTCGGTTGGTTTCAATTTCCAGACCCCGATCGGCAACGAGGCCGCGCGGTCTCGCACCCAGCAGGCGATCGTGGCCCGCCTGCAGCGTTTGAGCACGCGTTCAGCCCGCGAACTGGCGATCCGTCAGGAGGTCGTGGGTGCTTTGGACCAGCTGGAGGCATCCTGGCAGCGGATCCTCGCGGCACGCCAGCGGGTGCTTCTGGCTGCTCGCACGCTCGAAGCGGAACGCAACCAGTTCAATGTCGGACTGCGAACCTCGACGGATGTGCTCGATGCGTCGACCAACCTCGCCAATGCGCAGTCGGCTGAGGTCCGGGCATTGGCCGATTATCAGATCGCCCAGACGGATCTGGCGTTCGCCACGGGGACGCTCCTCGGCGCCACCAAGGTGCAGTGGGCTCCGATCGATCCTCGCACGGATCCCGTGCTCTCGACCCCCGAGGGGGCGATGATTGCCCCGCAGGCCGGCGATTCGGGCGACTGATACCGGGCTCACGAGCGTAAATCCTGACTGAATCCGCGTTTACCCGGTTTCGCCATCTGGCTATCGGGCGTATCTTCTCGGTCCCGCCGGGTGGTGGGCGGCGTGGTTCGTCGCTCGGGTGTCCGAATCCGGCATGACATCAAATCAGCTCGGAGGAGCAGGTGATGCAGTACTGGAAGCACATGATGGTCGCAGGTTCCATCCTGGCGATCGCAGGATCCGCATTGGCGCAGGATGCGGCATCGGAACTCGAAGCGGCCGAAGAGGCCGCGGAGACCTATCCATGGAACCTTGAGCTCTCCCTGGGGCTCAGCGGCTCTCGCGGTTCGACCGACTCGGACAATGTCCGCGCCGGATTCACAGCCAACCGCGAAACCAATCGGAACATCTTCAATCTCAACCTGACCTACAAGTACGCCAACGAGGACTCGAGCGATACCGAGAACCGGTTCGTGGGTCTCGCGCGGAATGACTGGAAACTCGGCGACAACTCACCATGGTCGCTCTTCGCTGAAGGTGAGTACGAGTACAACAAGTTCCAGAACTTCGAGAACCGCGTGCGAGGCGCGGGCGGTGTGGGGTACCGCATCATCGGTGACGACAACGCGACGCTCCGGGCTCGAGTCGGTGCTGGCTACACCTACTCCTTCGGTGATGTCGACGATGGCTTCGCCAACGGTCTCGTTGGCCTGGATTTCGAGACCAAGGTCACCGAAAACCAGACCCTCGTGACCAGCGTGACCTACTACCCGAACTTCGACGATACGGATGAGTACCGCCTGGTCTCCACCGCGGCGTACTCGATCGCCCTCAACGACAAGGGCAACCTCTCGCTGCTGCTCGGCGTCGAAAACCGACGCGACTCGCAGGCCGATCCGAAGAGCGACACGGATTACTTCGTGCTGCTCGTGTACGGCTTCTGAATAGAGTCTGGATAACCCATGCCCGCGTCGAGTTATCGCTCGATGCGGGCATGTTCGTTTTTGCGCTGTAGTCCGTTGTGCCGATATTCCCTGAGTTCGCCCCCGTATATGGAGAGAGGACCACCCGACCGATGCTGATGCTCCGGCCCGCTCGCTTCGCCGCCCTGTTCACCTGCGTCGCGCTGTTCGCGAACAGTGCGTCCGCCGTCCGCGTGGCTGCGGACGCTGCGGTCGAGGAAGGGATCGAGGCGGAACTGGTCGAGCAGCCGGTCGGATCATCGGTGGGCGATCCGCTGGTGCGTCTGCCCGAATTGATCAACGCCGAAGTCGGACTGGTGCTCAGCAACGGCGATCAGCTCAACGGCATTCTGGTCGAAGTTCAACCCGGCCATGTGGTGCTGAGCCACAGCGCGCTCGGCGAGATCCGCATCGAGAGACTCGCGCTGACCCGGGTTCGGACCACCACCCAGCCCGCCGAATCGCCATCGACGATCAGCCCCGGTGCCGAGGCCGAGATCCGCAGCGGGGTGACCCCGCCCGATGTTCCGCCGACCACCGAACCCGAGCGGCTTCCCGACCCGCCGAAAGCCACCTGGTCCGGTCGACTCCAACTCGGCCTGAGCGGGTCGCGCGGCGCCACCGATCGGGATTCGGCCAGAATCGTCGCCACCGCGAAGCGTGACTCCGAGGACATGATCCTCACCCTGCGCAGCACCTACCAGCAGACGCGCAGCAACGGAGAACGCACCGAGAACCGCTTCACCGCCCGGGCCCGCAACGAGTGGCTGCGCGGCGATTCGAAGTGGTCGGGTTTCCTTGAATCCGAGCTCGAGCTCGCCGAGTTCCTCGCCTACGACGCACGCCTGCGTGGGGGTACGGGCGTGGTCTACCGCTTCGTCGACAACGATGAGACTCTGTTCTCCACCCGCCTCGGCCTCGGTGCCGCACGCCAGTTCAACGGTACGAACGACGATATCGACCCCGAAGCCATCATCGCGCTCGCCTTCAGCCACAAGCTCTCGCCACGCCAGCGGTTCGAGTTTTCCGCGGATTACTTCCCTGATCTCCGCGATACCGCCGAGTTTCGTGCCGAGTTCCGCGCTGGCTACGAAATCGGCCTCAACGAGAAGAACAACATCAAGCTCCGCCTCAGTCTCGAAGACCGCTACAACAGCAGCGCGAACACCGATCGGAACAACCTCGATTACTTCGCCGAGCTGGTCTACGAGTTCTGAACGACTCCGCTTTGCTCACACCCGACCGACGATGTACAGGACCCATTGGTCGTCGAGTTCGACCGGGGGCAGATCGTCTCGCCCATCGACGCTGATGGGCTCGACGATCAGGTCGCCCGATTCGTCCATTGCCTCGCCGTATTGTGCATAGACCTCGGTGGATCGGAAGCCGGCCTCACGCATGGCGTCGCGCAGTTCCGACGGTGACCAGAGCCGCCAGTCGTACTCGAACGCCCGCTCGATGGTGGTTCCATCGGGAAGCTCGAAGTGGATGGCGTTGCGCACGCGCGCCGTCGTCGGGTCTGTGTCCACCTGCTCCCAGGTGTAGACCAGTTCGCCCGCCTCGGTCTCAATGACCTGCTCGCTGGCTCCGGGCAGCATGGCATCGACACCGCCGTAGAGGTCGCACACCAACACGCCTCCGGCTTCAAGGCGGAACAGGCAATTTCTGAGGTAAGTCAACAGGCGATCACGCTCGTGCAACTCGCAGGCGGCGAAGTTGAGCGCCGCGATGACATCGGCACGGTCGCCGACCTCCAGCGCATCGCGTTCCCGGATGGTCAGTCGCTCCGCGGCATCTTTGCCGTTCGAATCGACGAGGCGCGCAATGGCGTGCAGCAGTGGGGCACGATCCAGATCGGTCGCCACCGCTTTGCGGTCCGGTCCGAGTTCCAGCCATGCCCGAGACACACCGGCGGGACCTGCAAAGTCCTCGCCCAGAACCAGCGGACGGTTTGCGTGGACGGCATCGAGGAACGCCGCCTCGATCGGCGGGCACTGCACCGCGATCTCGTAGAGGTCATACCGGTTGATGGTCCGCTTGCCGAAGCGGTATTCGGGTTCGGTGCTCACGGTGTGGCCCAGGCGCTGACATCGCGCACGCGGATGCTGCCGATCATGGCTTCCCATTCCTCTTCGGCCGCGAGCACGGTTTCGGCGGGACCCGTCAGTTTGATGAAGATGTTGGACATCCGCATCGGCTCGGCATCGGGGTCGATCGTGAACGCGTACCGACTGGATTCATCGGGCTCGCCCGTTTCCACCCGCTCGGGACCATTCACGATCGGCACGGCGCCGAACACCACGGTGTCTTCTTGGATGCCCGTCGAGCCGGGCAGGCCGGTGTCGAACGGTCCCCTGCCGGAGAACCGCATGACCTGAAGGTCATCATTGAGCGTGAGCCAACTCTGCGTCTCGGCGGTCTCGCCGCGGAACTGCCGATCCCAGCGGAGCGTGTTGTACATCAGGCCACCCCCGATGGGATTGGAGATGGTCAGCGTCGCCGCCTTTGCGGCGTCGCCATTCGGCGCAGGGATGCTGTACTGTACGGCGGTGAAGGTCGAACCGGTCGGAGCCGGTTCCCACTGGGTGGGGACTTCCAGCCGCACACCCTGAACCGTGACGGTCGCGGTGCTCTTGGACGCCTGATCGAGCGGCCCGGCCTCAGGAGTCGGAGCTTGAGACTCGTCCTGGGTCGCGACCACGGTTTCCGGTCCGTTGCAGGCGCTGAGGGAGGCCAGAGCGATCGAACCGCCGCAGAGCAGCGCGATTTGCCTGAGAATGGTGGGCATCACTAGTGTCCTTTCCGTTCGGTGGTCCCGTTGAGAGTTGGGGGGCGTGTGCAGGTCATCGCGATCGATTCCATGGAAGACCCGCGCGTCGCTTCGTACCGCAATGTACGCGAAGCCGACCTGAAGGGTCGCGATGCGCTGTTCATGGCCGAGGGGCGATTCGTGGTCTCGCTCCTGCTGCGCGAGGGCCGGTTCCCGGTGGAATCGGTGTTCCTCAGCGAGGCCGCGCTCGAGGCCTTGCGCCCGATGCTGGAGTCGATCGCCGAACTCCCTCCTGTGTATGTGGCATCTCGCTCGGTCATGGGCTCGATCGTAGGCTTCGACATCCATCGCGGCTGTCTGGCAGCGGGCAGGCGCCTGCCTGTCCCCGACGCCCGCGACTGGCTCGGTTCCTTGCCTCCCGAGACCCGTCTGCTCGTGGCGACCGAGGAAATATCCAACCATGACAACATGGGCGGCGTGTTCCGAAACGCCGCGGCGTTCGGGGCCGGAGGGGTGCTGATCTCGAACCAGTGCTGCGACCCGCTCTACCGAAAGGCCATCCGAGTCTCGATGGGCCACGCCCTTCGCCTGCCGTATGCCGAACTTCCGGTCGGGGCCGAAGGGTTGAAGATCCTCCGGGAGCGGCAAGTCTTCACCATCGCGCTCACTCCAGCCCGGGGCTCGATCTCGATCCAGGAGGCGGCTCAGCAGATCGCGCTCGACCAGCCCCGCCGGGTTTGCCTGCTGCTCGGCAGTGAGGGGGAGGGTCTTTCTTCCGGGCGGATCGAGGGTGCCGACCTGCGCGTGCGAATCCCGATCGCGCCGCGGGTGGATTCCTTGAACGCCTCTGTCGCCGCGGCGATCGCGATGCAGCGGGTTTCGGAAGCCATGGGGCTTCATGGGGATCTTCCGCCAGGCCCGGTGGACTGATCAACCCATCCAGACGCGATACCCTGTGGGCATGACGAGCTCTCCACCCGACATCGCACAGGATCAACTCGCCCAGGCCGCCATCGCGGGCATCAGCCATCGCATGACAGTCGGTCTGGGGACCGGCCGGGCCGCGACGCGTGCCATCCATGCCCTCGCCGATCGCATCGCGCGCAAAGACCTGGAGCACATCAACGCCGTCGCGACCTCGAAGGCCTCCGCGGATCTGGCTCGCGAACTGGGCATCCCCCTGGTCGAGATGCGCAACACGCTCACAGTTGATCTGCTCTTCGACGGGGCCGACGAGTTCGACAACGACATGCAGATGATCAAGGGCGGTGGCGGCGCGATGACCCGCGAGAAGATCGTGGCCTACGCGGCGCGTCGAAAGATCTATTTGGTGCAGGAGGGCAAGCGATCCGCGCGCATCGGCGATCACTTCCGTGTGCCGATCGAAGTGCTCGAGTTCGCGATCGGCGTGCTGACCGGTCGGCTCGAGTGGCTCGGTCTGGACCCTCGCATGCGGATGAACGACCGCAACGAGCCGATCCGCACCGACAATGGCAACCTGATTCTCGACCTGAAAATGCCCCCAGACCCCGCCGCGGCTCCCAACAATCGCAACGCCATGACCGAGGAGATGTTCCGGGCCGCGCTCAACAGCATGCCCGGCATCGTCGATCACGGGCTCTTCCTGCACGAAGCCGACGAGATCATCGTCGAAGATGATCAGGGCAACCTCTCGCGCCTGGTCAGGCAGGACTCAGCCCACGGTTCGTGAAAGACGATCCAGTCGCGAATGGATCGTTCGCCAGAGCCCATCGCGACGGCCCGGTCGCTCGACCAGTGTGCGTTCGGCACCCGATGCCGCCGCGGCGAGGATCGCCGAATACAGATCCGTCGCGTACTGCCCGGCATCTTTCGGCATCCGAACCACTTCGTGGGGCGGATCAACTCGGATGCCTTCGGACATCGCCAGCACCACGAGCTTTCCGGGCTGCGCATCGCGCACGCTTTCCCAGTTCGATGGGTCGAATAACTCGATCGGCCGATCGTCTTCATAGGGCGGCTTCATCGGTGCGCCGATCCCTTCCGCCAGCGAATCCTCGTCGAGCCCCAGCTCTTCGGGAGTGATCGCGCCGACACGCAGGATCCGGTCGCCGTCGCGCCCCACCTCGATGATCGTGGATTCGATCCCGGTGCGGCACGGGCCACCGTCGAGCACCAGCAGGTCGCGCCCCGCAAACGCCCGTCGAACATGGTCAGCGGTCGTCGGGGAGGGTTGCCCACTTCTGTTCGCGCTCGGCCCGACCAGCGGGAAGCCGCAGGTTTCGAGCAGGGCGAGCGCGATGGGGTGGTCAGGGCATCGCAGGCCGACCCCGTCCTGGCCCGCGGTCACCTGATAGGGCAGGTCGCTGGATCGCTGGACCACGATGGTGAGCGGGCCGGGCCAGAACCGATTGGCGAGCACTTTCGCCCGTTCGGGCCAGGAGCGAACCACGCGCTGGGCCATCCGTGTACCCGAGACGATGACGCTCATCGGGTGCGATTCGGGGCGACCCTTCATCTCGTAGACCGCATTGACCGCATCGGGGTTGAGCGCGTCAGCCGCGAGCCCGTACACCGTCTCGGTCGGGAACGCGACGACCCCACCGGCTCGGATGCGCCGCGCGGCTTCCGCGATCTGGTTCCGGTCGGTCGCCAACGGTTCAGCGTTCTCCCGACCCGAGCGGGTTCAGCAGTTCATCGCTCGTCGGAGGCGCGACCCGAAGCCCACGCCGCGCGAGGGCTCCGCCGGTTGCGGCGTAGTACTCGGCAAGGCCGATGTTGTAGTCGGTCAGGGCGCGGATCTCCTCGAGTTCCGCCTCCGCCAAGGCCCGCTGGCGGGTGAACTGCAGATCGAGGAATTCGGGGGTAAACCCGCGGATGGTTTCGCCCTGGACTTCCAGCGTGCGCAGGTTCTCGGTCGCCGCGAGGCGGGCGATCTTGGTCTGCTCGATCAGCTGGTAGTTGGTCTCAAGGTTCCGCAGGGCGGTCTTCACCTCCAGCAGCACGGTCTGCACCGCAACGCGGTAGGTGTTCATCGCCCGCAGGCGTTCGATCTGGCGCTGGCGGAAGAAAGCATCGGGGCCACGGTTGCCGATCGCCTGCTCGAAGGTCAGCGAGACGATGTAACTGGCGAAGTCCCCGCCGAATTGGTCATCGAGAGCGTCGCCGAGGTTCTCGGCCAGCCCGTCGAAGTTGGCCTGAGCCGCGAGGTTCAGGGCGGGCATCCGCCCGTTGTCAGCTACCGCTACGCGGATCGAGGCATCATTGATCGTCAGGATGGCCTGCTCGATCTCCGGGCGACGCTCGAGTGCGGTGGTGACGGCATCGAAGTAGCTGAGCGTTACCGGTGAGACCATGGGTGCATCCGCGGGCAGCAGCAGCACCTCGCTCTCGATCGGGTAAGCGGGGTCATTGATCAGGACCTTGAGCGCATCGGAGGCCTGACGCAGATCGTTGGTGGCCCGGATCATCGCGGCCCGCCGGAATTCAACCTGGGACCGCGCGTCGAACACTGCCGCCGGCGTCGCGTCGAGATCGATTCGGGCTTCGATTCGGCGCCGAACATCCTCACCGCGAGCGAGGAGGCGTTGCCTGACGAGCAGCGTGCGGTAGGCCGCCTCAAGGTTCCAGTACGCCCGTTCGGTGTCGGTGACCGTGCGGATGAGCTGATCGCGGAGTTGCTGCACCGAAATCCGCTCGGCGTTCTCAGCGAGCCGAACCTCAGCGAGCGTCACCTCGCGACCGAAGCCGCGAAGCAGCGGCTGATCGATTCGGGCGCTGAAGCCGACCGCGTGCGAGGGGTCCGGCACGAAGGTCACGCCGGGCGAACTGATGTCGCTGTAGGTTTCGCTCTGGGAAAAGGTGAGTTCTCCACCGGTTGTCAACTGCTTCCGGAAGCCCGCGCTGAAGGCGAGGTCATCGCGCACATTCGCGCGGCCCGAGCCGAAGCTCGTCCCGATCTGCGGCTCGTCCAACGCGCTCCAGCGGGCATCGGCGAAGAACACCCAGTCGAAGACCGATTCCGCCTGGACCAGCTGCTCGGCACTCAGGGCGGGGCTGAATGAGACATCGCGCAGACGAAGGTTGTAGCGCACCGCCGCGTTGACGGCATCCGAAAGCGAGATCCGCGTGCCCGCAGGGGCGTTTCCGGTCAGGTCGGAGCCCATCTCCGGCAGATCTTCCGACGAGTAGGAGCTCGGCCCGGCCATCGTATTGAGCTGATCCAGTCGCTCCTGAGGCAGGTCGATCGGCTCCACATTCGCGCGGAGTTCGCGGGCGGTGGTCTCTGCCATTTCGCCCCGGATCGAATCGAGCACGGAGCGTCGCAACTCTTCGCCCGTTTCGGATTCGAAGGGCGTGGCGCAGCCGCCGGCAAACAGGGCAAGTGCTGCCGCCCCGAGACGCACGGTCCGGTAGAATGTTGAACTGTTGAACATAGGTGGGGAGGGTATCCCTTCGCGGTGGGAAGGTCAAAGTAGTTCAACTCGTTGAATCACTCTTTGCGCATTCTTTTTTACCCACGAACCCGCGTCGCCTCCTCCATGACACCGGCTGATCACCGGGTATCCAGAAGGAATTGAGCCATGCACACCAGTCTCCTCCGGCGAACCACTCTCGTTCTGTTTTTTCTGACCTGCCTCTGGGGAATCAACCCGGCCCCGGCTCAGGCGCAGACCGAGGAGTTCAAGCCATTCTGGGTGGTTCTCGAGCGCGATACCGAACTCCGCTGCGGCGACAGCCCAAGCTGGTACACCGTGGCCAACCTCAAGCGCGGCCAGCTGCTCAAGGTCAACGGCGAGTCCTTCGACTGGTACCGTGTGGAATACCCGAAAGGGACCCGCGTCTGGATCGTCGCTCGCGAAGCGCAGATCATCGAAAACGGGACGCGGATCGAGACCACCCGCGCGGCCCAGCCCCGGGCCATCAGTGCTTCCTCACCGACCACCGAGAGCTCGTACCGGCGTGTCAGTCTGGACACGATCATCCAGCCGGGCACGAAGTTCCGCTACATCGGCCCGATCAACAACAACGCCGGTCAGGCCGACGGCTACATCATCCCAGCCCCGGAGGGTTCGAGCGGCTTCGTGATCGCCGCCGCCACCCGTCGCGCCACCGAAACCGAGGTTCGCGAGTTCCTTGCCAAGCGTGACGGCGAAGCCGAGCAACCCGCGGGCAACCAAGCTGAGCAGAACAAACCCGCTCCCGAAGTGCCCGCGAATGACCCGGCAACCGATCCCGGCACCGAAACCGAAACCGCCCAGCCCCAGCAGCCCCAGAATCAGACCCCGCCCGCCAACGACCCGCCGGCGCAGCCTCAGGGCACAGATGCATCGACCGATCCGGCGGGCGAGAGCACAGGCGAACTGGAGATGGGTAGCGACGAGTCCGCGATCGAGAACGCCGAGGACACGCAGAACCTGTCGCCTCTGGAGGTCGTCGTGCAGCGGAGCACGCAGCTCGACGAGGCCTACGCCGCCGTCGCTTCGCAGGAAGTCGCCGACGCCGAGATCCAGCCGCTGATCGAAGAGTATCGCCAGCTGATCGTGCTGGCGACCGAGACCGACCTCGCCGCCGATGTGCGCCGCTACGCGCAGGCTCGGATCGATCTTTTGACCATCCGACTGGAACTGCAGCAGGCGATGCAGGAGCTCGCCGCGATCCGCAGTGCGACCGATGAGGCCGCTCAGGACTTCGATGCGCTCGATGAGAACCTCGCCGGTCGGCGCGACTACATCGTGGTCGGTCGCCTGGTCCCCTCGGCGATCTACAACGGCAAGCGGCTGCCCCTGATGTACCGGCTCCAGTCCGTGGACGGCGGTTCGGGACGCACGCTGGCGTATGTGACGCCCAACGAAGACATCGCCATCGACAGCATGCTGAACTCCATCGTGGGCGTGGCGGGCAGGGTCCGTCCGCGAGAGAACAGCGGCGTGCGGATCATCGAGCCGACCATCATTGATGTGCTCCGCCCCGGCAGCTGATCGCTCCGGCCGCTTCGGGAACGCTCAGCCGGCGTGATACACCTCACCGATCTCGCGTGTCATGACGTAGCGATCGGTGAAGGTGCGCCGCTGGATATTCAGAAAGTCGTGCACGAAGCTGTCGGGCAAATCGTCTGGGTCGATGGTGCGGAATCCGCAGCGTTCAAAAAAGGCGGGGGCCCGGGTCAGCAGGAAAACGCGGTCCAGGTCGAGGCGTGCCGATTCATCGAGCAGGAACTCGACCATACGCCGTCCGATGCCGTGTCCGGTGCGGGTCGGATCGACCGCGACCGAGCGGATCTCGGCCATCGCCTCGCCACACACGATCAGCGCCGCGCAGCCGACCACGTCTTCACCGAGGCGCACCACCACGAAGCACTCGATCAGGCTCTCGACCTCGCGCAGCGAACGCGGGAGCAGGCGTCCGGAGTCTGCCCAGCGCTGGACCAACTCGCAGATGCCCGGGGCATCTTCAGGAGCCGCCGACCGAACGATGAGTGTCTGCTCGCTGGGTGTTTCAGTCGGCGCAGCAATCACCTCGACCGGTTGGGAAACGGTCGTACCCGAGGTCTTGCCCTCGGAGGTGCCAGCGGCGGCGATGCTCACGCCCGGACTCCTGATCCGGTGGTGGCGTTGCTCGTGGAGCGCTCGGATTCGATCCGTGCAGCAGCGTCCTCGAGAGCCGCATGGACCCGGGCCGGCGCGGTGCCGCCAACGACATCGCGCTTGGAGACCACCGCCTCAAGCGTCAGCCAGTCGTAGACATCGCCCTCGAGGGCGCTGCTGTGCTTCTGCATGGTCGCGAGGTCCAACCCCTGAAGCGGCACGCGCTGCTGCATCGCCTCCCGGACCACCCGGCCGACGATGTCGTGCGAATCGCGAAACGCGATGCCCTTGCTGACGAGATAGTCGGCGAGATCGGTCGCGTTGGTATACCCCTGAGCCGCGATTTCCTCGCAGCGGTCCTCGTTCACGATGAGCGTGTCGAGCACGATCTTCATGACCTTGAGCGACAGCGACAGGTTCGCCGCGGCGTCGAACAGCGGCTCCTTGTTCTTCTGCATGTCCTTGTTGTAGGCCATCGGCAGGCCCTTCACGGTCATCAGCAGCGAGACCAGAGAGCCGACGATCCGGCCCGATTTGCCACGCAGCAGCTCGAGCGCATCGGGGTTCTTCTTCTGGGGCATCAGCGAACTGCCGGTCGCGACGGCGTCGGACATGGTGACCATCGCGTAGGGCGTGCTCGCGTAGATGATCAGGTCCTCGCTGATGCGCGAGAGGTGCGTCGAGCAGATCGCCGCGGCCGACAGCACCTCGATCACATGATCGCGGTCACTGACGGTATCGAGACTGTTGTGCGTTGGCCCGTCGAAGCCGAGCCACTCGGCGAGCTGCTGGCGGTCGATCGGGTAGGCTGTGCCGGCGAGCGCCCCGCAGCCGAGGGGGCAGCGGTTGAGCCGGGTCCGGGCATCACGCAAGCGGTCGGAATCGCGCTCGAGCATCTCGCAATAGGCGAGGCACCAGTGCGCGAACATCACGGGCTGGGCGAGCTGCAGGTGCGTGAAGCCGGGGATGATCAGGTCCCGATGGCGGCCCGCGAGTTCGATGAGCGATTCCCGCAGGTCGAGCAGGTCGGTCAGCAACCCGTCGATCATGCTGCGCGTGTACAGCTTCAGGTCAGTGGCGACCTGATCGTTGCGGCTGCGCCCGGTGTGCAACTTCTTGCCGAGGTTGCCGACCCGCTCGATCAGTTGGCGCTCGACATACGAGTGCACATCCTCATCGGAGGCGAGCCGGGCGCTGTCGGGGTCTGCCTCGTACGCAGCAGCGACCTCGCGCAGCGCATCGGACAGCGAGCCCAGCTCCTGTTGCGAGAGCACGCCCGCCTCGTGCAGGGCTCTGGCCCACGCCAGCGAGCCCTGCACATCGAACGGAAGCAGCGCGTGGTCGAAGCGCAGCGAGTCGTTGAACCGCTTGAACAGCTCGTCCGGACCGGTTTCGAACATCCCTCCCCACATGCTCAAACCGTCCCCGCGCCGATGGGCTCTTCGACGACCTCGTTGGGCGCGAGCGGTTTGCCCTTGGAGTGGGGGCCGCCAACGCCGTCACGCAGCGCGACGATGCGCTCGGGCAAACTGAAGATCTGGATGAAGCCTTCGGCGTGCTTCTGGTTGTAGACCGTGTCCGCGCCGAAGGTCGCGAACTCCTCGCTGTAGAGGGTCTTCTCGGCGCGGCGCTGGATCGTGATCGCCGAGCACTTGTGCAGACGCACGACCACCTCGCCGTTGAGCTTCTCGGCGATCTTTTCGGTCGCGGCGTGCAGGATCTCACGCATCGGGGTGAACCAGCGTCCTTCGTACACGAGGTGCGCCGACTTCAGGCCGAGCTCTTCCTTGAAGCGCCGGGTCTCACGATCGAGCGTGAGCTGCTCGAGCGCCTGCAGCGCCTCGACGAGCACGGTGCCCGCGGGTGTTTCGTAGCAGCCGCGGCTCTTCATGCCAACCACGCGGCTCTCGATCATGTCCACTCGCCCCACGCAGTGGCGCGCGGCGATGTCGTTGAGCTGCTCGACCAGCGAAACCGGATCGAGTTCCTTGCCGTTGAGCGCGACCGGGCGACCGTTCACGAACTTGATCTGCACATCCTCGGGCTCGTCGGGCGTGTCCACGGGGTTGGCCGTCCGCATCCACACTTCTTCGGGGGCGGGTGTCCACGGGTTCTCGAGCACACCGCCCTCGTGGGACACATGCCACAGGTTCGAGTCGCGGCTCCAGGGCTTCTGCCGGCTCGCCGAGCAGGGGACGCCCTTGGACTCGATGTAGTCCATCAGGTCATCGCGGCTCTTCATATTCCACTCACGCCACGGCGCGATGACCTTCAGGTCGGGAGCGAGCGCGGCGAACGCGTGCTCGAATCGCACCTGGTCGTTGCCCTTGCCGGTGCAGCCGTGGCACAGCGCATCGGCCCCAACCTTGCGTGCGACTTCAACCTGAGCTTTGGCGATCACCGGACGGGCCATTGAAGTGCCGAGCAGGTACTTCTTTTCGTAGGTGATGCCCGCGACCAGCGTCGGGAAGACATAATTCTTGAGGAATTCTTCGCGCAGGTCCACGACATGGCACTCGCTCGCGCCGCTGGCGATGGCCTTCTGCTCAACTCCCTTGAGTTCGTCCGCTCCTTGACCGACATCGGCCACGAACGCGACTACTTCGCAATCGTAGTTCTCGATGAGCCACGGCACGATCGCCGAAGTGTCGAGGCCGCCCGAATACGCCAGTACAACTTTGTTTGCCATCGTCAATCTCTCTGTGCCGGATGCCCGGTTCGTCCTGAAGGTGTCGTGATCTGTGTATGAATTGATGCGGAGGTCGGCCGTCGATTCACGCTTGGCCGAGAAGCCGCAGCAGCACGGCGTTCTGCGTGTGCATGCGGTTCTCGGCCTGATCGAAGACCACCGACCCGGGGCCGTCGATCACAGCGTCGGTCACTTCCTGCCCACGCTTGGCGGGCAGGCAGTGCAGAAAGAGCGATCGCGCATCGGCGAGCGCCATGAGTTCGGAATTCACCTGATACGGGCGGAACGCCGCGGCACGCGTCGCGGCACTGTCCTCGCTGCCCATCGAAGTCCATACATCGGTATAGACCGCTCGCGCGCCGTTGACCAGCGACTGGTCGTTGGTTGAGAGGAAACTCCCGCCGTGCCGCTGGGCAGAGTCGGTGACCTCATCGATCACTTCCTCGCGCGGTTCGTAGCCCGCAGGGGAGATGACCACGATCTCCGAGCCGCACAGCGCGAGCGCCCGAACCAGCGAGCAGCAGACATTGTTGCCTTCACCGACAAAGACGAGCTTCTCGCCTTTCAGGGCCTCGATACCGCCAAGGTGTTCACTGAGCGTCAGCACATCGGCGAGTGCCTGGCACGGGTGGCTCAGGTCGCTGAGGGCATTGATCACCGGGACCTGCGAAGCCGCAGCCAGCTGGGTGATCGAATCGTGCAGGTATGTCCTGGCGACGATGAGCCCGAACCAGCGCTCCAGGTTCTTGGCGTAATCCGATACGGATTCACGCTCCCCGAGCCGGCCCGCGTTATGGTCGAAGTAGACCGAATGCCCGCCGAGCTTGTTGATCCCGACCTCGAACGCGGCACGCGTCCGCAGCGAGGGCTTCTCGAACAGCAGCGCCACGCTGGTGCCCTTGAGCGATTCGGCGAAACGATCGGGTTCGGATTTCACCGTCGCGCTGAGCTGGATGATCTCAAACAGACCTTCCTGAGAAAGGTCCGCGATCGCCAAAAAATCACCGTCCGTGTTGACGAGTCCGGTCGATGATGTCTGTGGTGCGGTGAGCGTGGTCATGAGCAGTGCTCCGCGGATGTGGCCAGAGTTGATGAGGAAGTAGGGAGCACCAGCGTGCCGCAGGACCCGCCCTCGGCGAGCGCCAGCAAAGTGCCGGGGTCTTTCCAGGATGCGATTCGAGTGGCCACGCCGGTTTGCTGCGCAGTTTCGAGCGCGGCGCGAACCTTGGGGATCATCCCCCCGTGCACGACACCGGCGCTGATCAGTTCTTCGATCCGCTGTGCATCGAGCGATTCGATGAGCTCGCCGTTCGCATCGAGCACGCCGGGCACATCGCTCAACAGCACAAGGGCGCTGGCGTTGAGAATGCCCGCGACCGCTGCCGCCGCGTCATCGGCGTTGACATTCAGCGCGCCGCACACGCCTCCCGCGCTGTTGCACGCGATGGGGCTGATCACCGGGAGGTAACCGCCCGCGAGCACGGTTTCGACCAGAGTCGGATCACCCCCGATGATTTCGCCGACGCAGCCGAAATTGATGTCGCCGCAGGCCACCGGGCGTGCGATGGTCAGCCCGCCGTCGCCGATGCTGAGCCCGATCGCGCGGGGTGAATCGCCCAGCGATTCAAACGCGGCGTTGACTTTGCCGACCAGCGAGCGGTTCATCCGTCCGGCGAGCACCTCAACCACAGCATCGATCTGGTCCGGCGGAGTGACGCGGATCCCGTTCACGCGATGCGGTTCGTAGCCAAGTTGGCGCAGATGGCCGTCGATCGCCAGTCCGCCGCCGTGCACGATGACGACGCCCGAGCGGGCGTGCTGTCCGGCGATCGATTGGTGCAACTGAGCCAGCGTGGCGCACAGTCGCGACAGCGCGGCCGTCTGGTCGATGATCGCCCCGCCGACTTTGATCACCAGCGGACGGTCCTGATGCGTGAGTTCTGTTTTCACAGCCGGCCTCCGATCAACTCGCTTGCATGGTCCGCCGGCAGCAGGCCAGCGCCCTCATGGAACCCCAACGCGATGTTCATGCACTGGATCGCCTGTCCGGAAGCGCCTTTGACCAGGTTGTCGATCGCCGCGATCACCACGGCATGCGGCGTATCGCCCGCTTCGACATCCACGCACCAGCCGATGTCGCAGAAGTTCGTGCGGCTGACCCCGGCCACACTCGGCCACCGGTTTTCGCCGAGCACGCGAACAAAGCGCTGCCCCTCATATGCGCGATCGAACGCCTCGGCGACATCGATCGCCTCCGCATCCGCGATCAGATCGAGATGGATCGTGGCGACGATCCCGCGATCGAACGGAGCGACGCTCGGGGTGAACAGCAGTTTCTGATTGGGCGACAGGCCCGCACCCTGAGCGATCTCCGGAGCGTGGCGGTGCGAAAGCACCTTGTAGGGTTTGAGCGACAGTTCGCACAGGGTGTGCTCGAGCGCCGGCTTCCGCCCGGCTCCGCTCACACCGCTGACCGCGTCCACGATCACCGGGCGGGACGGGTGCACGAGTCCGCTGTCCACGAGCGGCGCAATCGCGAGCATGCTCGCGGTGGCGTAGCAGCCCGCCACCGCCACCAGGCGCGAGCCGGGAAGTCGATCGGTCAGTTCGGGAATACCGAAAGCCGCGCTGCGGAGCAGGTCCGGGTGCGTGTGCTCAAAGCCGTAGTGCAACGGGTACGCCGCCGCATCGCGCAGGCGGAACGCGCCGGAGATGTCGATCACCACCGCGCCCGTGGTCTCCAGCAGCGCCGGCGCAAGCTCCAGACTCGCTTCGTGCGGGGTGGCGAGGATCACGGCATCCGGCCGGAGGTCTGCAATGGCCTCCGGGCTGGCCTCGCCCACAACCAGCGCTCCGGTCGCGGTTCCCGAATACCGGGGCGCGAGATCGCTCAGCCGTTGGCCGGCGCTCGATCCGCCCGCCGAGCCGAACAGCCCGACCAGTTCGATGCGGGGGTGACGACAAAGAAACTCGATGGCTTCGAGTCCGGTGTAGCCGGCAGCGCCGACCACAACCGCGCGTTTCTGAGTATTCATGAGTGCGACCCACCGTCCGGCGTGCTCGCCGCATCGAAAAAGGCGATCTGCTCCAGACGGCTCGCCAAGGCGTGCGCGGCATCTTCGGAAGCGGTCGCGATAAAAATCGTGTCGTCGCCGGCGATCGTGCCGACCATTTCGTCCTGTGGCCAGCGATCGAATTCGATCGCCAGCGCGTCGGCATGACCCGGCTCGGTCCGCACGACGACGAGGCTGGCCGCGGGTTTGGCCCACAGCAGGTGGTTCCGAACCGCTGCCTCGAAACTCTCCGGGCCGGTGCCATTACCCAGTCCATCCGGGAGAACCCAGCCCGAAGGGGCCTTGACGATCCCCATCGAGCGGAGATCCCTGGAAAGGGTGGCCTGCGTGACTTCGATCCCCAGTTGAGCGAGGCGATCGCGCAGCTCGTGCTGGCTGTCGATGGTGTACTCGCTGAGCAGCCTTTGGATGATGCGTTGCCGATCGGTCTTGGCCATGGCATGAATATACATCAATATGCATAAAAATGCAATATCGGGCCAAGATTGTGCATAACCCCCTGCCCGGGGCATTTTTGCGGATCCGAATGAACTTCCAACCCCGAGGAAACTCTCTACCTGAAATGTCGTATAAAGGAATGCGTCATCTTCGCCCGCCTCAACGGGTGGGTGCGGCATCAGAACTCTGTCCCGTCCGCAGAGTGTCCGCACCCCTCAGAATCGGGCCAGATCACGCTGAAGCCATTTCCTTCCGACCGGATGCTTCCATGACCCACGCCACAGACATCGACCAGGCCCTGCGCACCACGATTCAGCGGGTTTCCCTCGCCACCGCCCTGCGGGGTGCGGCCCTTGGAGCCACCATCGGTTTGGGTGTGGCTGGAGTGTTCGCGCTGGCGATCCGCCTCGGTCTCGGCCTTGATTGGGTCGCGGCGCTGTGGGGGCTGTTGGCGGTTCCTGTTGGGATGACCGTCGGAGCCATCGCCTCTCGCAGACGATTGACCGAGGACGAGGCCGCAGCCTGGCTCGATGACCGCTGTTCCTGTGGCGGGATGCTCATGAACCGCAGCGCCGAGTGGACCACGCTGCCCTCGGCCATCCGCATCCCCCGCGCCCGCTGGTTCGACCGCTCGCTGGGCATCCGCCTCGCGGTGCTCGCGCTGTTCGTCGTCGGAGCCCTGGCCATCCCGATCGAGCAAACCGTCGCTCAATCCAACCGGTTCAACATCGAGTCGGTCGTGAACACACTCGAAGAGCAGGTCGAACTTCTGGAAGAGACCCAGTCCGTCGATGCCGAGGAGGCGCAGCAGATCCGCGAAGAGCTCCAATCCCTCAGCGATTCCGCCAAGTCCACGGACCCCGGGCGGACTTGGGAAGCCCTCGACCACGCCCGCCAGCAACTCGAACAACTCGCTGAGCAGGTCGCCGAAGACCTCGCCGACGAGATGCGTAGTGCGGGAGCAGCCGAGGAATTCGCCTCGCGCGTCGCCGACATGATCGAACAATCCGCCGAAGGCCTGACACCCGAGCAGGCCGAAGCGCTCAAGCAAGCGCTCGAGTCCATGAGCGAGAACCCGGGGTCTGAATCGCTCAAAGAAGCCATGGCCAACCTGTCCGAAGCGCTCTCGCAGCAGGGACAGCAGGCCCGCGAGCAGCAGCAGCAACAGGCCCAGCAGATGGCCGAGTCCGCCGGTCAGTGCAGTGGCGGCGCGTCCAGCAACCTGGGCCAATTGGCCTCGGGTGGCATGATCGACCCTGCCGCGCTGCAGCAGGCTCTGGCACAGCGAGCCGAGGCCCAGGCCCAACTCGCCGAAATGCTCAGTCAACTCTCTTCCGGAGAGTGCAGCGGTTCTGAACTCGCGGCCTTCCTCGAGGGTGTTGGCAGTGGGGGAGTCAGCCGAGGTCCGGGCGCAGCGCGCTTGTCATGGAACGAGTCACCCTCCAGCATCGAGGGCGCGGCGTTCGAGCCGGTCGCCGTGGATTCCAACGGTGTGGACCCTTCCAAGTCCACCCTCATTTCCAGCGGCTCCATGGAGCCCGGTGAGGATCTCGCCGGCGATGGTTCTTCCGGTGGCGCGATCGACGCAACGCGCTCCGCAGAAACCGGATCCACCAACCCCGTCGTGCTCCCGCGCCACCGCGATGCCGTGCGGCGATACTTCGAACGCGCACCCCAGTAATCCCGCTCAATCGCACCCACCCCAGGAGCCCGGCGAGTGACACAAAACCCCTCCGACCACGGCGGCCAGACGGTCTTGTCCCCTGATGAACTCAAACCCATGACCGACGCCGCCCGGCGCGTGCTCCGCGCCATGGACGAGGTCCTGCTGGGCCAGGAAGCGCTGCACGAGATGGTGTTCGCCGGCATCCTCAGCCGAGGCCACATCCTCCTCGAAGGCATGCCCGGTCTCGGCAAGACCACGCTCATCCAGGCGCTCGGCGACCTGCTCGGTCTCGAGTTCCGGCGCGTGCAGTTCACACCGGATCTGATGCCAAGCGACATTGTCGGCTCGACGATCCTGCAGCAGGGCGAAGGCGGCGATCGGCGCATGGAGTTCCGCCCCGGCCCGGTCTTCACCAACATCCTGCTCGCCGATGAAATCAACCGCGCCTCGCCCAAGACGCAGTCGGCGCTGCTCGAAGCCATGCAGGAGCGCCGCGTCACCACGCTTGGCGAGACCCGCAAGCTCCCCAGCCCGTTCTTCGTGCTCGCTTCGCAGAACCCGGTCGAACTCGAAGGCACCTACCCGCTGCCCGAAGCCCAGCTCGACCGCTTCCTCTTCAAACTGCAGGTCGGCCTCCCTCAGGAAGCCACCCTGGAGCGCATCATCTCGACGCGCCGGCGTGGTGAGCCGCCCCGCCTTGAACCGGTGGCCGATCCCCAGCAGATCGATGCCCTGCTCAACTGCATCGAGCGGATCGTGCTCCCCCCGGCGGTCGCTCGCTACACCGCACGCCTCGTCAACGCGACCCACCCCACCAGCGATGCGGCCCCGGATCACATCCAGCGCTTCGTCAAGCACGGCGCTTCTCCCCGCGCCGCCATCGGCATCGCCGAGGCCGCTCGGGCCCACGCGCTGCTCGCCGGCCGACCGACCGCGGGCTTCGAGGATGTCCGGGCCGTCGCTCCGCATGTGCTCAATCACCGGATCATCCTGAATCACGACGCCGGTTTCGAACGCATCGACGCGTTCGATGTCGTGCGCGACCTCATCAAAGCCATCGACCCGGTCCGGCTGGACCTGCCCTCGGGTGTCCGCCTCGAGGCGGAGGAGCCCACGCGATGAACCGAGTCCTTTCTTTCCTGTGCGCGATCACCCTCGGCCTGATCGCGTCGGTGTCCGCGAACGCGCAGAACTTCAACGGCATAGATATCCGCGAAACATCGATGAGCGGTGAAAGCTCCTATGGCTACGCCTCGTTCCGCTTCATCCTCCAGAACACCAACCCCGAAGATCGCACCGTCCGCATCGTCCTGACCGATTCAGACGGCCCGATCACCACGATCAGTGGCAGCGCCACCGTGCCCGCCGGCTCGACCGTCGAGCTGCCCATCTACCAGCCCCCGGTGGATTTCGACGGCACGAGCGCCATCGTCTATGTCGATGGTCGTCGCGTCGGCAACCCGCTCCGCGTGAGTTCTTCCGGGCACGGCGTCGAGCAGCAGGATGGCGGGTACAGCCGGTTCTGGGGCACCCCGACCGCCGACACGAACCACCTGATTCTCGCCAGCAACGCCGTATCTGCGGCGCTCGCGAGTCAGATCGAGACGCTCATTTCTGATAGCTCCGCATCCTCAGGCAGCTCGTATCCGAGAGGCGGGTCCGAATCGCGGAAGGTCACCCGATCCAGCCGCGTCGCCGCCAGTTGGCCCGACGATTGGCTGGAATACTCGCGGTATCTCGCCGTGGTCGTGACCGCCAGCGAGTTCGAATCGCTGCCCTCGGGCGTTCGGGACGCGCTCATCGGCTCGGTCCACGCCGGTGGCAACCTGATCATCCTCGGCGGCAACCGCCCGACTCAGGGCGGTCTCGCTTCCCTGACCAGCCAGCACAATCTGAATTGGCTCTCGCCACGGCTCGTGGTCCCCGGCCGAAACCAGAGCGTGTTCGAAGTGCCCTCCGCCTCTCTGGGCTTCGGGCGCATCATCTGGACAGACAGCACCATGCTCGCCGAGGCCGGCAACGCGTCCGGCCAACAGTGGTTCTTCAGCCGCCTGTCCGAGGTCATCGGCGGGCGTGAAGATGTCGTGGATCTCCAGAACGCCAACCGCAGCATGGAAGTCATCGAGGATCGCGGCATCCCCCGGCGCATGACCTTCGTCTTCCTGGTGTTGTTCGCGATCCTCGCCGGACCGGTTAACCTCATCCTGCTCGCGCGGAGCAACCGGCGCACCCTGCTCTTCGTGACCGCGCCGCTGCTCGGGCTGCTCTTCTCCGCGACCGTCTTCGTGTACGGCTTCCTGCACGACGGCATCTCCAGCACCTCCCGCCTCGCCGCGCTGACCGTCCTCGATCAGCGCAACCAGATCGCCTCCACCTCCTCACAGCTCGCCTTCTACGCACCCCTCGCCCCGCGAGGCGGCCTGTCGTTCTCCATGCAGACCGAAGTCACGCCCATCCTCGGCACCAGCTACCAGCGCCTCGGCGACGGACAGCGCGTCACCCTGCAGTTCGACGATCAACAGAATTTCAGCACCGGCTGGGTGCGCTCCCGGCAACCCGCACATTTCTGGACCCGCGAGCACACCTCTCGGCGCGAGCGTGTGCTCGTCGAGATTGATTCGCAGGGCAACCCCATCGCGCTCAACGGCCTCGGCGTCCCCATCGCTCGTCTACTCTACTGCGATCCGGGCGGCACCATGTTCGAGGCGCAGTTAGTCCCTGCCGGTGGGCGCGTCACGCTGACCAGGTCCTCGCTCGACGCCGTCCGTCCCAACAGCCCGGACTTCTACACGCTGTCCAGCCGCTCGCTCCCCGTCACCTCAGCCGCCCGCGTGAGCAGCAGCCCCCAGGAGTTCATCCAGGCCGACGGCTACATCGCCATCATCGATGAGCCCTTGTTCTCTCCGCTCGGCATCGAGAAGGTCGGCGAGCGCCGAGCCCGCGAAGTCGTGATCGGCCTGCACGCCAGCGAGGGCGCGGAATCGGAGGCGGTCCAGTGAAGATCCGCGTCGAAAACCTGGTGCGCGAGTTCGGTACCACCCGCGCCGTCGACAACCTGTCGTTCACCTTCTCCGCCGGCCAGATCTTCGCTTTCGTGGGCCCGAACGGCGCGGGCAAGACCACGACCATGCGCATCATGGCCACCCTCGATGAGCCCGATGGCGGCGATGTCTTCTTCGACGATGTCTCCGTTCTCCGCTACCCCGAGATGGCCCGGCGCATGCTCGGCTTCATGCCCGACAACCTCCCCTCGCCCTTCGATGTCGTCGTGCACGAATACCTCGACTTCTTCGCTCGCGCCTTCGGCCTGCGCGGACGCGAGCGATCGGTCGTCCTCAAGGAACTCATCGAGTTCACCGGGCTCGGCCCGCTCCGCGACAAAACGCTGCGATCGCTCTCCAAGGGCATGAAGCAGCGCGTCAGTCTGGCCCGCGCGCTCGTCCACGACCCCAAACTGCTCATCCTCGACGAGCCCGCCGCCGGTCTCGACCCACGCGCCCGCATCGAGCTCCGAGAACTCATGCTCGCCCTCGCCGAGCGTGGCAAGGCGGTGCTCATCAGCTCGCACATCCTCAACGAGCTCGAAGAGGTCTCCGACGGCGCGGTCATCATCGAGCGGGGCCGCCTGCTCCGCGCCGGCACCATGGACGAGATCCACAAGTCCGGCGTGGGCGACGACCCATCCAGCGAAGCCGTCCTCTGGGCCATCAGCGCGATCGACGCGACCGACAAACTGCTCGAGGACCTGCTTGAGCACCCGGCCGTCGCCCACGCCGCCCGCGCCGGGCGCATCTACGAAGCCGGCGTGCTCGGCGGCGACGATGAAGCCTCCGCGCTGCTCGCGCACCTCATCCAGCGCGACCACCGCATCCTCGAGTTCCGCAAGGCCCGTGCCGGGCTCGAGAAACTGTTCATGAACGTCACGAAGGGAGAGGTCCAGTGAGCATCCTGTCCAACCTCACCCGCCGCCTCGATGCGCTCGGTGATCGGGTCAACCCCATCGTCGTCAAGGAGTCCCGCCAGGCGGTGCGCTCCCGCGCGGTCGTGGCCGTGCTGTCGCTGTTCATCATCACGCTGCTGATCGGCGCGATGATCATCCTGCTCTTCGCCAACGACGACCTCAGTCTCCAGCGAGACCCCCAGGGCTGGCGAACCTTCCTCACCTTCAACGGCATCCTGCTCGTCGTGTGCGGCATCTTCGTGCCGATCTATGTGGCGATCCGGGCCGCGGGCGACAAAACCGGCGTCGCCGCCGACCTGCTCTTCACGACCACGCTCAAGCCCGCCGCCGTCATCCGGGGCAAACTCGCCGCCGGCATGCTCGTCACCATGCTCCTGTTCGCGACCGCGACCCCGTTCGTGACCGTGAGTTACCTGCTGCGCGGGATCGACCTGCCAACCATCGGTTACTGGCTCGCGTTCGACCTCGTCATCATCTTCGCCGCGGTTCAGGTCGCGGTCTTCCTCGCGGTCCTCCCGACCAGCATCGTGATCCGGGTCATCCTGGGATTGCTCGGGCTCATCGGCTCGGTTCAGATCGTCGGGGGTATTTTCAGCTGGATCTCGTGGCAGGGTGTGAGCTCGATTTCGCAATTCGACCTGGAGGATTGGCTCGCCAACGCCGCTGCTCTCACGACTATTCTCCTCGGCGTCGGCCTGCTGTTCACACTCAGCACTTCCTGCGTTGCCCCTTCCACAAGCAATCGAGCCTTCCTGCCGCGGGTGTACATCAGCATCGCGATAGTGGTGTCGTATCTGATTTTCGCGCTCATGGCCGCGATCATGAACGACACCGAGATCGTCATGTTCTGGCACGGCTGTTGGCTCGTCGTTCTCCTCGCTGCAACACTCATCTCCAGTGGCGAGCGCCGAGACCCGGGTGCCCGTGTGCTGCACTCAAAAATGCTGCGTTATCGCCTGCTGAGACCGATCGGTATTCTCCATTCCTCAGGTTGCTTCGCGGGTCTGCTGTGGTGCGGCATCATGTCCAGTGTGCTCATCGTCGGGTTGGTGTATTTCGAGACGGTCACCAGCCTTCTGGGTGGCAGCTACAGCTCGATGTTCCTCGAAGAAGAAGTTGGCAACCTCGCCGTCATGTCCGCGATCTCAGTGCTCATGGCCATCGCCTACAACCTGATGGCCATCGGCCTGCGTGACGGGCTTCTCCGGAAGTTCTCCAAGGGAACCGTGATGACCCCCGCGATCACCATGCTGCTCATCGCCGCGGTGTCCATCTTCCCGCTGATCCTCGTGGCCCTCCTCGGCGATTCCCGGGACCTCGATGCCGAGGGGCTTTCGTTCCTCAATCCCGTCTCCGCCATGATCTGGCAGGACAGCGAGGCGCACGGCACCCGCATCTTCGTCGCCATCATCATGCTCGTCGTCGGCCTGCTCGTGGCCTCAAGGTCCCTCGGGAAAGTCATGAGCATCTACCGGGAGTCCAAGGAAGATGTGCGGTACGGCCCGCTGCCCGCACCGGTTGCACCGGCTGCCGCCACCGCTCCCGAGCCCACCCCCGAGTCCGCCCCCGCCCCCGCAGCGCCGCCGCAAAGCGAGCCCGATGCCTGAACCCGCCGCCCCGCCAACCGAGGCCGCCCGCTTTCGCCGCGCCATCGATGCGGGAATCCGTGCCGCCGATGGGTGCTCGCTGAACCTCGCGCGGATCGTCTCGGGGCGCAGCGGCGAGCTCATGGGCCGGGGCATCGGCCAGTCCATCGAGTTCATGGATTTCCGCGAGTACGAACCCGGCGACGACATCCGGCGCATCGATTGGCAGGTCTACGCCCGGTCCGATCGCGTCATGATCCGGCGCCATCGCGAGGAGATCAGCCCGTCCATCGAAGTCATCCTCGACGGTTCACGCTCGATGGACCTCCCCGATTCCCCCAAGGCCGACACCGCTCTGGCCGTCGCAAGCGCGCTCTGCGCGGCGTCCGTGCGCACCGGCCTGAGCACC
>CAZIXS010000018.1:11677-34500 GCA_964543335.1 uncultured Phycisphaeraceae bacterium | reverse complement strand
CACCGAGCGGGAGGAACCGCTTCTCTTCGATGGCCCGGAGCAGCATCGCCTGCTCTTCGCCGAGGGCCGCGCCGAGGTTTGCGTACCCCGCGAGCATCGCTTCGGCCGCCTTGTCGTAGCGCTCCAACACCTGCAGAGCGCGTCCGCGCTTGCCCAGGAAGTTGCCAACGACCCAGTGCTGGTTCCCGAGCACCCGCCGGAAGCCCTCCACCGCTTCTTGGGACTGCGCCTCCGCCTCGTACCGCTTGTTGATGACCGGCTCCGCTGAACGCCCGATCTGAGGCATGCCCTGCCCACCTTCCCGGGTCCGTCCACCTGCCAGCATCGTCGCATAGCGGATGGTCAGGTCTTCGAGGACAGGTCACCCGCTCCATTAGGGAAGATAGCTCGCGATTTCCCACAACCACTCGTAGATGGGCCAATCAATCCAGATCGGGCGCGAGAAGGCTAGCAGGATCCCCGCCACGATCGGCAAGAACGCCGCGAAGCGCCACCGCTGGTGAAGGAGCATTCCTAGCGACATCGCGGTCGCGAAACCCACCAGCCAGACGATCGCCCATGAAATCACGCTTAGGTCCGTTGCAACGAAGATCAGCATCTTTGTTTGGTGGTACGTGAGAAGAAAGAGGCCGAAGAGCGACAGCATGTAAGCCACAGCACGCAGCATCGACCGCGCGCCAATCTGACTAACGGTGACTAAGAGGAGTGCCAGTCCGGTCGGAGCGGCAAAAGACCACCATCGCATGATCCATGCCTTGTCGCCGTTTGGATAGGCGAGTGACTCCAGTTCATTGACTAAGCCGACCGAATCGGTCACCGAGAGACTACTCGCGTTCGTTCGCAAAAGTGTGCGCATCAGATTGTCACTTGGGCCACTCAACTCGGGCGCTGGTTCTCGTACATTGTAGGAACTGTGCTCGGGGGGAACCGTGACCCCGATTCGAGCTAGACGCGGCACGAGAACCCTCTGCGCTTCTGCCTCATTTATGAAGATCCGAGGCTTCCAGTCTGCCCAATCGGCCCAGGAGTCATACTCGGCCGAACGCAACACTCGCCGCGCCCAGACTATCTCGCTGAGAATCTTCTCTCCCATCCCTTCGGTCCGGACCTTCCACTGGTCGGGGCTCCAGGACTCGATGAGCGCTGTGTACTCATCCGACGGAATTCTCTCTTGGTCATATACCCCCTTCGCACCATGTGTCGCCCGCATCTGCTCTTCCCAGGCGGTCGGTATGGGTTCCATGAAGATACTGGCGATTAGCTGGTCGTCCGAAACGACGGCTGTATACCTGAAGTCCGTCTGCGCAGCGACAAATCGCCTGAGTTCGACGAGATCGCGGATGGTCTGATGCTGTCTCGCTTCTGAAGCCGACGAAGGCGGATCTAAGGCACGAGCTTCCACATTTGTCGCCGCAACTCCAAGCAAAAAATTACCGTACGCGAGTGCGGTAAAGCGGGCATTGCCTGTGTTGAAGTTGGAGTACGAGGTCCGAGTTTGCCAGGCAAAGACACATACAGCCAGCCCGAGCAGCACTAGCGCAGCGGTAATGGGCAATTTGTGACGCTGAATTGCCTTGTCGAGCCGATAGCGGACCGTGGGTGGCCCCGCCGAAACCGGGTCGCCCAAGAGGAAACGCCCGAGATCATCCGCCAAGGCACTGGCAGTGCGGTAACGACGCTCACGATCCTTCTCCAAACATCGCATCACTACCCAATCCAGATCGCGTTGCAGCAGACCAGTCAGGGTCCGGGCATCCGTATTCCGTGCGCTGGTGATTCGTGGCGCAAGACCTGGATCTGCTTCAGCGCTGACCAGCATCCGAAGTCTCGTGCTCGGCCTCGGGGGTTCTACCTCGCGTATGACACGTCTAATCTCGTCGAAACCAGCTTCGCGAAGTGATCGGGTATCGAACGGAAGCGTCCCGGTCATGAGTTCATACAGCAGTACTCCGAGGCTGTAGACATCGGCCCGCGTGTCGATATCAAATCCGCTGTGGTTTGTTTGTTCTGGACTCATGTACTCAAGCGTGCCAACCAACTGTCCGCGCTCGGTAAACACCGTTCGTTGAGTCAGAGGCTGGTTCAAGGCTTTCGCGACCCCGAAGTCGATCACTTTTGGATGAGCCCGCCCCTCGCTGTCGTAGGTCACGAGTATGTTGCTTGGCTTTAGATCGCGGTGCACGACACCCTTTGAATGCGCGTGCTGAACTGCCTCGCATACCTTGATGAACAACTCGACCCGCTGTTCAACCCCGAGATTTTGCGTATCGCAAACCGTGGTGATCGGATCTCCTCGCACGAGCTCCATCACAAAGTAGAGACGCGATCCCTGATCTGGGGCTGTTGTCCCCGCGTCCAACACCTTTGCGATGCACGGGTGGTCCATGATCGCCAATGCCTGCCGCTCAGCCTCGAAGCGAGACACTACGGCGTCGGAGTCCATGCCTGGTTTGATGATTTTCAGGGCCACCCTACGACGAACAGGACTAGCCTGTTCCGCTTCATAAACGACTCCAAACCCTCCTTCGCCAATCTGCGCGAGAATTCGGTAAGGGCCGATTCGGTCCGGCTTCGAGCGATACTGGCCAGACATCGAGTTGGCGGAACTATCCCACGGCTGTGTTGGGCCTGAGTCCATTGGCTCAGTCTACCGAGACAGGTTGTTCCCGGACCGCAACAAACTTGATTTGCGCATCCAAACATGAACCTAACGATCTTACAGAGGCTCCTCTAGATCTCACCACGGACCAGGCGTTATCACCTGCGGCCTCGTCGCACGCTCCGCCATTGACTTGCGTCGTCCGGCCCGTCGCAGCAGTCCTTCGTGCATAGCGATTGGAGCCGTTGAGACACACGGTGACCAGCTTCGTGAAGAAGCGGAGGCGCACGACACCGTCAGCGGCCGTTGCGACCGCAAAGATGCCCCCGAACTCGACATTGAGGACCAGCATTAATCGATTATATTGTCACGATGCAAACGAAACGCCACAGCGTCCATCCTCGCAGCCGGAGACGCTCCATCGGTGTCTTCGGGAGCGTTCGGCCCAAGGTGCTGCGAGCCCCGGCCCTCAGCGTTCCCCGACTTCGGCTATTCGCAACCTTCATCATTTCTTTGCATTTTGCGCTCCCCTCGTGCGAGCTGCGTGAGCAGATCGAGTCTCGCTACACGGGCGCGATGCACCGGCCGGGCGAGACGCGGGAGATCGGGCTGGACGACCTGAACATCGTGATCGAGATGGCGTGGGTGCCGGCGGGCGTGTTCACTATGGGAGGTGACCAGAGTCCCGAGGAGGTGGCACGACTCGGGGGCGGGCAGGCGGACTGGTTCGAGGGCGGGCAGGCGGACTGATACCGAGATGAGCACCCTCAGCACCAAGTCCGGATGTCGCGCGGTTTCTGGATGATGACAACGGAGGTGCAGCAGGGTCAGTTCGAGGCGGTGATGGGGTACAACCCGAGCCGATTCAAGAACGGCCCGAGTCACCCGGTGGAGCAGGTGAGCTGGTACGAGGCTGTGGAGTTCGCGAACAAGCTGACGGAGTCGGTGGCGCGGAAGAACCCGGAGATGAACCTTCGTCCGTATTACATCATCGATGTGCGTGAGCGAGACGATAAGGGCCGGATCAAGGAGGCGGAGGTTCGGATCAGTGAGGGGGCACGTGGGTACCGTCTTCCGACGGAGTCGGAGTGGGAGTACGCGTGCCGAGCGGGAACGACGGGCCCGTTCCACTTCGGTCAAACGATCTCGACGGATGTCGCAAACTACGACGGCGGATTTACATACGGCAACGGCGTGAAGGGCGAGTACCGCGGTCGAACGACGCCGGCGGGTTTCTTCGGCGCCCGAGGCCGGAACGCGTTCGGCTTGTACGACATGCACGGGAACGTGTGGGAGTGGTGCTGGGACTGGTACGACGAGAACTTCTACGAGGACGGCAAGTGGCCAACGAATGCACAGGGCGAACGCGTGGACCCAACGGGCCCACAGACAGGCAGCCTCCGTGTGCTCCGCGGCGGCTCGGGGTACAGCGACCCGTGGGACCTCCGCTCGGCGAACCGCTCCGGGAAATCGCCGACGGACCGCAGCGGCAACCTCGGCTTCCGTCTCACCCTGGACTCTGAGTAACCCTTTGCTCTTTTCCCCTCTTACTCTTTACCCTTCTCCGTCTTCTACTCTGCCTCATTTGTCAGTCATCGTCGGAATATAAGGAGAATATCGGTTGATCAGGGCGCGACACATCACATTCTTCGGGGGTCCAGGGGGCGGAGCCCCCTGGCCGCGAAGCGGCCAAAAACGCGATGCATGAACGCCAACATCCCTCGATCCCGCGAGCGCAGCGACCGCGAAGAACTCGCGGTCATCCTCGACTTCTACGACCTGATGCTCTACGTGATTCAACGCTGCGAGAAGTTCCCGCGACACCACCGCTACAGCCTCAGCATCGCCACGAAGAAGCCGCCGCTCTGCTTGAAGAAGTGCTCGGAGGCAAGGAAAACGGAATCCTTGATGATGTCGATTCGATCACGACCAGCCGGTCGAACCTGGCGACCTGCTATTCGGCACTCGGCCGACACGACGAGGCGTTGCCACTCCGGGAGACGGTGCTCGCCGATGTCGAAGCATCGCTCGGATCAGACAGCCCCCAAGTGTTCATCGCGCTCAACAACCTTGCTGTATCGGTCGAGCGTGTCGGCAAGCAGCCCGAGCGGGCGATCGAGCTCCGCGAGCGAGCGATGCTCCTCGCCACCGCGCTGCACGGCGAGCGACACCCCAGCACGCTCATCGCTCGAAACAATCTGGCCATGCTCCTGCGCAGCCGCGGCAAACTCGAAGAAGCAGAATCGGTATTCCGTGCGTCGCTGCCGATCATGCTCGAAATGTTTGGCGATGACCACGAGTTCACCATCGCGACCCGACAAAACCTTGCCGGAACGCTCATGGAACTGAACCGCCCATCAGAAGCCCTGCCGTTCGCCATTGCCGCTCAAACCAGCGCCTTGTCGTCTCTCCCAATCAGACACCCGCTCCGCATGATCACCGTGCTCACGCACGCCGATGCCCTGCACGCGGACGGCAAAACGAGCGAGGCATTGGAAGTCCTCAAAGCAGGAACCGAGCGATTGGGTGATTCGGTGAACCATGATTGGGAGCAGGAAATGGCCGCACGCCAACGGATGTGGGCATCTGGAGGTTGACGCAAACTGTCACGGCCTTCCATCACGACACCCTCTTGCCGGTAGCCTTGAACTCACCCCGGCCGGTCTTGGCGAAGCGGGAGTCCTCGCCGAGGTCGGCGATCTCGCCAGGCCCCAAAAGACGGGTCCGAAGATGCCTCGCATGAAACTCGGTTCCCGCCCCTCGTGCAGACTGGTGTTTTCCCGCATCTGTGGCACTGGCGTCTCCTGCCGCTTGACCACTCGCACGGACTGGCTACGATGTCGTAATGCGTATTCAGCACCACCATCATCACCATACTCATACCCCGCACACGCGGGCCCGGTGATGGTCCACGCTGAGACGCTGTAACGCGATCACGCTTCCCTGACCAGACGCCGGCCCCGAGTCGGCGTCTTTCGGTTTTGCATGTCGCAGGATCGATCGTGCCGGCCGAGGCCGACCCATTGAAGGACTCCGGCACATGACTGCTGCGATCGAACGATCTCTCCAAGATCCCACACTCCGGTTCGCCCTCCCCAAGGGTCGTATGTACGACGGCGTCGTCACACTCCTCGCCGACGCGGGCATCCGCGTCCGCGCTTCGGAGCGCGGCTATCGCCCAACCCTGTCCCTGGATCAGGTTGAAACCAAGGTGCTCAAGCCGCACAACGCCGTCGAAATGCTGGCCGCCGGCTCCCGCGACCTCGCGTTCGCCGGTGCGGACTGGGTCCAGGAATTCGGGCTCGACCTCGTCGAGTTGCTCGACACCGGTCTCGATCCCGTGCGCCTGGTCGCCGCGGCTCCAACGCACCTGCTCGAAGGCGATGGCCTGCGCGCCAAAGGGCTTCGGGTCGCCACCGAGTATGTCCGCCTCACCGAGGCATGGCTCGAACGCTCCTCGATCGACGCGACCATCGTGCGATCCTTCGGCGCCACCGAAGTCTTCCCACCCGAAGACGCCGACTTCATCGTTGACAACACCGCGACCGGAGCGACCCTCAGCGCGAACGGGCTGGAGATCTTCGCGGATCTCATGACCTCCTCCACGCGCCTGTACGCCTCGCCCCGCGCCATGGAGAACCCGGTGCTCCGCGACCGCATCGAAGAGCTCGTCATGCTGCTGTCTTCGGTGCTCGCGGCTCGCCAGCGGGTGATCCTCGAAGTCAATGTGAGCGCGGACCGCCTCGAATCCGTCGTCGAAGCCCTCCCCGCCATGCGGGTCCCCACCATCGCACAGCTCAACGGCGGAGCCGGCTACGCCGTCAAAGCCGCGGTCCCCCGCGCGGACCTCGCCCGACTGATCCCGGACCTGAAGCGCCGGGGCGGGACGGACATCATCGTGACCAAACTCGCCCAGATCGTGTCGTGAGGAACAGCATGCCCACCGCCAACACCATCCGACCCCGCGCTGGACTCGAATCGCTCCGGGCCTATCAGCCCCGTCCCGACGAAGCGGGCGTCACGCTGCGCCTGGACAACAACGAAGCGCCGCGCGAGATCGCCGAACTCGCCGCCCGAGCCATCGCAGAGACCACCGCCGAAGAAGTCCGGCGCTACCCCATCCCCGCCCCGCTCGAAGCGCAGATCGCCGAGCAATGGAACGTGACACCCTCGCAGGTCGTCGTCACCGCGGGAGCAGATGAGGCGTTGGCCCGGGTCCTGCTCGCCATGCTCGACCGCGATCGAGTGCTGATCTCGATCGTACCAACCTTCGAGATGATCCCGAGCGACGCGACGATCGCCGGAGCCGAGATCGTGGAAGTCCAGTGGGCGCTCAACGACCTCCCCACCGATCGGATCCTGGAAACGATCCGCCTCAACGCCGATCGCCTCGGAGCGATCACGATCGTCACACCGAACAACCCGACCGGCTTGGTCGCCCCACTCGACGATCTCAAGCGGATCGCAGAAGCCGCTCGCGAGGTCGGTGCGGTGCTCGTCGTGGACCTGGCCTACGCCGAATTCGCCTCCAGCGACCCGACCGACGAACTGCTGAAGATCGAGAATGTGGTCATCGTCCGCACGCTGTCCAAGGCCTGGGGCCTCGCGGGCTTGCGCGTGGGATACGCCATCGCCCAACCGCCGATCGCCGGCTGGATCCGTGCCGCGGGCGGGCCGTACCCCACATCCGGCCCTTCGCTCCGCGCCGCCCAGGTTATGCTCGGCGAAGGCCGCCAGGTCGTGCAGTCCGTCACCACCGAGGTCCGTCGCGAGCGGGCGATCCTCGGACAGGCACTCCGGTCGCTGGGCTTCGAAGTCTCCGCCTCGGAGGCCAACTTCGTCTTCGCGCGAGGCCCACTCGCATCACGCCTGGCAGAGTCGCTCCGCGAACGCGGCATCCTGGTCAGAGCCTTCGTCAAACCGGAACTCGCCGACTGCGTTCGCATCACTTGCCCGGGCAACCGCTCCGAATTCGATCGCCTCATGAGCGCCATCCTGCAATCCTTCCCCCCCAGAGTCATCCTCTTTGATCTCGACGGCGTCATCGCCGATGTGTCCGGGTCCTACCGCACCGCGATCGCGCAGACCTGCACCCACTTCGGTGTGCAAGTCGATTCCGAAGCCATCGAAGCCGTCAAACTCGAAGGCAACGCCAACAACGACTGGACCGTCACCCACCGCCTGCTGGAGCGTGCGGGCATCGTCATCGAGTACGAGGTTGTCGCCGCCGAGTTCGAACGCCGCTACCACGGCGAGGACGACCTCCCCGGGCTGCACGAGTCAGAGACCATGCTGCTCGCCCTCGAACAGTTGCACGCCGTGACCGCAGCCTTCCCCTGCGCCATCGTCACCGGCAGACCCCGCGAAGACGCCGCGGCCTTCCTTGACCGATTCGACCTGCGCGCGTGCTTCGATGCCATCGTCTGCATGGAAGACACCGACCAGCCCAAACCCAGCCCCAAACCGCTTCAGGAAGCACTCCGTCGCCTCGCCGAAACAGCACCCAGCAGCGCCGAACAAACCGGACCGGTGTGGATGATCGGCGACACCGTGGATGACCTGCGCGCCGCGATCGCTTCAGACGCCATCCCTCTCGGCGTCCGCGCTCCGGGCGCTCCCGAGCGCTCGGACCTGGGGCTGATGAACACCGGAGCCGCCGTGGTCCGGCCCCACATCCTCGAACTGTTCGATGCCGTCCTGCCAACATGGCGCAACCGCCTTTCTCCCGTGGAGACCACCGATGAACCGCAGCGTTGAACGACAGCGACAGACCAGGGAAACATCCATCCGCCTTGTCCTGAACCTCGACGGTCCCGGCAACGCCAAGGTCTCGACGGGCATCGGCTTCCTCGATCACATGCTCATCGCGCTCGCCACGCACGCGCGCCTCGATCTCGAGCTCTCCTGCACCGGCGATCTGCACATCGACGATCACCACACCGCGGAAGACTGCGCCATCGTGCTTGGCTCGGCGCTCGACGAAGCGCTCGGCGATCGGTCCGGGATCACCCGCTTCGGATCGGCCTACGCACCGCTCGATGAAGCGCTGGCCCGAACCGTGATCGATCTCTCGGGAAGACCCAGCCCGAATGTGGAACTGGGACTCCAGCGTGACATGATCGGATCGATCGCCTCTGAAAACATCACGCACTTCTTCGAGTCCTTCGCCATGAACGCGAAGTGCGCCCTCCATGTCGATGTCCTCAAGGGACGAAACGATCACCACCGCGCCGAAGCGGCCTTCAAATCCTTCGCGCTCGCTTTGCGGATGGCGATAGCCGCCTCGCCCGGATCCGGCATCCCCTCCACAAAGGGCACGCTGTCATGACAAACCCTCCCTCAGTCACCATCATCCGCACCGGAGTCGCGAACACCGCATCACTCGCCGCGGCGTTCAAGCGTCTCGGTCTGGCGTGCGAGATCACCGAGGATCGCAAGGCCATCGAGAACGCCGACCTGCTCGTGCTCCCCGGAGTCGGATCCTTCGGCAGCGGGGCAGCACGCCTCGATGAACTCAACATCCGAGAGATCCTCCGCGAGCGCATCGGTACCGTTCGCCCACTGCTGGCCGTTTGCCTCGGCATGCAGTTGCTCGCCGAAACCAGCCAGGAAACACCGGGCCGCAAAGGCCTCGGCGTGATTCCCGGACAGGCCACCCGGTTCTCTTCAACCCTGCGCGTGCCGCAGATGGGCTGGAACGAGGTGAACGCCTCGCCCGATGGCCGGTTCCTGCAAAGCGGCACCGCGTACTTCGCCAACTCCTACCGCCTCTCCGAGGCCCCCGCCGGCTGGACCGCCGCCTACAGCGAGTACGGCGGACCATTCCTTGCCGCCCTCGAGCGCAACCACACGCTCGCCTGCCAGTTCCACCCCGAACTCTCTGGCAGTTGGGGCAGCGCACTGCTCGCCCGCTGGGCCGGTGTGCCAGGCATCGCTCCGCAATCCGCGTCAAACGAGGCGGTGCAATCATGCTGAAAACCAGAGTGATCCCCTGCCTCGATGTCCGAGACGGCCGAGTCGTCAAAGGCATCCGGTTCCAGAACCTGCGCGACGCCGGCTGCCCCGTGCAGCAAGCCAGCGCCTACGAAGCCCAGGGCGCCGACGAACTGGTCATGCTCGATGTCTCCGCCACACCGGAAGCACGCGGAACCGCCGCGCACACCGTCGAGTCGATCCGCGCCGTGCTCTCCATCCCCCTCTGCGTAGGCGGCGGCGTCCGGCGCTCCGAAGACGCCGCGACCCTGCTGGATGCCGGCGCCGACAAGGTCGGCATCAACTCCGCCGCAGTCGACCGTCCCGATCTCATCCGCGAGATCGCCGATCGCTTCGGATCCCAATGCACCGTCGTCGCCATCGACGCCGCTCGCACCGACGATCCGTCGCAACCGCGCTGGCAAGTCGTCGTTCGCTCTGGCACGCAGCGCCGCGAGATCGATGCCGTCCGCTGGGCTCAGGAGTGCCAGGAACGCGGCGCGGGCGAAATCCTCCTGACCAGCTGGGACCGAGACGGCACCGGCGAAGGATACGACCTCGAATTGCTCGCCGCCGTCAGCGGCTCCGTCAACATACCCGTCATCGCATCCGGCGGCGTCTCGAACGCCGACGATCTCATCCGAGGCGTCAACTCCGGTGCAGACGCCGTCCTCGCGGCATCCATCTTCCACGATGCCAAGTACACCATCCCCGAAGTGAAGCAGGCCATGCGCGCCGCAGGCCTGGAGGTACGACTGTGATCATCCCATCCATCGACCTGATGAACGGCAGCGCCGTGCAACTCATCGGAGGCGAAACCAAAGCCCTCGACGCCGGCGACCCACGCCCGATCGCCAGCACATTCGGCTTCGTCGGCGAGATCGCCGTCATCGATCTCGACGCCGCGCTCCGAACCGGCACCAACGCCCAAACCATCCGCGAACTGCTCCGCCTCGCACCCTGCCGCGTGGGCGGGGGCATCAGGGATGTCCAGAGCGCCATCGACTGGCTCGATGCCGGCGCACGCAAGATCATCCTCGGCACCGCAGCAAAACCCGAAGTTCTCCGAGAGCTCCCCAGCGACCGCGTCATCGCCGCCCTCGACGCACGCGATGGCGAAGTCGTCATCGACGGCTGGAGAGAACGAACCGGCCAGCAAATCGAAACCCGCATGGCCGAACTCCGCCCCTACGTCGATGGCTTCCTCGTCACCCTCGTCGAGAACGAAGGACGCATGACCGGCATCGATCCCGAGCGCATCACCCGGATCGTCGCAGCCGCCGATGGCGCGAAGGTCACCATCGCGGGCGGCGTGAAATCCGCGGAAGATGTCGCGATCATCGACCAACTCGGCACTGATGCCCAGGTCGGCATGGCCCTGTACACCGGTGCGTTCGATCTCGCGGATGCGCTCGTCGCCTGCCTGAACACCGATCGCCCGGACGGGCTCTTCCCGACCATCGTCGCCGACGAACGCGGAGAAGCCCTCGGTCTCTGCTACTCGAGCAAAGACTCCATCCGGGCCGCCATCGAATCGCGATCCGGCGTCTACTGGTCCCGCTCTCGCAACTCGCTCTGGCGGAAAGGCGAAACCTCCGGAACTACCCAGCAGCTTCTCGCCATCGACGCCGACTGCGATCGCGACGCCCTCCGATTCACCGTACGCCAGAGCGGTGTCGGCTTCTGCCACAAACAGACACGCACCTGCTTCGGCACGGCCAGTGGACTGGGAGAACTCAGCCGCAGACTCCAACGCATCAACGCGAATCCCGAAACCGGCTCCTACACCGCCGCGCTCCTCCGCAACCCCGATCTGCTCACAAAGAAACTCTCTGAGGAAGCCGCCGAACTCGCCGAGGCCAACACCGCACAAGAGGTCGCGAGCGAGGCGGCCGACCTCCTCTATTTCGCAGCAGTCAAGCTCGCGGCACACGGCGTTGCTCTGGATGAGGTCGAGCGCATCCTCGATCGCCGCGCACTCAAAGTCACACGCCGCTCTCAAAACCCCATTGAAAAGTCGTTCCAAGAGATTGCCGGAGAAGCCAAGCCATGAGCGTAAACACGACACCCGCCCTCCGTGTGATCGATCCCGGCGATGTCGCCCGGATCCGCCGCAACCCCGTCGACCGGCAAACCCTCCTGGACGCCGGTGCGATCGTCGACCAGGTGCGCGAAGGCGGCGAGCAGACCCTCCGCGACCTCGCCGAGCGCTTCGGAGACCGCCAGCCCGGTGAACCCATCGTCTACAACAGAGACCAACTCAACGAAGCCCTCGCAGCGATACCGCAGCAGGACCGCGAGGTGCTCGAAACCGCCGCGAACGACATCCGCCGCTTCGCGCAGGCCCAGCGCGACAGCATCACTGGCTTCCGCATCGATGCCTCCACACCCGGCCACCTGCGCCAGGAAATCATCCCCATCCAATCCGCTGGCTGCTACGCCCCCGGCGGGCGCTTCCCACTGCCATCCTCGGTCTTGATGACCGCCATCCCCGCACGCGTCGCCGGTGTGGAGTCGGTCACGGTCGCCTCACCCAAACCCACCGCCATCACGCTCGCCGCCGCAGCCGTCGCCGGAGCGGACCGCCTGCTCGCCGTCGGCGGCGCTCAGGCCATCGCCGCGATGGCCTACGGCGTCTCCGTCGATCCCGTGGATGTGATCGTCGGCCCAGGAAACCGCTGGGTCACCGCCGCCAAGCAGCTCGTCTCCGGCTCGGTCCGCATCGACATGCTCGCCGGACCCTCCGAACTCGTCATCATCGCCGACGACTCGGCCGATCCCGAAACCGTTGCCGCGGACCTGCTCGCCCAAGCCGAACACGACACCGACGCCTCCGCCATCCTGTTGACCTGCTCCGCCAACCTCATCGGTCAAGTCCAGTCCGCGCTCGATCAGCAGCTTCAGGACCTGCCGACCGCCGGCGCCGCTCGCTCCGCGCTGAGCAACGGCTTCGCCGTGCGCACCGATTCCAACCGGGAATCCGCCGAACTCGCCGACCGTCTCGCGCCCGAGCACCTGCAGATCATCACCGCAGACGCCTCCGAACTCGCCCAGTCAATCCGTCACGCCGGCGCGATGTTCATCGGCCAACACACCGCCGAAGTCTTCGGAGACTACGGCCTCGGACCGAACCACACCCTGCCCACCGGCGGCACCGCACGCTCCTTCGCGGGGCTTTCCGTCTTCGACTTCCTGCGCATCCGCACCTCCATCGAGCTCACGCAGCGCCCCACGGAATCCCGCGTCCGCTCCATCGCCCGACTGGCCAGACTCGAAGGCCTCGAAGCACACGCCCGCGCCGCAGAAATCCGCCTGCGCTGACCGTCTCCGTCTCAGCCGGCCCGCACATCCAGCAGCACCTGATGCGCACCGAAGCCCGGTCCGAAGCTCATCAGCAGCGTCGGTCCGGGCTTCACGATTCCGCGCAGCAGTTCATCCAGAATGAACACCACCGTGCTGCTCGACATGTTCCCGAACCGGCGCATCACACCTCTCGACAGTTCCACATCACCGCCGTGCGCCTCCAGCAACTCACCGATCCGATCCAGAATCTTCACGCCGCCGGGATGGATCACAAAGTTGGCGATCCGCTTGAGATCCAGACCATTCCGCCCGAGCATCCGCCCAGTCGCCCCCTCAAAGTGCGCGCCGATCACATCCGGGAGCGACGGATCAAGATTCATCCGCAGCCCCGTGTCCATCAATTGGTAGCCCAGAATGCCCGTCGTCTCCTCGACCTGATGCATCGCCCAATCCACGACCCGCACCGAACCCGGCTCGGGCTCACACCGCACGATCGTGCACGCCGCGCCGTCGGAGAACAGCGCTGTTCCCACGATGTTGTCCATCGAATAATCGTCCTGCTGCATGGTGTTGGTCGGAAACTCCAGATTCAACACCGCCGCGGTGCGACCCGATCGCCCCCGCAGCATCTCCGACGCATAAATCAACGCCGACGCACCCGCCGCGCAGCCCATCTCCGTCACCGGCAGCCGCACCACATCCCGGCGCATCCCCAGACGCTCCACCAGATACGCATCCACCGATGGGATCATGTACCCCGTGCAGCTCGTCGTGATCAGCACATCCACATCACGCGCCTCAACTCCCGCCTTCGCCAGCCCCTCCCGCAGCACGGTCTCCCCAAGGTCTTTGGCGTGCTCGCGATACCTGGCCATCGATTCCGTCAGACCGCAGGGCGTGAAGATCTCCTCCAGCGTCAGGAACGAGTGACGCGCCTCCACCCCGGCGTTGCGGAGGATCCGCTGACCCTTCACCTGAACCGCCCGATCCTGCGTCGCCAGCCAGCCCAGAAACGCCCGCTCGACCGCCTCTCCCTCGTGACGCAGCGCCGGCAGCGCGGTGTGCGTCGCAAGAATATTCAGATGCGTTGTCGGATCGAGGTCTGCGGTCATGAGTCTCTCGAGGGCACGAAGTTCACGCACAGCATAGGTTTCGCCGGATCGTCAGAGCGCCGAAAAACCCGTACCGCACGCGAATCGTCCCGCTCAAGCAACCCGCTCAACCACCAGGTCGCTCCGGGTCAGTCCCGGATCCGCTCGGCGTAGACCCGCATCGCCCGCTCCGGGTAATCCTTGGGGAACCTCCACACCGGGTTGGGATCATCTTCGGATCCCGAAGCTTCGCGAACCAATCCACGCTCTTCCGGCTCCAGCCCGTACCGCAACTGCGCCAGCACATCCGTGCTCACCCACGCGTTCCCGAACCAGTACCCGTGCGAATAGATCCCTCCGCCACCCGCCACGCTCTGCGCACGCGTCACATCGATCACATCGGTCCGGCTCGCCGGATCCAGCAGGAGCTTCCGCTCGTGCTCCTCCAGGTTCTGGGCCAGACGGCCCAGCCGCTTGCTCCCACGCACCAGAAACTCCGAGAGCAGCAGCCCAAGATCATGCCGCGAAGAATAGATCGTGATTCGTTCGGCGATCTCGCCGAACCCGTCGAGGTACATCCCGCGGAAGCGGTCGATGTCCTCATCAGCCCCCGCGTAAATCACCGAGCCGATCTTCAGATGCTCACGCAGCTCTTCCCCGCTCAGCTCATGATGCATCAGTCGCAACTGCAGCAACGCATCACTCGTCATCGGTGCACCCGATGAATACGCCAGCACATCGATCCGCTTTACCTCCTCCTGCTCACCCAGCAGCCGGATCAATTCCCGCAGCGATCGCACCGACAGCTCCGCGTTGGTCAACTGCTTCGAATACCCGAACGGCACCGATCGCGCCGGCCAGGAAAACGCCACCGGCGTCGCCTCACCGTGCAGGTAAAACGAGAACTCCCCCGCAAAGCGCAGCGGCGCTTCGAACGAGGTGTTGAACCCGGGCACATACAGCAGCACCCGTCCCGAATCGGGCAGACGACGACGCAGCTCCTCGAGAAACGCCCGCTCAGCGTCTCGGATCGAGTGATCGGCACCAGGATCTTCCAGCACCTGCTCGTAGCGAGCGTCCGTGATCGGGATCGTCCTCCAGTACGGTCCCAACTCTCGCAGCTGCCCCACTTCGATCATCGGTCGCCCATTCCGTGAAACCAGCGCCGCCACCTCATCAGCCGTCGCCCCCTCTTCACCGAACCGGATCGTCGCCACGCCGAAGCTGGTCAGCGTGTTCCGCCCCGTGCCATAGTTCACCACACGATCACCGTTCCTAATCGGCACCCGATTCGTCGCGAACAGCACATCCACCGACGCGCCGTTCGCAGACGCTCGCTCCGAAGCATCCTCGATGGACAGCCCCGATGCTCCATTGAACAGCCAGCCCGCATCAACCGGCCCGCCATCCCGAAACGGCAGCGGCGTCGGCATCGCGCGAGGCGTGCAGCCCCCCACCCCCGCCATCACTCCGAAAGCCACAAGCAAGCAACCCATGAACCCGCCGATACCCGATGAGCGCACCCTTCGAGCCCGCGCCTTCAAACCACCCGCGCCCTGACAGCACTCCCGCGATTGAATCATCGTCTTCGCTCCCGAGATCGAGTCTCACCCACGAAACCGAGCGACCCCGGTCCTCCGCACGAGTGTAGCGAACCGATGCCTACCACCCTCAAATCGCGCCCCACCCCTTCGAACCTCCCGAATACCTCAGCAGTGCTTGCAAAAACCACCGAAACAGAGCGTTCTCAGGCCTGGCCCCTCCCCGGTACATTGGCGCTATGAAGAAATTCACCCTCGCCCGTTTCGCCACGCTCGCCCTCGCCTCCCTCCTCACCGCGCACACCGCCGCGGCCACGCAGCCATCCATCAACGAGCAGATCAACGCCATCTTCGCCTCCCAGAAGGACGGCACGACCCTGCGCGAACTCACCGAAGAGCTCGACACACTCCCCCCATCCTCCGAAGCCGCCTTCGCACGAGCCACCACCCGATTCCTCATGGCCTTCGAAGGCCTCCTCCAAGGCGCGCACCGCCACGGCTTCCTTCAGACGTTCCGCGAGGTCGGCCCCATGATGACCGGGCGCATGCAGGTCATCGCCTGGACCGCCAACGACAACCCAGCCGAAACCACACCCCAGCTCATCAACCTCGCCCTGCGTAGCTTCATTGTCCAACTCGCCGACGCCAACCGCGTGCTCGCCGAAATCGATCAGGACTTCAAAGTCGAGATCGAGATCCCCGCCATCCGTTTCGACATCAACGCTGATGGCGAGGCCTCATCCTCCGAAAGCCTCCGCTCACTCTTCGCTCTCATTCCCGAGATCGGTCGCTGGGACCCCCAGCAGCGCCGCACCGTCTTCCGCCCCGTCGTGCCCGAAGACCTCGTCATCGCCTTCGATCGCGGCGACGCCGAATGGATGCGCGGCTACGCCCACGCCCTCTCCGGCTTTGCCGAAATCATCCTCGCCCACGATTACAACGAGTGGTTCGACCGCACCGGCTTTGTGCTCTTCCCCAAAGCCGTCACCACACACGACTCACTCCCCGGCAGCACATGGTTCATCGAAACCGTCTTCGGTGCCCAGGAGCCCGCCCCCTTCGACGCCACCGACCTCTTCGCGATGATCGGCAACCTCCAGCTCCCCATCAAAGAGCCCGAGCGCATGACCCGCGCCCTCGAGCATTTCCGCAAGACCATCGAACACGCCCGCGCCATGTGGAAACTCTACGACGCCGAAACCGACAACGATCGCGAGTGGATCCCCAACCCACGCCAGACCGCCGCCTTCAGCGAGGTCGTCGTCAGCATCGACATGCGCGATGCCTGGCTCGCCCTCATCGACGAAGCCGACGCCGTCTTGAGCGGCAGAAAGCTCCTCCGCTTCTGGCGAGGCAACGGCACCAAGGGCATCGATCTCGTCGCCGTCTTCACCGAACCGCGCGACTTCGACTTCCTCTACTGGCTCCAGGGCTCCGCCGCCACGCCCTACCTCCGCGAAGGCGAGTTCACCGCACCGGGAACATGGGACCAGATCCGGCGCGTAACCGACCGGCGCTACTTCCGCTTCTCGTTCTGGTTCAACTGATCCGACAAGCCGCTCGACGAAGGATGCGAAACACCATGCACGAACAGTCAGGCGACAGCAATCCGAGCACCGCCGCGAAGACATCCTCGCTCAGCACCCAGACCGTCGGGCTGGGCTTCGGCTCGCTGATGATCATCGCGTTCCTGATCCTGATCTTCGGGCGAACAAACACCGGACCGCTCGAAGACCGCATCCAGGACCTTCAGACCGAAGTTCAGACCCTCAGCAAACACATATCTGAACTGCGCACGATCCTTGAATCGCGCCACGAGTCCTCCTCCGACGCCGAAGTCCCATAATCCAAAATCGACCTCGGGATCGCCCCGATCTCGAGGCGTTTCCAGCCACTCAGCCCCACTCGCCGTCAGGTCGGGACACACTCCCGCCGATACATCCCCCAATCATGTGTCGGGCATCGAAGCGTCGCAGCGGTTGATTGGAACATGCCGAGTCAGGATCACACACAACTCCCAATGTCTGAGGCCCGCAATCCGCCTCACGAATAGCAGCCGCGCTTCGGAGGGCGACGCGTGATCGCCACGGCTCTCGCCGCCCTGCTGATCGGCCTCACCGCCACCCTCGGCGCAGCCCTCGGAGCCAAACGCGTCGTTCTCGATGAAGCCCGGGCCAGATTCGACCGTCTCAACGAACGCCTCTCCGAAGAAACCGCACGACGCGTCAACCAGACCCGCTACGGCCTGTTCGGAGCTCGCGGCCTGTTCATCGCCAGTGAACATGTCGATCGCGATGAATTCGCCGCCCACATCGCACAGCACGATCTCGCGAAGGAATTCCCCGGAGCCATCGGCTTCGGATTCATCGAGCGCGTCCGACGCAGCGAACTCGACGACTTCGTACGCCGCGAACGCGAGTCCGGCGAACCCGACTTCAGGGTCTTCGGCCTGGCTCCCGAGGCAAGCCCACTCTCAGAAATGCCGGATTTGTATGTGATCCGCTACTGCTTCCCCCGCGAACGCAACGCGAATGCCTGGGGACTCGATGTCGGCTCGGAACTCGAACGCCGCCTCGCCGCCGAGCGAGCTATGCGCACCGGTGAGGCATCCATCTCCGGGCGGATTACCCTCGTGCAGGACGGCAAACGCCAGACCGCGTTCCTCTATTACCTGCCTATCTACGAGAAAGGTGCGGATACTTCTACTCCGCAACTCCGTGAGCAGCACCTCGTCGGCTTGGCTTACGCCCCGATCATCCTCTCCGAAGCACTTCATGGCACCTCAGAGTCGCTCGAGGGCAATCTCGCCTTCGACATCTTCGACGGCCCCATCACGACCGTCGACCGACTGCTCAGCGACAAAGACGGCGGCCTCATCGGCATCGAGGGCTATGTCGACAACAGCTTCTACGACTCCAGCCGATATACAGCACGCACCTCGCTCCAGATCGGCGGCCGCACCTGGACCATGGTCGCCACCTCCACGCCCACCTTCGAAGCCTCCATCGATTTCACAACGCCCATCCTCATCGCCAAAGGCGGTGCACTTCTCAGCTTCCTCGGTGCCGGCTTCGTCCTCTCGCTCCTCACCAGCCGCCAGCGTGCCCTCTCGCTCGCCCAAAGCATGACCAGTGATCTCGCGAAGGCCAAAGTCATCGCCGAAGAAGCGCAGGCCGTCGCCAAAATGCGCAACTGGTCCTACGACCTCAAGACCGGCACCATCTCGTGGTCAAAGCAGCTCTACGGCCTGTGCGAACGCGACGAATCGCTCGGCACACCGGACTTCGATGGGGTACTGTCGTACTACGACGAGCCCTCCGCCGAAACGCTCGCGGCATGCGTCAAGCAGGCGGCGATCGATGGCACTCCCTACACACTGATCCTCCGCAGCGGAACCGGAAGCGGCAAGTATGTCCGCGCCGAAGGCAGAGCCAGAAAAAACCGCAAGGGCCAGGTCGTGGAACTCTTCGGCACCGCCACGGATGTGACCAAGGAAATCGCAGCCGCGGAATCACTCCGCAAGGCGCAGGAACAGGCCGAAGCCGCGAACCGTGCCAAGAGCGCCTTCCTCGCCAACATGAGCCACGAGATCCGCACGCCGCTCACCGCGATCCTCGGCTTCACCGACCTGCTCCGCGACAGCGCCGAGACAACCGGCTCCCCCGCCCAACGCGCCGACGCCATCGACACCATCCACACCGCCAGCAACCATCTGCTCACGATCATCAACGACATCCTCGACATCTCCAAAATCGAGGCGGAGAAGATGTCCGTCGAGTCCATCGAAACACCCATCCCCGCCATCCTGCTCGAAGTCGAAACCCTGCTGTCGCCTCGCGCAACCGGCAAAGGCGTCCACTACTCCACCCAGCTCTCCACGCCCCTCCCCGATCGTGTCCTGTCCGACCCGACGCGCTTCCGCCAGATCCTCATGAACCTCGCCGGCAACGCCGTCAAATTCACCGAGCACGGCAGCATCACCGTCACTGCCTCGCAACAGGAACGCGACGGCAAACTCCGGCTCATCGTCGACATCCGCGACACCGGGCGAGGCATCGCACCCGAACAGAGCGAAACACTGTTCAATCCATTCGAACAGGAAAACGAAACCGTCTCACGCCGTTACGGCGGCACCGGTCTCGGCCTCACCATCAGCCGGCGCCTCGCCGAACTCATGGGCGGCTCCGTCCGGCTCATCGACACCGAGCACGGCAAGGGATCCTGCTTCCGCATTGAACTCCCACTCACCCCCCTCCCGGACGCGATACCAGTCACCACACTCGATCAGGTCAAAGCCAAGATCGAGGACAAGGACCGAGCCACAACGAGCAAGCCCCTCAAAGGGCGCATCCTCCTCGTCGAAGACGGTGTCGACAACCAGCGCCTCATCGCCTTCCACCTCCGCAAGGCAGGCGCAACCGTCGAAATCGCCGACAACAGACGCATCGCCCTCGATCTCATCGATGCCGCCCGTGCATCGAGGCAACCATTCGACCTCATCATCACCGACATGCAGATGCCCGAGATGGACGGGTACACGCTCGCCCAATCCATCCGCCAATCCGGCGACACCGTTCCCATCATCGCGCTCACCGCGCACGCCATGCCCGAAGACCGGCGCAAGTGTGAAGCCGCCGGCTGTGATGACTACGCCACCAAACCCATCGACAAGGCCCTGCTCGTCGAGACCGCTGCGCGCTGGCTCACCACCCCAGAACAACGCCTCGCCGCCTGAACTGGCCAACCCTACCCCGGAATCTCACGCCCGTGCGGATCCACCCGCGCTCCCCCCGGCGGCTCCGTCGAATAATGCTCCAGCAGCTCCGCCGTGGCGTGCACATGGTCCGGCAAGAGACCCGCCTCATCCACGAGATACCGCTCCCACAACCGGTGCTTCCGCACGAGTTGCTCCGCCTCCGCACGCCCCCGCTCACTCAGCACCAGCACCCCTCCGCGAAGCTCGACCTCTCCCGCCTTCACCGAACGCTTCACGGCTTTATCCACGCGCCTTCCCGGCAGCGCCGCGCGAACACCACCCATCGCGAGCCCGCCCCCTTGCTGCTCCGCAACTCGGTACAGATGCCCCAGGACATCCTCTCGCGCGATCGACACCGCGAGCCGACCCTGACGCACCCGCTTCGCCACCACCCCATGCCGAGGCGACCCTACCATCGCCACCACCAAAAGCGCCCCCGCCGTCGTCGCGATCGCCCCCGCCGGGTTCACCTGGTCCTTGCCGAATAGCGCGGGCACACCCGCCGCCAGCAGATACCCCAGCACCCCACTCAAAACCGAGAACACCACGCTCCACACCACCTGCACCGAGAGCCGATCCGTCATCAGCCGCGCCGTCGCCCCCGGGCAGATCAGCATCGCGATCACAAGGATCGATCCCACCGCCTCGAAGCTCGCCACCGTCGCCCCCGCCACAAACATCATCAATAGATAGTGCAGCAGCGTCGCGTTGAACCCCTGCGCCGTCGCCAGTGCAGGATCAAACGCCGCGATCCGCAGTTCCTTGAACAGCCCCGCCACAAACACCAGCGCGAGCCCCGCCGCACCCAGCAGCACCCAGACCTGCCGGGGGATCGCCTCTAGCGTTTCCCATCGCAGCACCCCCACCAGAGTCTCCGGCGCACCGCGCCACACCAGCGTCGTCATCTCGCCGTTGAGCACGCAGTCCGCATCCAGATCCACCCCGCGCTGCGGCCCAACCTCGATCAGGAGCACCCCCAGCGCAAACAGCACGCTGAACACCACTCCCATCGCCGCGCCCGGCTCCACCCTTCCCAGCTTCTTGATCACCTCCACCAGCACCACCGTCACCAGCCCCGCAGCCGCCGCCCCGATGAACATCGCCAGCGGATCGCGTGACGCCGCAATCATGAACGCGATCACCAGCCCCGGCAGCACCGAGTGACTGATCGCATCCCCCATCAGGCTGAGCCGGCGCAGCACCAGAAAGTTCCCCAGCACCCCGCACGCCACCGCCGCCAGCACGCCCGCCAGCATCGGGAACAGGTCAAGCGCCGGTGTGAACTGGATCAACCCCAGCGTCATACCACCGCCCCTTTCGAGTTCCCCACCGAACGCCCCCGATCAGCGAGCTTCCGCTCCAGTTCCGCCACCAGCCGCTCCGACAGCACATGCTCCACCTGGTCCACCGACCAGTCCACATGGCTCGGCGCGATCTCCGCGTAACTGATCAGGTACTGCTCCCAAAGCGCATGATTGCGGCTCACCCGCCGCCCACGCTCCGCACCACGGTCCGTCAGCACCACACCACCGCCGCCCACGCTCCGCACCTGCCCGGTCCACACCAGCCAGCGCACCACCGCCCACCGCGCCGCCGCCGACCACCCGATCAGTTCCGCCAGCTCCCGAACCTCGCGCGCCTTCAGTTCGCGCACCCCACGGTCGTGCGCCGCCTCCAGCAGGTGATCGCTCGCGATCCGCATCCGCAGCTTCCCCCGTCGCACCGCCCCCGCCAGCACCCCCCGCCGCGGCGCACACAACAGGCTCACCACGAACACCGCTCCCGCCGCCAGCACGATCAACGGCCCGGTCGGGGCGCGCTCCACACCGGCCGACACCGCCGTCCCGACATACGCGCTCAGCGCCCCGATCACCCCCGACAGCAGCACCATCACCCACAGCCGATCCGTCCAGAACCGCGCCGACACCGCCGGAATGATCACCAGCGCCACCACCATCACCAGCCCGACCGCCTGAATCCCCGCGACCGTCACCACCACGATCAGCGCCATCATCAGCCCGTCAACCAAACCCACCCGCCAACCGTCCACCCGCGCAAAAGACTCGTTGAAGCACACCAGCGAGAACTCTTTCAAGAGCAGCCCCGACGCCGCCACACACGCCAGCGCAATGGCCCCCATCATCACCGCTTCGTGCGGCCGCATCGTCGCCGCCTGTCCGAAGATCAACCCATCCAGCCCGCCCGAACCGCCCGGCGAATTCGTCTGGATGTAGCTCAGCACCACCACACCGATCCCGAAGAACACCCCAAGCACGATCCCGATCGCCGCGTCCTCCCGCAGCCGAGTCCAGCGCAGAATCGCCTGCACACACCACACCCCCAGCACACCCGTCACCGTCGCCCCCACCAGCAGCACCAGCGGCGACCGACCGCTCAACCCAAGCGCCGGTGCCGCCAGAAACGCCAGCCCGATCCCCGGCAGCGTCGAGTGCCCCAGCGCATCCGTCATCAGCGACCGCTTGCGCAGCAGCGCAAACACTCCGACCACACCAGCCGCGAAACCCAGCAGCATCGTGCCCGCCATCACCACCGCCGTGTTG
>CAZIXS010000018.1:0-11577 GCA_964543335.1 uncultured Phycisphaeraceae bacterium | reverse complement strand
TCCCAGTCCACGCTCTCGCGCTGCGGCACATACCCCACCCGCTCGCGAACCTTCCGATAGTCCTCACCCCAGAACTCCACCTGACCCGCCGCCCGTGGAACCAACCCCAGACACGCCTTGATCAGCGTGCTCTTCCCCGCACCATTCGGCCCCACGATCGCGATCAGACGGTTCCCGGGCGCGTCGTAGTCCACATCCCACAGCACCGGCTTCCGCTGGTACGCCACCGTCATCGCGTGCACCGACAGCGGGCTGTCCGAAGAATGCTCGGGCAACGCTCCCAGCCCGCTTCCGCTCAGGGCTGACGCACTCGCACCTCGCAACTCCCCGCCATCGCGTCCACTCACTCAGTTCGCCCTTCTCCCAGTTTCCCGTGCAAACCGCCCTCCGGCGCATCACCGCCGAGCGCCCGCGCGATCGTCGTCACATTATGGTCGATCATCCCGATGTAGGTTCCCTCGTAGGTCCCCGCCGCCCCCATCGCATCGCTGAACAGTTCACCACCGATGATCACCGTGTGACCCTGGGCCGCGGCCCCGTCGATCAGCGACCGCACATTCCGATCCGAGATCGTCGATTCGATAAACACCGCACCGATCCCGCGCTCCACCAGCATCGTCACCAACCGCTCGATGTCCCGCATCCCCGCCTCGGACTCCGTCGAGAGACCCTGGATCCCGACCACCTCGAAGCCGTACCGCCGCCCGAAATACCCGAACGCATCGTGCGCCGTCACCAGCACCCGCTGCTCCTCGGGCACACTGTTCAGCACCCGCTCCGCGTACGCATGCAGTTCAGCCAACTCCGCCTCATACGCCGCGGCATTCGCCTCGTACACCGAAGCACCATCCGGATCGATCTCCACCAGCGCATCGCGGATCACCCCCACGATCTGCGACCACGCCGTCGGATCCATCCACACATGCGGGTCCTCCGCGTCGTCCGCATCCGCTTCCTTCAGAATCAGCGCAGGATCAACCCGCTCCGCGACCGCGACCACCATCTGCTGGCCCTCGCCCCCCTGCAGCGCTTCGGTCATCCGGCCTTCCAGGAACAGACCGTTGTAGAACACCACATCCGCCGCGAGCACCTTCGCCAGGTCCGACCGCGTCGGGCTATACAGGTGCGGGTCCACGCCCTCCCCGATCAGCACCGAAACCTCCGCACGATCCCCCGCCACCCGGCGCACGACATCCCCGATCATCCCGACCGTCGCCACGGCCTTCACCCGCTCGCCACCCGCACCAGACTCCGATCCGGACTCCGTCGAACAGGCCGACAGCATCCCCGCCCCGAGCAGCAGGCCAGCACACACCGTCCACCACATCTTCCAGCGAGCCATCCAAGAACCTCCTCGACGAGAGCGTGAGCGGGTCTGATTTGTAGCACAGGTTACAAATCCGCACGAACAGTAGCACCCGCTACAAATCCGGTCAACTCTCCTTCGCCAGATTCCCACCATCCGCGATCGCCCGCAGCCGCTCCAGCGTCGCCTCGCTCACATGGTGCTCGATCCCCTCCGCATCCACCGCCGCCACACCCGGCTCCACCCCGATCGCCAGGAGAAACCGGTACACCACATCGTGCCGGTCGCGGCAGTCCCGCGCCAACTTCAACCCCTTGGAAGTCAGCTCCAGCGGCTTGTACGGCTCGGTCCGGACATATCCGTCCCGCTCCAGCCGCTGCACCGTCCGGATCACCGTCACATGCGTCACCCCAAACCGCTCCGACAGATCCGTCACGCGGCAAGCACCCGTCGCCTCGATCACCTCCGCGATCGCCTCGACATAATCCTCCGCCTTCTCCGTCGCATGGTCCCGACGCGTCCGCTCGTGCGCCGTGGCGTCGTTGTTCTGATTCATCGCAATATCTCCGCTGTCAGAACCTCAAGTGTAGCACCGGCCACATCGCCCAAACCCTCACAACACCACCATCTACCTGAATCCCCGACCCTCAGGAGCCCATTTCCAGTCTCCCACCGCCCATATTCCCAAACTCGCAACCGGAAACCGACCCTTGAGTATGTATTCTCAACAAACCAGGCCCATCCGTCGGCCCCACTGCGATTTCAAGGAGATCCGAGCATCATGAATTTCTCACGCACCGCGGCTTGCACCATCATCGCCACCGTCGGCCTCGCCGCCTCGGCCGTTCTCGCCTCCGAAGCTGAATCCATTCTCACAACCGCAGCCCCTTCCCAACGGGCCGCGCTCACACCCTCACAGCTCATCTCCCCGATCGCCGACGCACTCGCCTCCGTCCCCGACGATGTCCGCGCCTTCGACATCCACATCTCCACCCTCGCCAACCCCTTCATGCAGGGCCGCGCTCCCGGATCCGCCGGATCCGAATTCACCAAGGCCTACCTCGAGTTCTACTTCGAGCAGTACGGCCTTACCAAGCCCTTCCAGACCAGCGGCGCCGACGGCTCGGCCATGTCCTACCGCCAGCCCTTCGAACTCGGCGGACGCTCCGAAGTCGTCGCCCAGGCCATGGCCGCGGCATCCGCCTCCGGCAAGAACGCAGGGCTCTTCACGCCCGGTTCAGACTTCAACACCACCGGCATGGGCGCCGGAGGCGAAGTCGCAGGCAAGGCCGTCTTCGTCGGCTACTCCATCGTCACCCCCGAGTACGACGCCTACGCACCCGCGCCGGACCTCGACCTCACCGGCAAGGTCGCCATCATGTTCCGCTTCGAGCCCATGAACGAAGAAGGACGCAGCCAGTTCACCGGAGGCCAGTGGTCCGGTGCCGCCGGCTTCAACGGCAAACTCCGCGCCGTCGCCCAGCGCAACCCCGAAGCCGTCATCATCATCAACCCACCCAACACCGCAGACCCCCGCGCCAACCAGATCATGTCCGCGGGTGGCGGCGGACGCTCCATCCTCGATGTCCCCGTCATCCACATGTCCGCCGAAGCCGGTGACCGCCTGATCTCCACCCTCGACGCCGAAGGCCGCTCCCTCGCCGCCTTCCAGTCCCTCGCCGACGCCGAACCGCAGGTCATCGAACTCGCCGGTGAAATCCAGCTCAACGCCGATGTCCAGCGCACGCCGCTCATCCCCGAGAACGTCGCCGGCCTCCTGCCCGGCAAGGGAGACCTCGCCGATGAGTACATCGTCATCGGCGGGCACTTCGACCACACCGGCAACGGCGGCTTCGGCACGCCCCAGACGCTCGCCCAGGTCCATGAAGGTGCCGACGACAACGCCTCCGGAACAGCGGGCGTGATCATCCTCGCCGATCGACTGGCACAGACGTACGCCGCACTTCCCGAAGGTGCGGATGCCCGCTCCATCCTGTTCATCGGTTTCGACGCCGAAGAATCCGGCCTCAACGGCGCGTACCACTATGTCGCCAACCCCATCGCCCCCATGGAAGACCATGTCCTCATGCTCAACATGGACATGATCGGGCGCATCGTCGACGGCGGCGTCACGCTCCACGGCGTGCCCTCCGCCCAGAACTTCGAAGAGTGGCTCCAGCCCTACATGGACGCCTCCCCGCTCAACTTCAGCAAGCCAACATCCGTCAGCCGACGCTCCGACCACGCCCCCTTCTACTTTGAAGGCAACATCCCCGTCCTCTTCGCCATCTGCAACCCGCTCCACCGCGACTACCACACCGACCGCGACGAGGCATGGAAGATCAACCGCGTCGGCGCCGTGCAGATCATCGACTTCTTCGAGAACATCGCCACCGCCGTCGCGCTCCAGCCCGACCGCCTCCAGTACGCTCCGCCCTCGCCGCAAGCCAGCGCACCCGCCCAGCCGCAATCCCGCGTCATCGTCGGCGTGATGCCACAGCCGAGCGACGAAGGCGGCGTGCTCCTCGCCAGCGTCACCCCCGGCTCTTCCGCCTCCGAAGGCGGACTCGAAGAAGGCGACCGCATCATCGAGTGGGCGGGCCAGGATGTCTCCGATGTCGATACCTGGCGTCGTATGCTCGTCGCGCACAACCCCGGCGATGCCGTCACCGTGACCGTCATCAGAGGCGACGAACGCGTCGAGGCAACCCTCGAACTCCGCGCACGCTAACAATCCGCAGGAATCAGGACTTCCAGACCAAACCGCCCGGGCCGCACCCGGGCGGTTTTTTGCCGCACACGCATCTCGAGCATCCGAGCGTGAGCTCCTGTGGGCCCACGCGTCTCCAAACCAATCCCGCCGCAACTCACGCTATCCTCCAGCATGCTCATCGCGCTCGTCACAGCATGGATCGCCGGCCTCGCGATGCCCGCCGGTGCTCTTCTCGCTCGCATCGAAAACCTGCGTCCAAACTGGCTGGAGCGCGAGATCCGGCACTCCATCATTGCTTTCGGCGGCGGGGTCCTGCTTTCCGCCGTCGCTCTCGTGCTCGTGCCACGCGGCATGGAAGCGCTCCCAGCCGCCGCCGCCGCTTCACTCTTCATCGGCGGCGGCGCCGCATTCATGGCGCTCGACTGGAAACTCTCAAAATCCGGCGGCTCAACCGCGCAGCTCATCGCCATGCTCGCCGATTTCATCCCGGAAGCCATCGCACTCGGGGCAACCTTCGCCTACGACAGAAACACCGGAATCCTGCTCGCTGTGCTCATCGCCTGCCAGAACCTCCCCGAGGGATTCAACGCCTTCCGTGAACTCCGCGCGGCAACGAAAGCAACCGCCAAAGGCATCATCATCGCATTCGCAGCGATGTCGCTCTTTGGACCGGCGTGCTCGCTCGCAGGCTACACACTCCTGCGAGACCACCCGGAGATCGTCGGCGCAATCATGATCTTCTCCGCGGGCGGCATCCTCTACCTCACCTTCGAAGACATCGCCCCGCAGGCACGCCTTGAAAACCGACACGCCCCAGCACTCGGCGCAGTCGTCGGCTTTCTCACCGGCATCGTTGGACACATGCTGCTGGTCGGCGGATAAGCCGCCCATCCTTCACTTCGCCGGTGACTCCCCCTCCGGCAGCATTCCCATCCCGCTCGCACTGATCCCCGGCACCATCAATACCCGCACCGGGGTCGACGCATTCGTGCCCGCTCGAAGAATCGCAAGCAGATCTTCCTCGAGCGTCGGATCAACAGGTCCATTCACCAGCACAACAACCTCTCGCCCAAAGCCGTGCTCGATCGCCGACTCGGCCATCATCAGGATCTCCGCGCCGGACTGCTGCTCGACGCGCTCAACGATACGGTCGCGCATCGACCGAGGCAGCGGCCGCGCGTACGGACGCGACACACCCTGACCGACCTGGTCCTGCAGCGTCGCCATCAGCGCAGCGGTCGTTGGGAACATCGCGCCGATCAGCACCACCAGTGTGATCGCGACCCACTTCGGCGCCTTGCGTCCTCGCAATGAGGCATCAAACCCGAAGAATCGGAACACCAGCGCCGCCCCGATGATGATCGCCAGCAGGTTCGTCAGAAACAGCATCGCCGCGCCACCCGCCATGCCGAGTTCGCCCTTGACGGTCGAGATACCCACCGCCGCCAAAGGAGGAACCAGCGCCACCGCGATCGCCACGCCCACCAGCGTCCCCGCCAGACCCGGGCGCGCGAGCGCGAACGCCGCCGCCACACCAGACAAAAGCGCGATCAGCAGATCGAACGGGTTCGGTGCCCCACGCGCCACGACTTCCGCCGACAGCTCGTCCCACGGGCTGAGGAGCGCAATCGCCATCGATGCCAACAGCGCACCCAGCACGCCGATCACCACCGCCCGCCACGCCCGCCGGAACATCTGAATATTCCCCTGCACCAGCGACATCCCGATCGCCAGCAGCGGCGTCATCAGCGGCGCCACAAGCATGGCGCCGATCACCACCGCCGTGGAGGACTGGATCAGCCCGAGCGCCGCAATCGATGCGCTCATCATCAGCATCATCACGAAATCCGTCGAGAGCTGACCACCCTTCTCGAGCGTGAGATACACCTCTCGCCGCTGATCACGCGACAGCGTCGGCGCATGCAGACGGATCCGCTCGATGAAACGCTCGAACCGTCCCGGCCCAACCGCGTGCTCGGCGCGAGTCAAACCCAACGCAAACGCTTCACCCGGTCGCTCTCGACGAAGTTCTCGCAGCGTGACGGAAACCTCCTTGACCCGCTTCACCTCTTCCGCATCGAACAGCACAAGGTCACCCGGCTCGATGAGCTCGCGCAGCCGATCTTCGATCGTGCCACTCGGCTCTTCCTGCGTCATCGCCTTGTGCCGATCGCTCGACAGGCGTTCCTTCGCGCTCGTGTACACCCGTCGCGAGCGGCTGATCGCCCGCGGGTCCGCCAGCGCGCAAACCGGCACGCGCTCTGCCCCCAGATACCGAGCCGCATATCGGATCGTGTGCCCGCCGCCGCCTCCCAGCTGAGGCACCAGCACCCTCTGGGGCCCCGACAACCCCTCCCCACCTTCCAGCAGCACCACATGCACCGGGGCCACCCGCAAAAGCCGTGCGTTCAGCGCGCGGATCCCGCCTCCCTCGAGCGAGTCCAGCAGCACCAGATCCGTCGCGCCGAGTTCCGCGACCGCCGCCAGCACTGACCGCTCCGGCTTCGGTCCGCGGCAGTCGTACACCGGCAGCACCACACCTTGCGCCGCGCACCACTCGAGCACCGCGCCCACCAGTTCCGGCTGCCCCTCGCTCTCCGGCTTCGCTTGGTCAAGCCCGGCCTGCGTGTCCTTGCGCGGGCACAGCACTACAAGGTTGCGACCCCCCGCAGTGCCCACGCGGTAGCCAATCGCCAGCGAAGCAAGATCCTCAACGCTCGAGATGAGCAGAGCCGTCAGCATTCCCTGCCAGAATACCGACTTTCACACTTGTCGAATCAGTCAAAGATCTCAAGCAGCCAGTGCTTGCGCTTCTTGTACCGGTACTTCCCGTAATCGCTGTCGTACATGCTCTTGTCCGGACGCGGCTGGGGCTGCTGAGGCGGGTAATACCCCTGCGGCACCGGCTGCTGGTAACCCGGCTGCATGGGCTGCGCAGGCGGAGGCGGGGCCGCCGGCTGACGCCGGGACGGCTCAACCGAGCCACCCTGCTCAGTCACCCGCTCGATGATCTTGTCCAGCTCACCGCGATCCAGCCAGATCCCTCGGCACTTCGGGCAGTAATCGATCTCGATCCCCTGACGCTCGCTCATCACAAGCTCAGCCGTTGAACACACCGGACACTTCATCATGGTCTCCTCAAGGATGCGCAGGACGCCAAAGCACCCAGTCTAGGAACCACCGCTCGCGCCGGCCACAACCCAGGCGCTGTGCCCTGCGCATGAATAGGGCGATAGCAGACTTCGCCATCGCCCGTCGATCAGTTCAGGTTTCCCGCCAGCACGCCTCAGCGACGCCGACGAAATGCCAACGCGCCAACCATCACCAGCGCCGCACCCGTCGCCGGTGCCGGGATCGCCGCCCGGGTGTACGCGAAGGTCCCGCCAGCCCCGGGGGTCACACCCCAGTCCGTGAACACAATGTCCAGATAGGCATCCTGTGCCTCAAGATAGAGCACCGCGTTCACGCCCACGCTCTCCGGAGGGTTGTTGCCCGTCGCCGCAGCCCAGGGATCGAAATCCGCGAGCGTCACCGCCCCGTCGATCACATCCTGTACGGTCCCACCGAAGTACCACAGCGTCCCCTCCGGGCTCCCCCCGAAGCTGAACCCCGACTCCTGAATCGGGTTGAAGATCCCCTGCGCATTCGCCCGGGTGATCGCCACCTCATCCGTCAGGATGTCCCAGTTGGCGGGGTCAGAAATGTCCGCGAAGGCCTCCTTCGCGAAATCGATCGTGCCGTCCGCCGCCTGGTAGTAACTCTGGCCAAACGCCCCGCTGCACACCACCAAAGCCGCGGCGCCAGCCGCGCCAAACCGGATCCATGTCCCTGTCATCTCTCTTCTCCTCTGCTGATCACAGGTTCTCTCAGAATACTCCCCACAACCCTACCCCCGGCGGTCGAGCACCTTTCCAAACCCTTGCCCGCACTTAAAAACCGCAAATCCCCGCACAACGCAGGAAAACCCGGACGAAAGGCGCCCGAACCGACTCGCTCACCCTCGCCGAACCCTCAATTCCGCGCGAGGATGAACTCCTCGTTCTGGCCATCAAAATCCAGAACGCGGCAGCCGTGCGATTCGAACTTGCCAATCCACCACTCCAGCGGCTCCGTCGTCAGATGCAGCGGGGTGCCCGCCAGCAACTTCCAGGTCCCGTTCCGGTCCGCACGAGGGTTGATCTTGAACGCCAGCGTCGTCCGAGCCACACGGCACGCCTCCGCAACCGCCGCGTCAACATCCTCCGGACGCAGATGCTCGAAACAGTCCGTCGACATCACCAGGTCGAACGCCCCATCCTCGAACGGCAGCCCGGTCGCCGAGGCCACCCGAAGGTCCAGCCCCTGCTTCACGCCGCGATTGATCGCCTTCTCCGCGACATCCACACCCGCCGACCGGATGCCTTGTTCGCCCAGGTGCCGAACCGCCCAGCCGTAACTGCAGCCGATGTCCAACGCCGACTCAATCCGGTCCCGGTAGTTCGTCAGCAGCTTGCCACACAGCGAGACCGCGTGGCTGTAATCCTTCTTGTTGTGGTATCCGAAACGGTACAGCCGGTTGTAGATCCCGCCGTAAAACGAGCGGGTGTCCTTCTGATTAGCCAGCGTCGTCATCCAGGCATCCATTCCAAAAAACGAGGGTTACGGACCGTCCAAAGTGCCAAAGTAGCAGACCAAAGGAGCCATCGGAAACACCTTTGATACGCTCCGGCTCAATTGTGATCGGGTATCAGCAGAGCCCGACTAGGGAAACCCTGTATTTCCTTGGAGAAAAGCGATGCGTCAGGACCAACCGTAAACGCCGCGACCCAAACAACCGATGACCAAGTACCGCTCCCCGTCTCCGAGCGCAGTTCCGGGGACAGAAGGTGCAGGCAAAATGTGACAACCCGGCCCGTCGCTTCCGACTGATCTACATCGTCGCGCTGGGCGTCATTGCGGTCCTGACGATCGCCGCCCAGATCGTCCTCGGAACCATGATCGAACGCATGGCCTCAGACGCCACCGTCGTCAATGTCGCCGGCCGCCAACGCATGCTCAGCCAGCGCGTCTCGGGCCTCAGCCAGCGGCTCATCAATTCCATCGAAGCCGGCGACACCGCCTCCACGACCAGCACCGCCACGCTTCTCTCAGAATCGCTCGAACTGTGGCGAACCAGCCACGAAGGCCTCGTCATCCGCAACCAAGCCATGGGCCTCCGGGGGTTCAACCCTCCCGCCATCGCCGCCGGTCTCCAGAACCTCCAGGCGGACATGGCCCAGACGGTGAACAGCGTCCAACGCCTGCTCGAGAAAGCCGACCCGAACCACGCCGTCGACTCCGAGGAACTCCGGCTCATCGCCGCCACCATCGTCAGCGCGACCGAGCGCTTCCTCCCCCAGATGCACCGCCTGGTGAATCTCTACGAGGACGAATCCAAAGCCGACATCGCACAGCTCTCCACGATCGATCGAATCCTCGGCATCATCACGCTCATCGCCCTGCTGGCCGAAGCCCTGCTGATCTTCGAGCCCGCCGTCCGTCGTCTGGCCCGCCAGCACCACACGATCAAACAAAGCACACTCCAGCTCAGCCAACTCGCCAGCATCGCGCGCCGGACCACAAACGCCGCGGTCCTGACCGATCTCAACCGACGCATCACCTGGGTCAACGACGGATTCACCCGCATGACCGGATACACGCTCGACGAAGTGATCGGCAAGTCCCCGGGCGAATTGCTCCAGCGACCGTACGAATCCCGAGACCATCGCAAGGATGCGCGAAGCCCTGAACAACGGCCAGTCTTTCCGCGGCCATATCCTCAATCGATCGAAGGACGGCCGGGACTACTGGGTCGACCTCGATGTACAACCAGAGCACGATGGACATGGCAAACTCGTCGGCTTCATCGCCATCGAGAGCGACATCACCGAGCAGGTCCTCGCCAACGAACGATTGTCCAGCATCTTCGAAGCGCTGACGGACGGCGTTGTGGAAACCGACGCCTCCGGCCACATCGTGCGCTGCAACCCCGCCGCAGAACGCATCCTCGGCCTCGCCGATGACACCATCTGCACCCGCGGAGCCGGCGACAAAGAGTGGGAGGCGATCCGCGAGGACGGCTCGCACCTTCCGTCCGAAGAACGCCCCCTCATGCAGACTCTGAACACCGGCGAACCCGTCCGAGACTTCATCCACGGCCTGCGACTTCCCGACGCTACCGTCAAGTGGCTCTCCGTCAGCACACACGCCATACACGATGCCGACGGCAACATCTCCGGCGCTGTCGCGAGCGTCAGCGACATCACCGAGAACCGCAACCACACGCGACGCCTCGAAATGACCATCCAGGGCGCAACCCTCGGCACATGGGATTGGAACGTCCAAACCGGCGAGGTCACCTTCAACCAGATCTGGGCCGACATGCTCGGCTACAAGCTCGATGAAATCGAACCGCATGTCCGCAGCTGGGAAAAACTCGTCCACCCCGATGGCATGCAGACGGTCATGCAGGTCCTCACCGAACACCTCGAAGGGCGCACACCCATCTACGCCTGCGAGCATCGCCTCAAGCGCAAAGACGGCTCCTGGGCCTGGGTGCTCGATTCAGGACAGGTGCTCGAGCGAGACGCCGAAGGCAAACCCATCCGCGCCGCGGGCATCCACCTCGACATCAGCGAGTCCCACGAAGCCCACGACAGACTCATCGAAGCCGAGCAGCGCGCCAACCAGGCCAACCTCGCCAAGAGCGAGTTCCTCGCCAACATGAGCCACGAAATCCGCACCCCCATGACCGCCATCCTCGGCTACGCCGACCTGCTCGCAGACGAAGACACCGTCGCAGGAGATCCAACCCTCCGAACCGAATATCTCCGAACCATCCAGCGCAACGGCGAACACCTGCTGGCCATCATCAACGACATCCTCGATATCTCCAAGATCGAAGCCGGCAGAATGACCGTCGAGAACATCGAAACAAGCCCGCTCCAGATCCTCTTCGATGTCGATTCGCTCCTCCAGATCAAGGCCCGCGCCAGCGGCCTGACGATGCACATCGAGTACCTCTCCGCGGTACCGGCAACCATCACCAGCGACCCGGTCCGCCTCCGCCAGATCCTCGTCAATCTCGTCGGCAACGCCATCAAGTTCACCCCGTCCGGCTCGGTCACCATCCGGGCCGAACTCGAAGACCCCGCACACGGGCCCCTGCGATTCGATGTCATCGACACCGGCATCGGCATGAACCCCGAGCAGCAGAAACAGCTCTTCCAGGCGTTCTCGCAGGCAGACACCTCCATGACCCGGCGCTACGGCGGCACGGGGCTCGGCCTGCGCATCAGCCGCTCGCTCGCGCAAACACTCGGGGGCGACATCACCGTCAACAGCACGCCCGGCGAGGGCAGCCGGTTCTCCCTGCGCGTTCCCACCGGTCCGCTTCAAGGGGTCCGCCTCATCGAACCCGCCGAGGCGGCATCCGCGGTCCACAGCGTCTCCTCACCGCACACCAAACATCCCTCATCCGCGCACGCCACCGAGACCCACCCGCTCCAGGGCCTGCGGATCTACCTCGCCGAAGATGGAC
>CAZIXS010000017.1:33052-35445 GCA_964543335.1 uncultured Phycisphaeraceae bacterium | reverse complement strand
CGCCTGAGTAGCCCGGCCCGGCAACAGGTAATAGACGGTCCCCCGCTGAGCGAGTGCTTCCGACAGTTCGAGACTCAGCCCCCCATCGGCGATGGGCGCGAAGGTCATGCCGCCTGGCGTTCCGCCACCCGTGGCCGGGGGATTCGGCGTGGGGTCTGCGGAATCCTGCCCGCTCGCGGAAACCATGAGCAGTCCCGCCGATGCGATGACGGCGCACAGGGAATGGAATGCCGGAATTCGAGCGTTCATCATCTGTAGGGTACCGATCGTCGGGCTTCCCGGGTGCGGATGCCGATGATCCCTGAGGAAGATCCCGTGCACGCACCCTTGGGCCGCGACACGGGTATGGTTGGGGTGAGCGTTCACCACGGAAGGATCGTCATGCTCGCACTCTCGTTTCTGAACATCCTGCTGATCGCTCTGGCCACGGCTCTGGGGGGCATGGGCTCGGAGCCGTTGGGTGCGCCTGCCTCCCCGGCTCAGCCGGACGCGGAGCAGGTGGAACCCGAGTCCACCGAGTTGACGGTGCCGGAACTTACTGCAGATCAACTTCTGACCGAACTGGAAACCGCGGACCAGGGCATGCGCGACCTTCGGGCCCGGATCGTGTACGACCGCATCGATGCGACGCTTGGGGACCGGCAGTATCGCCATGGCGAGTTGCTGTTCCGAGACCGCACACCCGAAGGCCAAGCCAACCGGGTCGGGATGCGCTCCTTCGTGGTGCGCTTTGAGAAGTATTCCGATCTGGATGTCCAGCGTGCGCTCAACGAATCATGGGCGTTCGACGGGCGATGGCTCATCGAGCGGAACGACGACGACAAGACCTACCGAAAGCGTGAGATCACCAAGGCTGGGCAGGAAGTCGATCCGCTGCGACTCGGCGAAGGCCCGCTGCCGATCCCGATCGGCCAGCGGAAGGCCGACATCCTCGCACGCTATGAGGTGGAACTCGTGAATCCACTCGATTCTCTCCAGCCCGCCGTCGAGGGCAACAGGCCAAACCCCTACGCGGGCTATGTGGCGTGGGTGAACGAAACAAATGCGGTCCAACTCAAACTGACGCCCTTGCGGAAAGAGGACGGTGAGTTTGACAGTGTGCGTCTGTGGTACTGGAAATCCTCGGACGAGCCTGATCGTTGGCTGCCGCTGCTCGCCCGGGCAGGACGCAACAACGCGCGTGGGCGAGAAGTCGATACAGCCTTCGTGCTGATGAACCGGGTGAAGGTCAATGACGGCGTCACCGAAGAGGAGATGACCGTTCCGGAACCCGGCTCCGGGTACACCGTTCAAATTGATCGTCTGCCTGCGGAAGGTTCGGAATGATGCCTCGAATGCCTCGCGCTTTTCGCCTTCTCGCGGCGGTTGGTCTGGCCTGTTCTGTGCATAGCGCCGCGCTCGCACAGCCGTCTGTTGATCCGGATCGGCCGACCCCCGCGGGCGCTCCCGAGCCGCTGCCCGCGGTGCTCCGTGTGATTGAGTTGCCCTATCTCTCAAGCGAGGAGCGAGCCCAACGGCGCGTGTTTCACGGGTTGTGGACGGATGCGGACCTGCAGCAACCGGCCCTCGCGGCAAAGGCGGCGCTCATCTCCGGGGCCTATGCGCACCCGATCTTCGCGCATCCCGAGGTCGAACCGCTCGTTCGCGCCGAAGCTTTGGTGCGCAGCGGCGAGCTGCGCGAGGCAATTGAACTGCTGAAGGGGATGGAGAGCGCGAGAGCCCGGGTGCTGCTCGGCGAGGCGCACGAAACACTCGGCGAGTACGACCAAGCCCGCGCCGCGCTCCAGCCGGTGCTCGATGACCTTCCTCGCGCAGAGCGGCTATCGGATATCGACGGGATCCTGAACGGGGTCCGCGCGCTGCGTATCCGTGCCAAACTCGATGGAACCCCGGCCGCGGGCTATACCCGCATGATCGGCCTGCTGAGCAAGATCCACCAGGAGATCGACCGGCTGCACTGGCCGGCGCTGGTTCTGGAAGCCGAACTGCTCATCGAGAAAGGCAGCAGGCAGGATGGGATGCAGGTGCTCGAGCAGGTACTCGCGCTGAACCCCGTCTCGGCCCAAGCGTGGCGCCTGCTCGGTGACACGCAGGTGGACGGTCTGAATGTCGACGGGGCGGCGGCGGTCGCTCGTCGGCTGGAACTCAATGTCGAGCGGATCGCGCCGGATCGCTCGATGCCTTCGCTGGACGCCGAACTGATCCGGGCCCGGCGCTGGATGCGTGAGAACGACCCGGACCGAGCCGCGGCGTTTCTCTCGCGTGCGCACGCCTGGTATCCGAACAGCCGCGATCTCGCGGCGCTGCACGCCGGCGTGGAATCGATGAGCTACGACCACGAGCGCACCCAGCGAGCCCACGAGGCGTTTGCTGAGTTGTAGCCTGGTTAGCCG